>NZ_JBVIWC010000021.1:21183-62876 GCF_055594965.1 Kitasatospora sp. NPDC040550 | reverse complement strand
AAGGCAACTCCAGATACGCCCCCCCCCCCCCCCCACCCCCTCCCCCCCCCTCCCCTCCCCCCCCCCCCCCCCCCCCCCCCCCCCCCCCCCCCCCGCTTCCCGGGCCCGCTCAGCCCTCGGCCGCCAGGGTCAGGGCGGCGGTCCTCGGGTCCTCCTCGACGGGCCAGCGGGCGTAGGAGCGGCGCCAGTACATCAGCGGGCTGGGCACCTCGGGCCGGAGGCCGCCGGCCAGCACGGCGCCGATCACGATGGTGTGGTCGCCCGCCTCCACGGCCGCGGCGACCCGGCACTCGGCGTGCGCGACCACGTCGGCCGGCATCACCGGCAGCCCGCCGGCGCTGCCGGGCTCCCACCGGACGTCCCGGAAGCGGTCGTCCTGCTGCGAGGCGAACCGCGCGGAGGTGGACTCGCCGCCGCCGCGCAGCACGTTGACGGCGAACTCACCGCGCTCCAGCAGGGCCTCCAGCACCCGGCTCTCCCGGTTGATGCACACCAGCAGCAGCGGCGGGGTCTTGGAGACGCTGCATGCGGCGGAGCAGGTCATCCCGTACGGCTCGCCGTCCGGTCCCAGGGTGGTCACCACGGTGACCCCGGTGGGCAGTGCGCCCATGATGGACAGGAAGGTCGGGCCGTCCACCAGGCCTGGGGCCAGGTCCAGCGGCAGGGGCAGGGGTACGGGGGGCATCGGTCCTCCACTCTCGGCGGGTCGTGTCCCCATGCTCGCGGGGCCCCTTCGAGCCGCCGCCGGGTCGCCGTCGGGTGGGTCCACCGGGCCGAACTGCCGTGGAAGGCCGCCGAACCGCCGCCGGAAAGCGCGTACCCCCGGCACGGGGGTGACCGGGGGTGCGCGGATCAGGGGGTGCGGCTGGGCGCGATCACTCCTCGTCGCGCAGCTCCCGCAGCGGGAAGGTGAGCACGAAACCCACCGCCAGGATCAGGCCGCCGACCAGGAACATCGTGCTGAAACCCGAGGCGAAGGCGTCGACCGCCGAGGCAGTCAGCCGGCCGGTGGAGTCCGGGTCGGAGAGCGCCTGCCGGACGGCCTCGTCGCCGTCCGCCGCACCGTCGATCCGGCCGGCGGCGACGCCGAACAGCACCGACATGAACACCGCGGCACCGGTCGTACCGCCCAGCTGCCGGAACAGGCCGGAGGCTGCGTTGGCCACGCCCAGCTCGGACTTGGGCGCCGAGCTCTGGATGGCCAGGGTGATGACGGTCTGCGAGAGTCCGATGCCGAGGCCCAGCCACGCGGCGATCAGCACGATCACCGCCAGCGGGGTGTCCGCGCCGGTGGCGGACAGCGCCAGCAGCGCGCCGGCCATGGAGCCGAGGCCGACGATCGCGGGCTTCTTGTACCGGTTCCGCTTCTTGATGATCTTCGCGCAGACGGTCTGCGAGACGATCGCCCCGGTCATCACCGGGATGATCACCAGCCCGGCGACGGTGGCGCTGCGGCCCTGCACCAGCTGGAGGAAGAGCGGCAGCGTGGAGACCGTGCCGAAGATGCCCACGCCGATGGTGAAGTTGACGCCGGTGGCCAGGGTGATCCCGCCGCGCCGGAACAGCCGCAGCGGGACCATCGCCTCCAGCCCGCGGGCCCGCTCGGCCAGCACGAACAGCACCAGGCCGAGCAACGAGACCGCGAACAGCGCCAGCGAGCGCGCCGATCCCCAGCCCCAGTCGAGGCCCTCCTCGGCGACGATCAGCAGCGGCACCAGGCCGACCGCCAGCGTGATCGCGCCCCGGTAGTCGATCGGGTGGTCCACCCGCTGGTGCGGCAGGTTGAGCGCCTTGCGCACGCTGAGCAGGGCCACCAGGCCCAGCGGCACGTTGATCAGGAACGCCCAGCGCCAGCCGGTCACGCCGAGGATCTCGCCGGCGCCCGCGAACAGGCCGCCGACCAGCGGGCCGAGCACACTGGCCGCGACCCAGGCCATCATCAGGTACGAGAAGTAGCGGCCGCGTTCGCGCACCGGGGCGAGGTCGGCGATGACGGCCGTGGGCAGCGACATCAGCCCGGCGCCGCCGAATCCCTGGACGACCCGGGCGACGGCCAGCGCCTCCATCGAGTTCGCCAGCGCGCAGGCCGCCGAGCCGACGACGAAGACCACGATCGCCGCGAGGTAGAGCGGCTTGCGGCCGTAGATGTCGGACAGCTTGCCGTAGAACGGCATCGCGATCGTGGAGCTGACCAGGTACCCGGTGATCACCCAGGCCTGGACGGTCTGCCCGTGCAGCTGGTCGCCGATCGTGCGCAGCGCGGTGGAGACGATGGTCTGGTCGAGTGCGGCGAGCAGCACGGCCAGCAGCAGGCCGGACAGCGCCGTGATGATCTGGCGGTGCGTGAAGCCGGCGGGGCCGCCGGCCTGGTCGGGGGCGGCCTCGTCGGTCTGCGAGGCGGCGTTTGCCATTCCTGTTTCTCCCGGAGGTTCCGATCGTCCGGCCGGGGTCCGGCCGGCGGCGCGCGTTCGACGCGGTGCGCCGAATCGACAAGGTCTTGTCGAATTGACAGTAGTGGGTGCCGGAGCAGAATGACAAGTTCTTGCCGAATTCCCGGGCGGGCTGCGGTTAGGCTGCCCCCATGACCGACCTCTCCCCCACGGCCGAGACCTTGAGTGACATCACGACTGAACTGTTCGCCGTCAACGGTGCCCTGCTGCGCGCGGGCGACGCGCTGTCCGCCCGCTTCGGGCTCACCTCCGCGCGCTGGCAGGTCCTCGGCCTGCTGCACGACGGACCGCAGAGCGCCGCCCACCTCGCGCGCGAGCGCGGACTGCGCCGGCAGGCCGTCCAGCAGACCGTGGTCAAGCTGGTCGAGGAGGGCCTGGTCGGCACCTCCCCCAACCCGGCCGACCGGCGGGCCCCGCTGGTCGCCCTGACCGCCAAGGGGGCCGACGCCCTCGCCCGGATCGAGCCCGCCGAACGCCACTGGATGGAACACCTCGCCGGCAGTCTGGACCCGGACGACCTGGAGGCCACGCTGCGGCTGCTGCGTGGCCTCCGGTCGGTCCTGGCCGAGGGGCTGCCCCCGTCGGCCGTTGGCGGCGCGGACGCCGCCGAGGTCACAGATCCAGCGTGACCTCGAACTCGGTGAGCCAGGAGTTGAGCCACAGCACCAGCTCCAGGCTGCCCCGGTCGTAGGGCCGGCTCACCGCGCCGGTCGGACGGCCGGCCGCGGCCCGCGCCCGGTCGAGGTCCAGCAGCGGCAGCACCGGAGCGTCGGGATCGCCCAGCACCCGCGTGAGCTCGGCCCGCAGCACGCCCTCGTAGCCCGGGTCCTGGGTGGCCGGGTACGGGGTCTTCACCCGCTCGACCACCGAGCGCGGCAGCAGGTCGGCCACAGCCGCGCGCAGCAGGCTCTTCTCCCGGCCGTCGAAACTCTTCATCTCCCACGGCACGTTGAAGACGTACTCGACCAGCCGGTGGTCGCAGAACGGCACCCGCACCTCCAGGCCGACCGCCATGCTCATCCGGTCCTTCCGGTCGAGCAGCGTCTGCACGAACCGGGTCAGGTTGAGGTAGCCGATCTCGCGCATCCGCCGGTCGGTGTCCGACTCCCCCGGCAGCACCGGGACTTCGGCGATCGCCTCGGCGTACCGGGCGGCCCGGTAGCCGTCCGGGTCGAGCTTGTCCAGCAGGCCCGGCTGGAACAGCGAGCTGCCGCCGAAGTAGCGCGCCGAACCGGAGGTGAGCCACGGGAAGGTGGCGGCGCGCAGGGCCGCCGGGTTGCGGAACCACCGGTAGCCGCCGAACAGTTCGTCCGCGGCCTCGCCGGACAGGGCCACCGTCACCTGTTCCCGCACCGCGCGGAAGAACAGGTACAGCGAGGGCCACATGTCGCCCCAGTACGCGGGCGGCAGGTCGGTGGCGCGCAGCACGGCGGCGCGCACCGCGGGATCGGTCAGCCCGGGGCTGTCCAGCAGCACCTCCAGGTGGTCCGCGCCCACGTGCCGGGCGAGCTCGCGCACGTACGGCGCGTCCGCCTCCCGCCGGACGGCGTCGGAGGCGAAGCCGTCGGCGGCGCCCCGGAAGTCCACCGAGAACGAGCGCACCGGCCCGCCGAGGGCGGCCAGCGCGGTCACCGCGGAGGAGTCCAGGCCGCCGGAGAGCAGCGTGCCGAGCGGCACGTCCGAGACCAGTTGGCGGGTGACGGTGTCAGCGAGCAGCTCGCGGACGGTGCCGATGGTCGTCGGGAGGTCGTCGGTGTGCTCCCGGGCCTCCAGCCGCCAGTACGTCTGTCGGCGCACCCCGCCGCGCCCGACCCGGACCAGCTGGCCCGGGCGGACCTCGGACAGCCCCGTGAAGACGGCCGCCTCGGGCGTCTTCACCATGTCCAGCACCTCGCACAGGCCCTCCGCGCCGACCCTTCGGGGCAGCGTGCGGTCGGC
The DNA here is from genome assembly GCF_055594965.1 of Kitasatospora sp. NPDC040550. Classification (NCBI taxonomy): domain Bacteria; kingdom Bacillati; phylum Actinomycetota; class Actinomycetes; order Kitasatosporales; family Streptomycetaceae; genus Kitasatospora; species Kitasatospora sp. NPDC040550. Next base: position 58,488 of record NZ_JBVIWC010000021.1, on the reverse strand, counting down.
CAGGACGGCCTTCGGCTCCGAGCCGAACCGCACGCCGGCCGCGGTGGGCCAGTAGTAGAGCGGCTTGACGCCCATCCGGTCGCGGACCAGCAGCAGCTCCTCGGTCTGCTCGTCCCAGACGGCGAAGGCGAACATCCCGTTCAGCCGCTCGACCAGCGCGGCGCCCCACTGGAGGTAGCCGCGCAGGACCACCTCGGTGTCGCAGGCGGTCCGGAACCCGTGCCCGTGCGCGGCGAGTTCGGCGCGCAGCTCGCGGAAGTTGTAGATCTCCCCGCTGAACGTGACGGCCGCGCCGCGGCCCTGGTGGCGGGCGGTCATCGGCTGCTGCCCGTGCTCCGGGTCGATCACCGACAGCCGCCGGTGGCCAAGGCCGACCGACGGGCCGAACCAGAGCCCCTCGGCGTCCGGCCCGCGGCAGGCCATGGTGTCCGTCATCAGCTGGAGCAGCTCCCGGCGGTGCTCGGGCGGTGTGTCGTAGTCGACCACCCCCACGACTCCGCACATGATCAGGCGGCCTTGGCGAGAACGACGTTGACCGCCTCCAGCAGCAGGCGCGGCGTGGTGGCCTCGACCACGGTCTCGTCCGGGAGCGCGATACCGCGGTCCCGCTCGATGGTGTTGACGGTGTTGAACAGGGCCAGCGAGTCGTAGCCCAGGTCGGTGAAGGGCACGTCCAGGATGTCGTCGAGGTCGATGCCCTCGTCGGCGCCGGCGGCCTCCTTCAGTACGGTGACCAGCTCGTCAAGGGTGAACTCTGCCATGGGAATTCCTCACGTCGGTTGGTTGGGGCGCGCACAGGGTCGATCAACTGGTCAGCACAAGCGCGCTGTTGAAGCCGCCGTGGCCGCGGGCGAGGACCAGCGCGGTGGCCAGCCGGGCCGGCCGGGGGCGGTCCCGCACCAGGTCGAGGTCCGGGTGGGCCGGCCGGCCGATGTGGACGGACGGCGGGATCACCGCGTCGCGCAGGGCCAGCAGCGCCGCGGCCACGTCCAGCGGGGCGCCGCCGGCCAGCAGTCGGCCCGTCATCGTCTTGGGGGCCGTCACCGGCACCCCGCGAGGGCCGAACACCGAGCTCAGCACCTCGGCCTCCGCCCGGTCCCGCTCGGCCACCCCGCTGGCGTCGGCGAAGACCACGTCGATGTCGGACGGGCCGAGCCCGGCGTCCGCGAGCGCCGTCTCGATCGCCCGCCGCAGGCCGGGCGGACGGCCGGAGCCCGGCCGGGGATCGAAGGTGGCCGCGTAGCCGGCGATCCGCCCGTAGTGGCGGTGCTGCCCGCGCTCGGCCGCCCGCTCCGGGGTCTCCAGGACGAGCAGCGCCCCGCCCTCGCCCGGCACGCCGCCGGAGGCGTCGGCGTCGAACGGCAGGAAGGCCCGGTGCGGGTCCCGGCGCGGGCTCACCGTGCCGCTGCGGGTGAGGCAGAGCCACGACCACGGGCAGAGCGAGCCGTCCACCGCGCCGGCCAGCATCAGCGCGGTGCCCTCGCGGACGTGCCGGCGCGCCTTGGCCAGTGCGTCCAGGCCGCCCGCCTGCTCGGCCACCAGCGCCGAACCGGGGCCGCGCATGCCGTGCCGGATCGAGATCTGCCCGGTGTTGACCGGGTAGAACCACGCGAAGGACTGGTAGGCGCTGACGTAGGCCGGGCCCTTGCTCCACAGCGCCTGGAGTTCCTTCTGGCCGAACTCGAAGCCGCCCGCCGAGGCCGCCGTGACCACTCCGGCGGAGAAGTCCGGCATCGCGGCCGGATCCGCCCCGGCGTCGGCGAGTGCCTCCTGCGCGGCCACCAGGGCCAGCCGGGTCATGTGGTCGGTCTGCGGCAGCAGCCGGCCCGGCAGGTGGTCCTCCGGCGTGAAGTTCACCTCCCCGGCCACGTGCGCCCGGTACCCGCCGGAGTCGAAGCGGGTGAGCGGCCCGAGGCCGGAGCGGCCGGCCAGCGTGGCCTCCCAGTACTCCGCCACACCCCAGCCGTTCGGCGCCACCACGCCGATCCCGGTCACCACCACGTCGGTCATGCCCTGCTCCACTCCGGCTCGGCGAGCACGATCGCGCTCTGGAAACCGCCGAATCCGCTGGCCACGCTGAGCACCGTGGGCACCCGCTGCTCCCGGGCCGTCAACGGCACGTAGTCCAGATCGCACTCGGGGTCGGGCACGTGCAGGTTGGCCGTGGGCGGCACCACCGAGTGCTCGATCGCCAGCACGCTGGCGGCGAACTCCAGCGCGCACACCGCGCCCAGCGAGTGCCCGATCATCGACTTGATCGAGCTGACCGGCACCCGGTAGGCGTGGTCGCCGAGGCTCTTCTTGAACGCGGCCGTCTCGTGCCGGTCGTTCTGCTTGGTCGCCGAGCCGTGCGCGTTGACGTAGCCGATGTCCTCGGGGTTCATCCGGCTGCGGTCGAGCGCGACCCGGATCGCCTCCGCCATCTCGTTCCCGTCCACTCGCAGCCCGGTCATGCTGTAGGAGTTGCAGCGCCCGGCGTAGCCGGTGACCTCGGCGTAGATGTGCGCACCGCGCCGCCGCGCGTGCTCCCGCTCCTCCAGGACGAACATCGCCGCGCCCTCGCCGAGGGCGAAGCCGTTGCGGGTCAGGTCGAACGGGCGCGAGGCGCTCTCCGGTTCGTCGTTGCGGGGAGTGGTCGCCTTGATCGCGTCGAAGCAGGCCACCGTGATCGGGGAGATCGCCGCGTCCGAGGCGCCGGCCAGCATCACGTCGGCCGTGTCGTCGAGGATCAGGTCGCAGGCGTGCGCGATCACGTCGATCCCGGAGGTGCACCCGGTCGAGACCACGCCCACCGGGCCCTCGGCCTCCGCCAGCCAGGCCAGTTCGGTGGCCATGGACGACGGCACGAAGTAGTCGTAGAGGTAGGGCACGCCGTGCGCGTCGTCGACCAGGCGCTTGCGGCCCTCGTCGCTGACCACGGCGAACTCGCGGTCCAGGCTGATCGTCATCCCGCACGCCGTGCCGGCCATCACCCCGGTCCGGACCGGGTCGTTGACCCCCGACACGCCCGAGTCGGCCAGCGCCTCGCGGGCCGCCACCACCGCGAACTGCGCGGTGCGGTCCCACTGACGGATCTGACGCTGCGTCAGACCGCAGGCCTTCGGGTCGAAGTCGCACTCGGCGGCGACCCGGGACCGGAACGGCGCCGGGTCGAAGGTCGAGATCGTCCGGGTCGCGGTCCGGCCCGCCGTCAGGAGGTCCCAGAACGCCTTGGTGCCCACCTCGCCGGGGGCCACCACGCCGATTCCGGTCACCACCACGCGCCGCCGCCCGTTGTCAACTGCCACCGCCGCGCCCCCTGTTCGTCTCCCTGCTCGTCTCCGACGACATGCCCGATGCCCTCCTGTCCGGTCCGTGCGCCCTGCCTGCGCGCTGCGGCGGGTCAGGGACTTGAGCCGGATCAGATCTTCCTGGCAGGCGTTCGCGGCGGCTTCGAGCCGCCGTCCACCCCGCACGACCGGCACCGCACCGGTCACCGCGCCCGCCGTTGCGGGAAGACGACGCGAACCGGGGTCGAAGCGCGCCGCCTAGCGTCTGGCCGCATGGACATCGACACCGACATCTGCGTGGTCGGCGGCGGGCCGGCCGGCCTGACCCTCGCCCTGCTGCTGGTGCGCTCCGGCCTGCGGGTCACCGTGCTGGAGCGCAGCCGCTCGCTGGACCGGACGTACCGCGGCGAGATCCTCCAACCCGGCGGCCAGGCACTGCTGGACGAACTGGGCGTACTCGCACCGGCGCGGGAGCGCGGCGCCGTCGAACACGACCGGTTCCTGCTGGAGGAGCACGGGCGGATCCTCATCGACGGCGACTACCGCCGGCTGCGGGGGCCGTACAACTGCCTGCTCAGCCTGCCGCAGCGACACCTGCTCACCGAACTGCTGGCCGCCTGCGAACGCCACGACGGATTCCGCCAGTTGGCGGGCACCAAGGCGACCGCCCTGGTCGAGGAGGGCGGCACCGTCCACGGCGTCGTCGCGGGCGGGGCCGCCGGCGCGCCCGCGCAGGTGGTCCGGGCGCGCTGCGTGGTCGCCGCGGACGGCCGGTTCTCCAAGGTCCGCGCCCTCGCCGGGATCGGCTACCGGCGCCAGGAGCTGTTCAGCCAGGACGTCCTCTGGTTCCGGCTGACCGCACCGCCGCGCCCGGACACCCGGCGCCCGTGCGACGTCCGGGTCTTCCGGGCCGGCGGCAACCCGGTGCTGAGCTACCGCTCGGTGCCGGACGCGCTCCAGCTCGGCTGGACCCTCCCGCACGGCGGATTCCGTCCGCTGGCCGACCGCGGCATCCACCACATCGTCGAGCAACTCTGCCGCGCCGCACCGGAGTACGCCGAGCGGATCCGGGCCGAGATCACCGGCTTCGCCGACCTGTCCCTGCTGGACGTCTTCTCCGGCAGCGCCGAGCAGTGGGTGCGCGACGGCCTGCTGCTGATCGGCGACGCCGCCCACACCCACAGCCCGATCGGCGCCCAGGGCATCAACCTCGCCATCCGCGACGCCGTGGCGGCCCACCCCGTCCTGGTCGAGGCGGTCCGCAGCGGCGACACGGGCGCGGCCCGGCTGAGCCGCTACGCCGAGCTGCGCCGGCCCGAGGTGGAGCGGATCACCAACATCCAGCGGATCCAGAGCCGCATGATGCTCTCCACCGGCCGGTTCTCCTCGACGCTGCGCCCGCGGGCGGCGGCGCTGATGTCCAGGACGCCGCTCTACGGCGCCCTGCTGCGCCGGATCGCCTTCGGCACCGCCCCCGTCCGGCTGCGCACCGACCTGCTCACCGCCGCCGAGCGGTAACCGGCACCGCCCCGTACCCGACCGGACCCCGCGCGCGTCGGCGCGCCTCGCGAAAGGCCCGAGCACTGTGCAACCGATGACCGAACTCCGGCACCACTCAGCCGCGTTGACAGCCTCCTCGGGCGATTCGGCGACGGCCGGCGGGGTGCTTCTGGCCCTCGCCGTCATCCTCGGCACCGCCTTCGTCTGCGGACGGATCGCCCAACGGCTGCGCCAGCCGGTCGTCATGGGCGAGATCGTCGGCGGGGTCGCCCTCGGGCCGAGCCTGCTCGGGCTGCTGCCGGGGCGGTTGGACGCCGAGCTGTTCCCCGCCGAGGTCCAGTCGTACCTGCGGGTGCTCTCCCAACTGGGCCTGGTCCTCTTCATGTTCACCGTCGGCCTGCGGTTCGACGTCGGCCATCTGCGCGGGGTCGGGCGCCGGGTGACGGCGGTGTCGCTCAGCTCGGTGGCGCTGCCGTTCGCGCTCGGCGTCGGGCTGGCGCTGGTGCTCTACCCGTGGTTCGACACCGCCCAGTTGGCCACGGACGGCCGGCTCGGACCGGCGTTGTTCCTGGGCGCGGCGATGTCCATCACCGCCTTCCCCGTCCTCGCCCGGATCATCGCCGAGCGACGGATGCAGCACGACCCGCTCGGCAGCCTGTCGCTGGCCTGCGCCGCCTTCCAGGACTTCCTCGCCTGGTGCGCGCTGGCCGTGGTGGTGGCCGTGGTGCAGGCGCGGAGCCTGTGGTCGCTCGGACGGCTGGCGCTCAGTACGGCGGTGGTGGTGCTGGCGCTCGCCGTTGTCGTCCGCCCGGCGCTCGCCCGGCTGCTCGACCCGGGGCGCCGTCGCCCCCTCGGCGAACCGTGGATCCATGCGGTGCTGGTCACCGGCACTCTGATCACCGCCTGGGTCACCAGCCGGATCGGGCTGGACGCCGTCTTCGGGGCGTTCATGTTCGGTGCGGCGGTGCCCCGGGGCCGGATCGAGGCGGTCGCGCCCGAGGTCCCGGAGCGCATCGAGCACGCGGGCCTACTGCTGCTGCCGGCCTTCTTCGCCGTGACCGGCCTGGCCGTCGACCTCACCGGCCTCGGACTGCGCGGCCTGGTCATCGTGGCGGCGGTGCTGCTGACGGCCTGCGCCGGCAAGTTTGCCGGCGCCGTCGCCGGAGCCCGGCTCACCGGCTCGACGCGGCGCGAGGCGGCCGTGCTCGGCATCCTGCTCAACGCCCGGGGCCTCACCGAACTGGTCATCCTGAACGTGGGCCACCGACTCGGGGTGATCGACACCCGGATGTTCAGCGCGATGGTGGTGATGGCCCTGGTCACCACCCTGATGACCGGGCCGCTGCTGGCCCGCACCGCCGTACCCGGCCTGCCGTCCACCGCGCTGCCAACCCCGTCGGCGCAGCCCACCGGAGCGGCGCGCCCACCGTCCTGAACGGCCCGGCGCCCGGGCGTGCCCGCTCAGGGCGCTTCCGTCCACCCGCCGACCCCGCGCAGCTGCCGCCGCAGCTCCCGCTCCACCGGGCTGAGCGGCACGTCGGGCCGGAGCCGCTCCGGATGCCCCGGTGCCGGCCCGTGCCGGGGCGGCACCACCACCGGCACCACCACCGGCACCACGAAACCCGCCGTCCGGCCCAGCACCGCCAGCCCCCGCAGGAGGAGGCCCAGCAGCCGACGGCACCCTCCGATCGCTTCACGCATCCGCCGAGCATGGCGGCCGGTCGTGAAGCGCCGTTCGAGCCGGCCGCCCCGGACCGGTCGGTCGGCGGGCGGGTCGACCGCCGAGGTCGGTCGGGCCGCGGGATCGTCTCCACCGACCGCGAGCGGTGCGCGCGGTACTGACGGCGGCACCAGGACGGCCCGCCCCGATCGGGGCGGGCCTCGGGCGTTCCGGGGATCAGGGGATCAGGGGATCAGGGGATCAGGGGATCAGAGGCCGAGGATCCGGACGGCCTGTTCGCGCATCTCGACCTTGCGGATCTTGCCGGTGACCGTCATCGGGAACTCCTCGACCACGTGCACGTAGCGGGGGACCTTGAAGTGGGCCAGCCGGCCGGCGCAGTAGCCGGCCACGGCCTCGGCGGTGAGCGGCTCGGCGCCCTCGCGCATCCGGATCCAGGCCATCAGCTCCTCGCCGTACTTGGGGTCGGGGACGCCGATCACCTGGACGTCGAGGACGTCGGGGTGGGTGTAGAGGAACTCCTCGATCTCGCGCGGGTAGAGGTTCTCCCCGCCGCGGATGACCATGTCCTTGATCCGGCCGGTGATGGCGAGGTAGCCGTCCGCGTCCATCACCGCGAGGTCCCCGGTGTGCATCCAGCGGGCCGCGTCCACGGCCTCGGCGGTGCGCTCGGGCTCGTCCCAGTAGCCGAGCATGACGGAGTAGCCACGGGTGCACAGCTCGCCGGGCTCGCCGCGCGGAACGGTACGGCCGGTGGCCGGGTCGACGACCTTGACCTCCAGGTGGGGGCCGACCCGGCCGACGGTGGAGACCCGGCGCTCCACCGGGTCGTCAGTGCGGGTCTGGGTGGAGACCGGCGAGGTCTCGGTCATGCCGTAGCAGATGGACACCTCCGCCATGCCCATCCGCTCGATGACCTCCTTCATCACCTCGGCCGGGCAGGGCGAGCCGGCCATGATGCCGGTGCGCAGGCTGCCCAGGTCGTAGCGGGCGAAGTCCGGGTCGGCGAGTTCGGCGATGAACATGGTCGGCACGCCGTACAGCGAGGTGCAGCGCTCGGCGGCGACGGCGGCCAGGGTGGCGCCGGGCTCGAAGGAGGGGGCCGGGATGACCACGCAGGCGCCGTGCGAGGTGGCGGCCAGGTTGCCCATGACCATGCCGAAGCAGTGGTAGAAGGGCACCGGGACGCAGATCCGGTCCTGCTCGGTGTAGTCGAGCAACTCGCCCACGAAGTAACCGTTGTTGAGGATGTTGTGGTGCGAGAGGGTGGCGCCCTTGGGGAAGCCGGTGGTGCCCGAGGTGTACTGGATGTTGATCGGGTCGTCGGGGGCCAGCTCGCCCTGGCGGGCGGCCAGCGCGGCCGGGTCGGCGGCGCGGCCGGCGGCCAGCACCTCGTCCCAGGCGGGGCTGCCGAGCAGCAGCACCCGCTCCAACGCGGCGCAGCGGGGCCGGACTTCACCGATCATCCCGGCGTAGTCCGAGGACTTGAAGCGCTCGGCGGCGACCAGCAGCCGGATCCCGGCCTGGTTCAGCACGTACTCCAACTCGTGCGCCCGGTAGGCGGGGTTGACGGTGACCAGGACCGCGCCGAGCTTGGCGGTGGCGTACTGGGTGAGCATCCACTCCGCGCAGTTGGGGGCCCAGATGCCGACCCGGTCGCCCTTGGCGATGCCGAGCTCCAGCAGGCCGAGGGCCAGCGCGTCGACGTCGGCGGCGAGTTGGGCGTACGTCCAGCGGCGGCCGGTGGGGCGGTCGACCAGGGCGTCGCGGTCGGGGAAGGCGCGCACCGCGCGGTCGAGGTTCTCCCCGATGGTGTCGCCGAGCAGCGGGACGTCCGAGGTCCCGGAGGCGTAGCTGCGCTGGGCGGGCGGTGTCGGCACGGGCGGGCTCCTGGGTGCGGCGGTGCGGGACAGGGGACCATGCTCGCGGTCCCGGCCCCGCGCCGCCACCCCCGAACGGGGGTACCGGCACGGCGTCGGGGCCGCCCGTCGGCTTCGACGGACGGCCCCGGTGCGCGGGTCAGGCGTTGATGCAGGTGTTGCCGAAGGCCGGGTTGAGGATGCTGATGACGCCGATCGAGTTGCCGCAGACGTTGGCCTCGAGGTTGATCGGGATCTGGATCTGGTTGCCGGAGAGCACACCGGGCGAACCGAAGGCGACACCGTTCGCGGTCGCGCCGCTGGCGGCGGCGGTGCCGGCACCGGCGAGGACGGCCACCGCGGCGAGCGCGGTGGCGGCGAGGGTGGTGCGAATACGCATTGCGTCACTCCTTGAGAGGGTGGCGGAACTCCGTGTGACGATCACACTCGCACCGATCGAACTCGACGGCAGGCCGGAAGCGTCCGAATTGGTCACTCAGAGGGCGTGTCGCCCTCCCGCCGGCCCTCCCGCCGCTCCGCGCCCGGCCCGCCGGCCCCGGACACGCTCAGTGATCCCAGCAGCTCCCGGGCCGGTTCCAGCCCCGGCTCGGCCTCCAGGGCGCGGTGCAGCAGGCCGAGCGCGAGCGCCTCCTCCCCCGCCCCCAGCGCCGCCAGCGCCCGGTTGTAGTCGATCCGACCGGCGTAACGCAGCCGGAACAGCACGCCCAGGTCCTCCCGGCAGGACGGGCAGCCCAGCGACCGCCGGTCCGCCGGGACCTTGCACAGCGGGCAGCGGACCTCCGGCGCGTCGGGCACACCGGGCGCGTCGGGCGCGCCGGGTACGTCGGCCGGGCCGGGCCCGCCGGGCACGTCCACCGCATCGGGCACGTCAGGAGTGGTCATCGCGGACCGGCCTCCTCCGGGCGCACCGGGCCGAGCGACTCGGCGGCCGGCTCGCTGCCCAGCTCGCGCTGCGCCTGCGCGTACAGCGCCAGCAGGTTCGACATGTGGGTGTTGACCGCCTCCATGTTGGGCGCCTCCACCGCCTCGTCCAGGCCGCGCAGCTCCGCCATGATCCGCTGCCCGAGGGCCGGCGAGACCATGTTCTGGTTGACGTAGACGTTGCACATGGTGAGCATCCGGAAGGTGTGGCCGAGCGAGTCGCACAGCTCGTCCGCCTTCTGGGCCGCGCGCATCGCGCCCTCCCAGTCGGCCGCCTCCCGGCGCAGCCGCAGCTCGGCGGCCACCGAGCGCAGCCGGTCCAGGTCGCTCGGGTCCAGGTGCTTCTCGCAGTAGTGGATGAACAGGCTCAGATACGCCTCCGAGCCGCGCGCCCAGCGCTGCGCCTTGAGCTGGCGCTGCGCCCGCTCCAGCGCCTCGTCCACCGACTGGCCCCGGGTCTGCCCGGCCGCCAGGTCGTCCAGGGCGTCCATCAGCCGCTGCGCCTCGCGCATCTCGGCCTCGGTGAGCTCGCCGCCCCAGCGGTCGGTGAAGGACTCGATCTGCCGCTGCTGCTCCTCGACCTGCACCTTCAACTCGGGGTCGAGGGTGACCCGCTCCAGCTTGACGGTCTTCTCGGCACCGCCCTGGATCCGCACCGACAGGGTGATGGTGCGGTCGCGGTCCAGGCCGAAGGAGACCTCCACCGGGGTGCGTCCGCCGAGGCCCTCGGGCAGCCGGAGGGTGAGGTGGCCGATCAGCTCGTTCTGCTGGGCGATCTCGTGCTCGCCCTCGTAGACGGCGATCTCCAGCCGCTGGCGGCCGCTGCCGGAGACCACGAACTCCCGGCCGACCGGCGAACTGGTCGGGTAGCTGGTGTTCTTGGGGATCATGACGGCCAGCCGGCCGTCGTTGAGCTCGATGCCGAGGTTCTTCGGGGTGATGTCGAAGGGGTTGGTGACCTGCATCAACTCGCCGCAGCCGGAACATACTTCACTGCCCGGTGGGTTGACGGTGGCGCAGGAGGCGCAGCGCAGGCCGACGTCCTCGGCGGCCGTGGAGGACACCCTGGTGTGGCCCGGGGCGGCCGAGTTGAGCGGCTCACCGCACAGTTCGCAGGCGGTGACGCCGGGGGCGGCCGGGGTGCCGCACTGCGGGCAGTTGTCGGCGCGCAGCACGGTGGTGGCCTGGGACTGCTGCGGGATCGTCGCCCCGGAGCCGGCCGAACCGGACCCGGCCGACCCGCCGACGGCCGAACCGTCCAACTCCTGAGCGCACTTGGGGCAGGCCGACGCCCCGGTCCCGACCGGGACGTGGCAGGTCGGGCAGGAGACCCGGTCGCCGCCGAGCAGGGAGGTCGCGCAGTTGGCGCAGTTGGAGGCCGAGAGGTCCCCGGGGGCCCGGCACTCCGGGCATTCCACCTCGCCGACCAGGGCGGACTGGACGGCCGCGCCGAGCGCCACGCACTGCATCGGGTTGACGCCGCGCTTGATCCGGCGGGTGCCGAACACCTCGCCGAGGCGCCGCTCGACCAGCGGGATCGCGGTCGAACCGCCGACCAGCACCACCTCGTCGATGTCCCCGACGGTCAGGTTGGCCTGCATGATCGCCTTGTGGGTCAGCTCGATGGTCCGCTCGATCTGGGCCTCGATCAGCTCCTCGAAGCGGGCGCGCTCGAACTCCGTCTCCAGCACCAGCTGTCCGGCGCCCAGGCCGGGCAGGATCACCTCGGAGGACTGCTGGTTGGACAGCTCGATCTTGACCGTCTCGGCCGTGGAGGCGATCTTCGGGCGGTCCCGCAGGTCCGGCTGGTAGTCCGAGCCGTACTCCTCGCGGATGTCCTCCAGCAGCGCGGTGGTGATCGCCCGGTCGAAGTCGTCCCCGCCGAGCAGGTTGTCGCCCTCGATGCCGAGCACCGAGACCGAACCGGGCACCAGCAGCAGGATGGAGATGTCGAAGGTGCCGCCGCCGAGGTCGTACACCAGGACGGTGCGGCCCTCGTCCCCGGCGTCGCTCGCCAGGCCGTACGCGAGCGCGGCGGCGGTCGGCTCGTTGATGATCCGCAGCACGTGCAGACCGGCCATCCGGCCCGCCTCCTGGGTGGCGGCCACCTGTCGCTCGCCGAAGTACGCGGGGACGGTGATCACTGCCCGGTGGAAGGGCTCCCCGAGGCGCTGCTCGGCGTCCTGCTTGAGCCGGTGCAGGATGATCGCGGAGATCTCGATCGGGGTGTAGGAGCGGCCGTTGAACCAGACGTTGACGTCGCCGTCGGTGCCCGCGGTGACCTTGTAGTCCACCTCCTTGAGCGCCGCCTGGACCTGCGGGTCCTTGAACTTGCGGCCCATGAAGCGCTTGACCGAGCGGATCACGTTGGCGCCGTCGATGGCGATCCGGCTGCGCGCGGTCGAACCGACCAGCAGCTCGCCCTTGCGGCCGCTGCCGACCACGGAGGGCGTGGCCTCCTGGTTCTGCCGGTTGAAGATGATCTCCGGCGCGCCCCGGCGCAGGTGGGCCACCACGGAGTTGGTGGTGCCCAGGTCGATGCCGAGTGTGCGGTACATGTCGTTCCCCTCTTGCCCCTCGTGGTCCTGGCTACTTCTTGCGCTTGGCGCGCTTGGCCGGCCGGCCCGTCGCCTTGGCGTGCCGACGAGCCCGGGGCGGAACCGGCCTGGCGGCGGGGTCGGGCGCGGCGGCCGTCGGCTCGACGACCTCCGGCTCCTCCGGCTCCTCCGGCACCTGCGAGTCCGTCGGCGTCCCGGGCTCCTCGGGCCGGATCTGCGCACTCCGCGGATCCTCGACCGGCGCCGGTTCCGGTGTCGGTACCGGTACCGACACCGGAACGGGCGGTGACGTCGGCGCCGACTCCGCTGCGGCGACCACCACCTGGGCCCGGCGCAGCACCTCCTGCTCCCAGAAGAAGCCGGTCACCACCGTCTGCAGCACCGTCTCCGGCGCCACCCCCGGCCGCACCTCGGTGCCGACGATCTCGGTCAGCGCCGGGTCGGCCGCCAGCCCCTCCAGCCGCATCGGCCGGACGCCCGCCTTGGCGAGCCGGCCGAGCAACCGCCGCCGGGTCGCCTCCAGCCCGGCGCCGCGGCCGAGCGCCACCAGCTCGCGGTCCAGCCCGAGGGCGGTCAGCGCGTCGTCCACCTCGATCAGGACGCCCAGCAGGTCCCGCTGCTCGGCCCGGGCCTGCTGCTTCTGCTCGGTCAGCTTGCTGCCCAACAGGGAGGACCGGAACAGCAGTTGGGTGAACTTCGCCTCCAGGTCGACGGCCTCCGCACCCGGCGGGACCTCCAGCGGCCGGTGGCCGTCGAGCGCGACTGCGGTCGGTGCGGCCGGCACGGTCGGTGCAGTCGGTGCGGTCGGTGCGTCGGTCATTCAGGGACCTCGATCTGGGGCAGCACGGACAGGTCGGCCGCGTAGCGGGCGGGGACGGGCGGTTCGGGGTCGGCGCCGCCGGGGGCGGGCTCGGCGAAGTCGGCGACGGCCTCGGCCCGGTGCAGGGCGAGCAGGTCCGAGGCCGGCGGGAGGCCGGGGCGCTCGATCACCAGCAGCGGTTCGGCCAGCGCGGGGGCGAGCAACTCGGCGGCCTGGTCGACCGGTTCGGGCGGGAGCGGCTGCTGGAGGTCCACCTCCAGGCGCCGGTCCGGGTTGCGCAGCAGGGCGGCGGCGTCCTGGATCTGCTGGCGGTTGTACCGGCCCGCCTTGAGCGCCTTCCCGACCGAGAGGTTGATCTCGCGCACCCCGGCCGTGGGCGGGATGCCCAGGACCTCGTACGGCGACGGTTCGTGCAGTGGCATGGCGGGCGGTCTCTCCTCACGGTCCGGACGGGAAAGGGGGGTTGGGGGGTGGCGGGCTGGGCGGTGGGTCTCGGGGGGCCGGTGCGGACGGTGCGGACGGTGGCCGGGACGGCGGCGGCGAACAGGTGCACGGGCTACGACGGCGCGAGCCGCCCGGCGGTTGCCGGGTCCGGTCAGTAGCGGCGGCCGAGCTTGTCGATCCGGTTCGCCAGGGCGCGCAGTTCGAGGTCGTGGGGATTGTGCTGGAGGGCCAGTTCCATCGCCCCCTGGGCCTCCAGATGGTTGCCGGCGTTGGCCCGGGCGACGGCGAACGAGCTGAGGACGATGCCGAGTTCGCTCTTGAGCTTGGCGGTGTCCTCCCGCGAGACGGCGAGTTCGAGCGCCTCGCGCAGCAGGTTGATCGACTCGACGTAGAGACGCTCCTCGTAGAACGAGATCGCCCGGCCGCGCCAGACGCTGACCATCAGGCCGCGGATGTCGGGCGAGTCGTCGTAGGACCTGGCCTTCTGGAGCATCGCGGCCTGGGCCTGGAAGGTGCTGTTCTGCATGTGGTCGATGACGTGGTTGGCGAGCAGCACCGAGATCCGGCGGCCCGCCTCGCGCCCGGCGTCGCCCTCCCAGTCCGGGTCCCAGACCAGGGCCTCCAGCATCCGGGCGAGGGCGCGGGCGCTGTCGTCGGCGAAGGCGGCGGAGCGGGCCAGTTGGCGCAGCACGAAGGCGAGGCCCCGGCGGTTCTCGGGGTCGTCGTCGAGTTCGATCAGCCGCTTCCACGTCCCGACGGCCTCCTCGAGTTCCGCGTCGGTGGCGTCCGCCCGGCTCAGCTGGCCGGCCCGGTTGCCGAGGGCGGCGCGCAGGAAGTGCCGGGCGGTCGGGTCGCCGGGGGCGAGCTCGGCGCTCTTGGCCAGCAGTTCGAGGGCGCGCAGGTAGTCCTTCTCCTCGTTGTTGATCTTGCGGGCCCACTGGGCGTAGGTCGCGCCGAGGTCGCCGCGCACCTCCGGGTCGTCCGGGGCCAGCGCGAGGGCCTTCTCCAGCAGGACGGCCGCGCCCTCCTGGTCGTCCACGCTGCTCTTCAACAGGGCGCGGGCGGCCCGGACCCCGGACTCGGCGGCGACCCGGGCCACGTCGGCGGGCAGCACCAGGTCGGGGACGGTCCGGGCCCGGGTGAGGCAGTCCAGCGCCTCCCGCCAGTCCTGGTTGCGGTGGTGCTCCCGGGCCTGGCTGACCAGGGCCGCGCCGAGCAGCGACTGCCAGGCGGCGCCGCGCTCGCCCTCGGCGACCGCGTCCAGCGCGGCGACGGCGGCCGCCTGACGGCCCTGGAGGTGCAGGTACTGCTGAGGGCCGAGCGCGCCGAACAGGCTGAGGGCGCGGCCGAGCGCGGGCCCGGAGGTGGCCCCGGGGCCGCGCCGCCAGGCGCCGACGGCCTGCTGGTAGGCCTCGCCCCAGTCGGCCAGTTCGGCGCGGAGCAGCCGGTCCAGGCCCGGGCCGAGGACCAGCCGGCGGGCGGGGCGGCCGGGCAGGGATATCCGGACGTCCTCCTGGGCGAAGGCGTCCGCGGCGTGGGACTCCATGCCCAGGCGCAGCGTCCACGCGGTGGTCTCGTCGCCGCTGCGGCCGGCGGCCCGGTCGAGGGCGCGCAGGTCCTCGCGGAGGCGGTCGGTGAGCGCGGTGCGGGCGGCGGTGGTCCGCTGGGGGTCGGCCTCGCGGCCGGTGATCCGGGCGGTCTCGGCCCAGAGCTCCTCGCGGTGCAGGGCGGCGACCAGGCAGCCGAGCGTCCAGGCCCACACCTGCTCGTCGGCGGCCTCGGCCGGGGTTGCGGTGCCGCCCTCGGCAGTGGCCGCCGCCCCGGTGGAGGCCGCGAAACGGTAGCCGGCCAGCCCGAGGGCGTGCAGCAGCCGGGGGTGGGCCGGGTCGTCGAGCAGCAGCGCGCGGTAGGCCCGGTAGGCCTCGCCGTGGCGGCCCTCGACGGCGTGCTGGTGGGCCTCGTGCTCGCCGAGCAGCACCAGTGCGGCGGCCGCCTGCGGGTGGCCGGGCGCGAGTGCGAGGGCCCGGCGCAGGTCGCCGGCCGCCCGGCCGGGCTGTTCGGCGGCGAGCGCGGCGCCGGCCCGGCGGACCAGGACGGCCGCCCGGGCCGCGCCGGCCTCCTCCGGCAGGTCGGCCAGGGCCTCGTCGAGGCGGCCGAGTTCGGCGCGCAGCAGGGCGAGGTCGAGCCGTACGGGTGCGGCGGCGGCGCCGTCGCCGAGCGCCTCGGCCCAGGCGGCCAGGACGGGTTCGGCCTGGTCGGGGGTGCCGGCCCGGCGGGCGCAGTCCAGGACGGCGCGCAGGGCGGGGCCGGTGCAGCGGGTGCAGCGGGGCGAGCCGGAACCGGCCGGGGCGTGCAGGTGCTCGGCGCAGGCCTCCCGGCCGCAGCCGCCGCAGGCGCCGGTGGCGGGGCGGGTGCAGGCCGCGCAGTCGCCGACCGGGCCGGCGCCGGGACCGGCTGCGGGGTCGGGGCCAGAGTCGGAACCGGCCGCGGGGGCGGTGAGGAAGTGCCGGTACCAGTCCAGTGCGGCGGCCCAGTTGCCGGCCCGTTCGGCGAGCAGGGCGCGCAGCCGGGCGAGCGCCGGGTCGCCGGCCGGGTCGGGGTCGAGCGGGCCGAGCAGGGCGATGGTCTGCACCGGGCGGCCCGCCAGCAGGGCGGCGGCGGCCAGGTGGTAGCGGTCGCGGAGCCCGGCGGTGGGGTCGAGCAGCGCGGTGACCGGCTCGGTGGCGCCCTCGGCGAGGGCGAGCGCGGCGCGCAGCCGGGACTGCCGGTGGGTGAGCGCGCCGGGCAGGGCGTCGGCCAGGGCGAGGGCGGCGGTGGCGGCCTCCCGCGTCGCGGCGTGGTCGCGGCCGGTGACCAGCAGGTGGGCGGCCTCGCGCAGGGCGGCCTCGCGCAGCGCGGACCGGTAGCCGGGGGCGCCGGGGTGTTCGGCGGCGGCCCGCTGCCACAGTTCGCGGGCGGCGGCCGGGTCGGTGGCCAGCCGGGTGCGGGCGAGCCGGTCGCGGGCCAGGGCCTGGCGGACGTGCAGTTCGGGGTCGTCCAGGGGTTCCCAGCGGGCGAGGGCCCCGGCCGGGTCGCCGGTGCGGGCGAGGGCGAGGCCGTGGTGGTAGGCGGCGATCCGGCTCCAGCGGGAGTCGGGTTCGGTGTCGGCCTCGGCGCGCAGCAGCGGCTCGGCCTCGGCGGCCCGGTCGGCGGCGGTCAGGGCGGCGCCGAGCCGGACCCTGGCGGGGCGCCAGTCGGGGGCCTGGTCGAGGCCGGTGCGGTAGTCGGCGGCGGCCTCGGCGTGCCGCTGGGCCCGTTCGTGGACCAGGGCGAGGCCGAACCGGGCCGGGGCGAAGGAGGGTTGGACGGTGAGTGCGGCGGTGAACTGCTCCCGGGCCTGGTCGTCGGCGCCGAGCAGCAGGGCGAGCCGGCCGAGGGCGTAGCGCGGGCGCGGGTCG
The DNA here is from genome assembly GCF_055594965.1 of Kitasatospora sp. NPDC040550. Lineage (NCBI taxonomy): Bacteria > Bacillati > Actinomycetota > Actinomycetes > Kitasatosporales > Streptomycetaceae > Kitasatospora > Kitasatospora sp. NPDC040550. Next base: position 41,978 of record NZ_JBVIWC010000021.1, on the reverse strand, counting down.
CCGGGGGTCTCGGTGGCGGCGGCCGCGAGGTCGGCCCAGGCGGCGTCGGTGGTGCCGAGGCGCTGCCGGGCGAGGCCGCGGAAGAGCAGGCTGTCGGTGCGCAGGAGCGGGCCGCGGCCCCAGGGGCCGGGGTCGCCGGGGCCTCGGCGCAGCGCCTCGTCGAAGGCGGCGACGGCGGGTTCGTCCCGGTGCGCGGTGAACAGCTGGGCGCCCCAGCGGAACCAGAGTTCCGCGCCGCCGCCGGGGGCCGTGGCGGCGAGCAGCGGTTCGGCCTGCTCGGCGCGGCCGGTGGCGTTCAGCAGGGCGGCCCGGGCGAGGACCGGCCAGTCCTGGCCGGGCAGGGCGGCGAGGGCCCGGTCGGTGGCGTGGTCGCGCTGCTCGGGGCTGCCTTCGCGGCAGAGGTGCTGGAGCCACCGCACGGTGCGGGCGGCGGTGTCGGTGTCCTCGCCGGGTTCGGTGCCGGTGGCGGTGGCCCGGAGGTAGGCGAGGACGGGGCCGAGGTCGCCGTCCGGGGCCTGGGTCCGCTCCTCGGCGAGCCGGCGCAGGCTCCACCGGGGCAGTTGCCGGGCCGGGTCGGCGAGCAGCGGGAAGGCCTCGCGGTGCAGGGCGAGGGTGGCCTGCTGGTCGCCGGTGGGGATGGTGGCCTCGGCCTGGCCGAGCAGGGCGAGGCCGCGTTGAGTGCTCAACTCGGCGGGTCCGGCGGCGAGTCGGCGGGCCAGCCGGGCGTAGCGGCGGCGGGCCTGTGGGGCCTTCCCGGCGGCGAGCTGTCCGGCGGCCGCGGCCAGGGCCTTGGCAACTCCGGCCGGGTCCAGGGTGGTTCGCCTACGGGCGAGCACGACGGCGGCCGCCCCGGCCAGTGCCACCACGATCAGCAGCACCGCAAGCTGCAGCATGCACCGTCCCCCTGTGCCTTGAGGTCGTCCCACTTCATGATCAACATTCCCCGTACGATCATGAGTTGACGTTGTTTCGTGATGTTGCTCGGGTGCCCATCAGAATAGGCCCTCCTCCGGGCAGACGAACAGAAATGAGCACTATCCTGGGCTGCGCGCAGGCCGTACGGCAGTCGCGCGTCCGCAGCGGTGAGGAAGCGTCGGGGGTTGCGTGTCCGAGTCTCGTTGGGTGCCCGGGCTCCGCTTCGGGCCCGAGTTCGACCCCGAACAGTACGAGCTGCTGGAGTTCCACCACCGGGGCGGCGAGGCCGAGGTGTGGCGGGCGGTGCGCACCGGGCACAACGGGATCAAGGAACTCGTCGCCGCGAAGATCATGCTGGAGCGCGACCCGTCCGAGGTACGGCGCTGGCTCGGCCGCTGGGACGACGTCTCGCACAACGCCCACCGGCTCGGCGTCACCGACCTGGTGGTGCCCAGCTTCCTGCTCGGCCCCTCCCCGCACCGGCCCGGCGCGGCGCCCTCCGGCTCGCTGCTCGGCTACCAGATCTCGCCCTGGGTGGACGGCGTGCCGCTGCACACCTGGGCCCGCGGCCAGCGCGGCGGCCCGGCCGCGGTGGCCGAGGTGCTGGCCCGGCTGTGCCGGATCGTCGACGAGCTGCACCGCAAGCGCTGGGTGCACCGCGACATCTCCCCCGCCAACGTCCTCGTGGACGGCCAGGGCCTGGTCAAGCTGATCGACCTGACCTTCCTCGCCCCGCTCGACCACACCCTGACCGTCGCCGTGTTCACCCCCGGGCACGTACCTCCGGAGGCCGAGCAGGTCGGCGGCTTCCCCACCACCGCCAAGGACCTCTTCGCGGTCGGCACCCTCGCCCGCACCCTGCTGCTGCCCGACCACGGCCGGCTCGACCACCGGCTCGCCGCCGAGCAGGCCCGCGCCGAACTGCTCGCCGCCGGCTACAGCGAGGAACTGGCCCGCTGGGCCTGCGAACCGCTCGCCCGCGAGCCCGACCGGCGCCCCGCCCCGCTCGGCCCCTGGGCCGCCCGCGGCCGCGAACTGCTGCGCGCCCACCGCCCGGTGGCACGCACCGCGGGCCTGGCCGTACTGCCGGACCGGGCCGGCCGGCCACTGGTGGTCACGGCCGGCGCCGACGGCACCGCGCTGGCCGGCCCCGGACGCACCGGCCGGCGGCCGCCCGCCGGCCAGGGGCCCGGCGCGGTGCGGGAGTTGGCGGCAGGCTGGGCCGGGCGCCAGGGCGAGCTGGTGGTCTGCGCCGAGGACCGCTCCGGCACCCTCTGGGTCGGCACCGCGGCCGGCTGGTGGGAGGCCGCCCGCGGCGTCAGCGGCCTGGCCGGGGCGGTGGGCGCGGCCGGGGAGCTGACCGTGTGGACCGCCGCGGCCGGCGCCCTGCGCTCCTACCGCTGGGCCCCCGGTCTCACCCTCACCGGACAGGAACACCCCGGCTGCCCCGCCGACCGGGTGCTCGCCGCCGAGGAGGAACGGCCCGGCGCCTGGCTGGTCCTGGTCGAGCACCGCGACCGCGTGCTCAGCTGGCGGCCGGGCTCCGGCGAACCGCCCGTCCCGCTCGGCCCGCCCGGCACCCTGCGTGCCGGGGCGCTGGCCCGCGCCTCCGCCGGACCGCAGGCCGCCACCCTGCGGACGGACGGCTCCGCCCAGCTGCACACCCTGGGCGCGTCGGCGGCCGCCACCGAGATCGGCGACGGGGAGCCCTCGCTCGGCATCGCCATGGTCGGCCACCGCGGCGGCCCGACCGTCGCCCTGGCCGGCGCGGGCGGCGTACGGCTGCGCCTGCCGGCCGGCGGGGCCTCCCGGCGTCCGCGCTGGTGGCGGCCGACCCTGCGCCCCGCCACCCGGGTCGCCCTCGCCATGGGGGACGACTGGCGACTGTGCCTGGCGGCCGTGGTGGAGGGCGAGTTGCAGGTCTGGCAGGAGGACGCGGCCTACCGCTGGCAGGCGGTGGAGCTGCCCGAGGGGGCGTAGCGACGGCGCGCCGCGCGGTCCGGCGCTACGCCTCGCCCCGGCAGCCCGCGAGCAGGAGGGCGACCATGCGCCCGGCCTCGGCGCGGCCGTAGTCGGGGCCGGTGATGCAGAGGTTCCCGATGGCCCGCATGAGCGGGTAGGCGGTGATGCCGGGGCGGAGTTCACCGGCGGCCGCGCACGCCTCCAGCAGCGCCGCGCAGGCGGGGACCAGGGTGTCGAGCATCAGGGCGTGGAGGTTCTCCAGCCCCGGGTCGCCGGATCCCAGTGCGGCGCCGAGGCCGTGCTTGGTGACGAGGAACTCGACGAACGCCTCCGCCCAGCGGGTCAGCGCGGCGAACGGGCAGGCCTCCTCTTCCAGCAGCCGGGGCGCGAGGGCGGCGCAGGTGTCGACCTGGTGCCGGTAGACGGCGGTGACGAGGTCCGCCCGGGTCGGGAAGTTCCGGTAGAGCGTGCCGACGCCGACGCCGGCCCGTTCGGCGATGTCCCGGACGGGGGCCTGGACACCCTGCTCCACGAAGACCGCCGCCGCGGCGGCCAGTACGCCTTCGCGGGTGCGCTGGGCCTGCGCTCGGCGCACTCCGACCGGTTCCGGCACGGGCTTCTCCTTTACTCGCGGAACAATGTTCCGCTAAGTTGGCGGAACGCTGCTCCGCCAAATTATGGCAGAGCCCTCCGCGAGCGAAAGCGCAGGTCTCCCATGCCCACCCGCCCTCTCGACCAGCCCACTCGCCCTCTCGACCGACGGATCGTCGCGGTCAAGCCCCTCACCGTCCCCGCACCCGGCCGCGGCATCGACCTCCAGGTGAAGGTCACCGCCCCGGTGTCGGGCCGGGGCCTGCCCGTGATCGTGTTCTCCCACGGCAACGCGTGGTCCCTCGACGGGTACGAGCCCCTCGTCGACCGGTGGGCCGCCGCCGGGTTCGTCGTGGTGCAGCCCACCCACCTGGACTCCCGCCGCAACGGCATCGGCTGGGACGACCCGCGCTTCGCCACCGTCTGGCGCGTCCGGATCGCCGACCTCCACGCCGTCCTCGACCACCTCGACGACACCCTCCGCCAGGCCGGCGACCTGGCGGACCGCGCCGACCGGCGGCGCATCGCGGTCGTCGGCCACTCCTGGGGCGCCCAGACCGCGGGCGCCGTCCTCGGCGCGCGCGTGCTCGACGCCGACGGCGCCGTCGGCGAGGACCACTCCCACCCCGCGGTCTCGGCCGGCGCACTGATCGCCGTGACCGGAACCGGCGACTCCCTCACCCCGTTCGCCGCCGAGCACCTCCCGTTCATGCGGCCGGACTACGCCACCATGACCACCCCCGCCCTGGTCGTCGCGGGCGGCAAGGACCACTCCCAGCTCTCCACCCGGGGGCCGGAGTGGTTCACCGACGCCTATCGGCTCAGCCCGTCCCCGAAGAGCCTGCTCACCGTCACCGAGGGCGAGCACACCCTGGGCGGCGTCGCCGGTGAGGCGGTCGCCGAGACCACCGACGAGGACCCGGCCCGCGTCGCCCTGGTCGCCGACGCCGTCTCGGCCTACCTCCTCGACGCCTTCGAGCGCGACCACGCCCCCTGGGCCGCGCTCAACGAGGCCGCCCCGGCCGCCGACGGCGCGTGGACGCTCACCGGCAAGTGACCCCGTACGAACCGCGGGCGCCCGCCGTACGAACCGGGCTCACGCCCCCGGCAGCAGGTGCACCGGCCCCGCGGCGGCCAGGTAGGCCTCACCGCCCACCGGCCACGGACGGTCGGCGGAGACGATCAGCACCTCGGGCAACCCCGCCGCCCCGGGCCGGAGTTCGACCCGGTGGTCGTGGCCCCGGAAGTCGCTGCCGAGCACCTTCGCCGGGACGGCGCCCGCCACCGGCCCGGCGGTGAGCCGCAGTTGGCCCGGCCGCAGCAGCGCGAGCGCACCGCCCGAGTCGACCGCGGGGCCGGCCAGCGGGAGGGCGCCCAGGGCGGTCAGCGCCTCGACGCCCCTGGCCTCGGCGGGAATCAGGTTCGCCTCGCCCAGCACGCCCGCGACGGCGGCGTCGGCCGGGCGGTGGTACAGCTCCTCGGGGCTGCCCGCCTGGGCGATCCGGCCGTCGCGCAGGACGGCGACGGTGTCGGCGAAGGAGAGCGCCTCGTCCTGGTCGTGGGTGACCAGCACCGCCGTGGTGCCGGACTGCCGCAGGGCGGCGGCGACTTCACGGCGCAGGTCGGCCCGCAGGGCCGCGTCCAGGGCGGCGAACGGTTCGTCGAGCAGCAGCAGACGCGGGCGGGGCGCCAACGCCCTTGCCAGGGCCACGCGTTGCTGCTGGCCGCCGGAGAGCTGGTGCGGTCGGCGCTCCCCCAGGCCGGGCAGGCCGACCAGGTCGAGCAGTTCCGCGACCCGGGCCCGGCGCTGCGAACGGGGCAGTCCGAAGCCGATGTTGGCGGCGACGCTGAGGTGCGGGAAGAGCGCGCCGTCCTGCGGGACGAGGCCGACGCCCCGCCGTTCGGCGGGGAGCCTGCTGCGGCCGTCGTCGAGGACGCGGCCGTGCAGCACGACCTGCCCGGCGGCGGCCGGGTGGAAGCCGGCCAGCACCCGCAGCAGGGTGGACTTGCCGCAGCCGGAGGGGCCGAGGACGCAGGCGAGCGCGCCGTCCGGCACGGTCAGGTCGATGCCGTGCAGGACGGGGCTGCGTCCGTGGGCGGCGTGCAGGTCGACGACGGAGAGTCCGGTCATCGGGGGCTCCCTGGGCTACGGCGGGTGAGCAGCAGGACGGAGGGGACGGACAGCGCCACCATCAGGGCCGCGTACGGCGCCGCCGCCCCGTAGGCGAGGCCGCTGGTGTAGACCCAGAACTGGGTGGCCAGGGTCTGGGTGCCGGTGGGGCGCAGCAGCAGGGTGGCGGTGAGTTCGGTGGAGGCGGTGAGGCCGACCATGGCGACGGCGGCGCCGAGGCCGGGCAGCACCAGCGGCAGGGTGACCCGGCCGAGGACGGCGAGCGGCCGGGTGCCGAGCGAGCGGGCGGCCTCCTCGACGCCGGGCGGCACCTGGGCGAGGGCGGCGCGGACGGCGGTGAGGGCCAGCGGGAAGAACAGCAGGACGTACCCGAGGACCAGCATCGGCGGCTGCTGGTACAGGGGCCGGGCCCAGCGGACGGCGAAGAAGACCACCGCGAGGGCGACGGCGATGCCGGGCAGCGCCCGGGTGAGGTAGGCGATCCGCTCGACGGTGCGGGCGGGCCGGGTGCCGCGCCGCCAGCCGTACAGGGCGACGGGGAGCGCGGCGGCCGTGGCGACGACGGCCGCGCCGAGCGCGTACCCGAGGGTGGCCAGGGTCGCGCCGAGCACGGAGGCGGAGGGCAGGGTGGTGGAGCTGCCCTTGATCAGCCAGTACGCCAGCGCGTAGAGCGGCACCCCGAGCGAGACGCCGACCAGCGCGGCCAGCGCGCCGAGCGCGGGGGCGGTCCAGCCGCCGAGCCGCACCGGCACGGCGGGGCGGGCCAGGGCGCCGTGCCGGGTGGTGCGCGCCCGGCGGCCGGCCCAGGCCTCCAGGGCGACCAGCAGCAGGGCGAGACCGACCAGCACCAGGGTGAGCAGCGAGGCGGAGGCCGCGTCGAAGCCGAGCTTGTACTGGGTGAACACGGCGGTGGCGAAGGTGGTGTAGCGCAGCATCGCGAAGGCGCCGTACTCGCCGAGCAGGTAGAGCGAGACCAGCAGGACGCCGCCGGCCAGGGCGGGCCGGGTGAGCGGCAGGGTGACCCGCCACAGGGTGGCGAGCCGGCCGCGGCCGAGCGAGCGGGACACCTCCTCGGCGGCGGCGTCGCCGTGCCGCAGCGCGGCCGCGACCGGCAGGAACACCAGGGGGTAGAGCGAGCAGGTCATCACCAGGACGGCGCCCCAGTAGCCGTGGACGGAGCGGAACAGCGAGACCCAGGAGTAGCCGCGGACGAACTCCGGTACGGCGAGCGGCAGGGCGAGTGCGACGGTCCAGGCCCGGCGGCCGGGCAGGGTGGTGCGCTCGACCAGGTAGGCAGCGCCGAAGCCGAGGACGGCGGTGGCGAGGGTGACGGCGGCGGCCAGGCCGAGGGTGTGCCAGAGCAGGGTGGCGATCAGCGGGCGGCCGAGCAGCCGCCGGGTCCGGTCCCAACCGGCCTGGGCGGCTTGGGCGGTGACGAAGCCGAGCGGCGAGGCGACCACCGCGACGACGGCGACGGCGACGGGGGCGAGCAGGCCGCCGGCCCGCCACCGCCGCCCGGGCAGGGGGGTCGTCACTGGAGCAGTCCGGCGTCCTGGAGCAGGGCCAGGGCCTGCTTGCCGTCGCCGAGCGCGGCCGGGTCGGCGACGGTGCCGAGGCCGGCCAGGGCGGGCAGTTCGGGCTTGCCCTGGACGCCGGGGACCAGCGGGTACTCGTAGCTGGCGGAGTCGGCGATGACGGTCTGGGCGGGGGCGGAGGCGAGGTAGCCGAGGAAGGCCTGGGCGGCGGCCTGGTGCTTGCCGTGCTGGAGGACGCCGGCGCCGGAGACGTCGATCAGCGCGCCCGGGTCGCCCTTGGGGAAGTAGTGCAGGGTCGCGTGGGTCGCGGCCGCGCCCTTCTCGTCGCGCATCCGGTAGAAGTAGTAGTGGTCGATGACGCCGCCCTCGACCTCGCCGCTGTTGACGGCGGCGGAGAGGGTCTCGTTGCTGTCGTAGACCTTGGCGTTGTCCTTGAGGCCCTTGAGCCACTGCTTGGTCGCGGCCTCGCCGTCGGCCTTGAGGACCTGGGTGACGACCGGGGCGAAGTCGGTCTCGCTCGGGGCGATGCCGAGGCGGCCCTTCCACTCGGGCTTGGCGAGGTCGAGCACGGAGGCGGGCGGCGCGATGTCGGCGCCCTTGCCGGCGCCGGCCAGGAAGGCGGAGCTGCGGGCGGAGACGCCGACCCAGTCGCCGTTGCCGGAACTGTCGGCGGCGGGAACGGACTTGAGGGTGTCGGGGGCGACCTTGGCGAGCAGGCCCTTGTCGTCGAGGACGGTGAGCGCGGGCGGGTTCTCGGCGTAGAAGACGTCGGCCGGGGAGGCGTCGCCCTCCTGGAGGATCTGGTTGGCGAGTTCGGCCTCGTCGCCGGAGCGCAGTTCGACCTTGATGCCGGTGCGCTTGGTGAAGTCCTCGGTGAGGGCCTTGACGGTCTGTTCGTGCTGGCCGCTGTAGACGGTGATGGTCTGGCCTGCCGCCGCGGTGGCGCTGTCCGTGCCTCCCGTCCCGCCGGAGCTGCCGCAGGCGGTGAGGGCGAGGGCGCAGACGGCGACGAGGGACAGGCCGGCCAGGGGCCGCACGGTACCGGGCATGGTGAGGGTCCTCCGGAAGGGCAGGGAACGGCCGCCGGAGCCCTCGGAATGCGAGGGTCGGCGGCCTGACGGCACGAGAACCTAAGGCAGGAAAGGCTTGCCTAACAAGTGTCGGAGCGTCACATCTCGGCCCGGTCGCGGCCGGGTAGGACTTCGGTGAGCGGACTCCCAAGTACGGGCAAAACGACCGCCAAGCACTGGTCACCACCGGCACGTACGGCTGAACCGGATCCCCGGCGCCCCCGGGCCCGCCATCACGGTGAGTAGCGCCCGTCCGGAAGGGCGGAGCGGTCCGGACGGGCGGAGCGGTCCGGACGGGCGGAGCGGTCCGGACGGGCGGAGCGGTCCGGACGGGCGGAGCGGTCCGGACGGGCGAGGGCCCCGGAACCGGGCTGCGGTTCCGGGGCCCTCGGGCCGACGGCGGGAGCTCAGCGGAAGCGGCGCAGCCGGAGGCTGTTGCCGACCACGAAGACCGAGGAGAAGGCCATCGCGGCCCCCGCGATCATCGGGTTGAGCAGGCCCGCGGCCGCGAGCGGCAGGGCGGCGACGTTGTAGCCGAAGGCCCAGAACAGGTTGCTCTTGATGGTGCCGAGGGTGCGGCGGCTGAGCCGGATGGCGTCGGCGGCGGCCAGCAGGTCGCCGCGGACCAGGGTGAGGTCGCCGGCCTCGATCGCGGCGTCGGTGCCGGTGCCCATCGCCAGGCCGAGGTCGGCCTGGGCGAGCGCGGCCGCGTCGTTGACGCCGTCCCCGACCATCGCCACGACCCGGCCCTCGGCCTGCAGCCGCTTGACGGTGTCGACCTTGTCCTGCGGCATGACCTCGGCGATCACGTGCTCCGGTGCGATGCCGACCTCGGCGGCGACCGCCTCGGCGACCAGCCTGTTGTCGCCGGTCAGCAGCACCGGGGTCAGGCCCAGGGCCCGCAGTGCGGCGATGGCCTCGGCGCTGGTCGGCTTGACCGCGTCCGCCACCTCCAGGACGGCCCGGGCCTCGCCGTCCCAGCCGACCGCGATCGCGGTGCGGCCGGCCGACTCGGCCGTGCGCTTGGCCTCGGCGAGGGCCTGCGGCAGGTACTGCGACCACTCGTTGAGCAGCGCCTCCCGGCCGGCCAGCACCGCGTGGCCGTCCACCACGCCCTGGACGCCCAGGCCGGGCACGTTCTCGAAGCCCTCGACGGCGGGCAGTTCGCCGGCCTTGGCGGCGGCGGTGGCGATCGCCCGGGCGATCGGGTGCTCGGAGGCGTGCTCCAGGGCGCCCGCCAGGCGGAGCACCTCGGCCTCGGTGACGCCCTCGGCGGTGTGCACGGCGAGCAGGGTCATCTGCCCGGTGGTGACGGTGCCGGTCTTGTCCAGGACGATGGTGTCGACCTTGCGGGTGGACTCCAGCACCTCCGGGCCCTTGATCAGTACGCCCAGCTGGGCGCCGCGGCCGGTGCCGACCAGCAGGGCGGTCGGGGTGGCCAGGCCCAGGGCGCACGGGCAGGCGATGATCAGCACGGCCACGGCGGCGGTGAAGGCGGCGGTCCAGCCCTCGCCGGTCCCCAGCCAGTAGCCGAGGGTGGCCACCGCCAGGGTGATCACGATCGGCACGAAGACCGCGGAGATCCGGTCGGCCAGGCGCTGGGCGGCGGCCTTGCCGTTCTGGGCCTCCTCGACCAGCTTGGCCATCCGGGCGAGCTGGGTGTCCGCGCCGACCCTGGTGGCCTCGACCACCAGCCGGCCGCCCGCGTTGACGGTGGCGCCCGTGACGGCGTCCCCGACCCCGACCTCGACCGGGACGGACTCGCCGGTGAGCATCGAGGCGTCCACCGCGGAGGCGCCCTCGACCACGGTGCCGTCGGTGGCGATCTTCTCGCCGGGGCGCACCACGAACCGGTCCGCCACCGCGAGTTCGGCGATCGGGATCCGCACCTCGTTGCCGCCGCGCAGCACCGTCACGTCCTTGGCGCCCAGTTCCAGCAGCGCCTTGAGCGCCGCTCCGGCGGTGCGCTTGGAGCGGGCCTCGAAGTAGCGCCCGGCCAGGATGAAGGCGGTGACGCCGGCCGCCGCCTCCAGGTAGATGTTCGAGGCGCCGTCGCTGCGGGCGATGGTGAACTCGAAGCCGTGCCGCATGCCCGGCATCCCCGCGTCGCCGAAGAACAGCGCCCACAGCGACCACAGGAACGCGGCGCCCGTACCGAGCGAGACCAGGGTGTCCATGGTCGCGGCGCCGTGCCGGGCGTTGGTCCAGGCCGCCCGGTGGAACGGCCAGGCGGCGTAGGTGACGACCGGGGCGGTGAGGGTGAGCGAGAGCCACTGCCAGTTGTCGAACTGCAGGGCCGGCACCATCGCCATCGCGATCACCGGCACGGCCAGGGCGACGGCGGTGAACAACCGCTGGCGCAGCGGCGCCAGTTCGTCGGCGGGCTCGCCCGGCTCGGCGCCCTCGCCGCCGGCGGCGGCCGGGGGCCTGGGCAGCGCGGCGGTGTAGCCGGTGGCCTCGACGGTGGAGATCAGGTCGGCCACCTCGACCTCGCCCTCGAAGGTGACCTTCGCCTTCTCGGTGGCGTAGTTGACGCTGGCCGAGACGCCGTCCATCCGGTTGAGCTTCTTCTCGATCCGGGCGGCGCACGAGGCGCACGTCATTCCGCCGATCGAGAGTTCCACCTCCGTGGAGGCGGGTGCCTGGGTGGTCATCGTTGCTCCTCGTGACTGTCGCTGCTTCGAGGTACGGGCGAGGTACGTGTGCGGGCCGGGCCTTTATACCCTTGGGGGGTATCGGGCGGTGCCGGGTTCATTTATACCCCTGGGGGGTACGGTCCGCAAGGGGCGGTCGATACCCCCGGCAGGTACTTTTCCGGAGCGGCGACCCGCTTGACTTGATACCCCCATGGGGTATTCACTCGTGGCACTCCCCGCCGGAACCCAGAGGAGGGCCGCATGGCCGGCTACAGCACCGAGAAGGACCAACTCCTGCGCAGACTGCGCCGCATCGAGGGCCAGGTCCGCGGCCTCCAGCGGATGGTCGACACCGACACCTACTGCATCGACACCCTGACCCAGGTCTCGGCCGCCACCAAGGCCCTCCAGTCCGTGGCCCTGCACCTCCTCGACGGCCACCTCGCCCACTGCGTCCAGGACGCCATCGCGGGCGGCGGCGCCGAGGCCGACGCCAAGATCGCCGAGGCCTCCCAGGCCATCGCCCGGCTGATGCGGGCCTGAACCCCTCCAGCCGGTCCACCCCGTCCACCCCGTCCGCCCCGTCCGCCCCGTCCACCCCGTCCGCCCTGTCCGCCCTGTCGCCCCCGTCCACCCCGAACATCCCAGGAGACCGCCGTGAACACCGCCCTGCGCATCACCGCCTTCACCGCCGGCCTCGCCGCCGCCTTCGGCCTCGCCCTCGGCGTCGGCCACGCGACCGGCACCGGCACCGCCGAGCCCAGGCCCGCCGCCGAACACGCCGCCCACGCCGGACACGCCGCCGGACACGCCGCCGGACACGCCGAACCCGATGCCGGACCCGGCTCAGGGGGCGGCCCAGGGGGCGGCTCAGGGGGCGGCGAGGCAGCTGCCGAACTCCACCCCGGCGGGCTCCAGATCTCCGAACGCGGCTACACCCTCAGCGTCGACCACCCCTTCGTCACCGCCGGCTCCCCCACCGACCTGCGCTTCCGCATCCTCGGCGCCGACGGCAAGCCCGTCACCGCCTACCAGCAGCAGCACGAGAAGGAACTCCACCTGATCGTCGCCCCGCGCGACCTCTCCACCTTCCAGCACCTGCACCCCACCCGCGCCGCCGACGGCACCTGGAGCGCCCCCACCGCCGTCCCCGCCGCCGGCGAGTACCGGGTCTTCGCCGACTTCACCCCGGCCGGGGCGAGCGAGGGCCTCACCCTCGGCGCCGACCTCCACGCCGCCGGCGACCTGCGCCCCGCCCCGCTGCCCGACACCGGCCGGACCGTCACCGTCGACGGCTACACCGTCACCCTCGGCGGCGACCTCACCCCCGGCCGCAGCAGCCACCTCACCCTGAACATCAGCAAGGACGGCGCCCCGGTCACCGACCTCCAGCCCTACCTCGGCGCCTACGGCCACCTGGTCGCCCTGCGCGCCGGCGACCTCGCCTACCTCCATGTCCACCCGGACACCACCACCCCGGGCCCCGGCATCGGCTTCACCACCACCGCCCCGAGCAGCGGCAGCTACCTGCTCTTCCTGGACTTCCAGCACCAGGGCACCGTGCGCACCGCCGCCTTCACCGTCGCCGCGGACAGCAGCACGAGCGGCAGCACTACGGAGCCGACCGCCGGCCACCAGCACTGAACAGCCCGCGTCCGGAGGTGGGGGGGGGGCGCACCCCCAGCGGGACCTCCAACTCCCCCTCTCCCCCCCCCCCCCCCCCCCCCCCCCCCCCCCACCTCCGCGTCTCCTCGGAACCCTGGCCCGCGCCCCACCTCGCGCCCCACGTCGCGCCCCACCTCGCGCTCGCCCTCGCGCTCGCCCTCGGAGGGAAACGTGTCCCATGGAGCGGGTCCGCACCGTGGGACACGTCCCTGGGACTGATGGGACGTCGGAAGACCTACCGGACGGACCACGGAGTCCGGCAGAGTACGGCAGCGCCCCCGCCGCACCAGGGCGGCCACGTGCCCAACGGCGCCCACCCGGCCGACGCGTACCGGCGGCACCTCCCGGCTGTCGCCCGAACCGGGTCCCGCATTGCGGAGCCCGACGCGGCGAAGCCCGATCGGGCCTCACGTCCCGTACCACCGGGAGCCGTACGTCCCGGCGGCACAACGCCCCCGATCACCGTCCCACCAGGAGAGACACATGATCAGGAAGACCTTCGGCCGCGCTGCGGCGGCACTGGCCCTGGCCGGTGCCGCCCTACTCACCCTGGCCGGACCCGCCAGTGCCAGCCCCAGCGCCCCGACCCTCGGCGACGGCTACGCCAACAACACCCACGCCGTGTGGTGCGTCCAGCACAACCTCAACTACTTCATCAACAAGACCACGCTGAGCGACCGCCCCGCGCCGCTGGCGGAGGACGGCCTCTGGGGCTCGCAGACCAAGTCCGCCGTCCAGTGGCTGCAGTCCCACACCATCCTCGGCGGCCGGTCGCTCCTGCCCGACGGCTACGTGGGCCAGCTCACCGGGAACGCGATCATCAGTGACGGCGACCCGTACTACGTCGGCAGCTACGACGCCTACTGCTGGCAGTACATCCCCACCACCTACGGCCCCTGAGCACCCGTACCGCGAGGAGCGACACATGACCGCGAAGTCCTTCGGCCGCGCCGTGCTGGCCGTGGCCGTGGCCGGAACCGCGCTGCTGGGCCTGTCCGGCACCGCCGGGGCGAGCCAGAGCGCGCCGTACATCGGCGACGGCTACGCCAACAACAGCCAGGCGGTGTGGTGCGTCCAGCACCTGATCAACGAAGTCGCCCAGAACAACAACCGGGCGACCATCGACGAGGACAGCATCTGGGGCCCGCAGACCAAGGACCAGGTCGTGTGGTTCCAGGGCTTCGTCCACGTGCAGCCGGACGGCATCGTCGGCCCCTTCACCGGCGACAACATCCTCTACCGCGGTGACCAGAAGTACGGCGGGAGGTACGGCTCCTGCTTCGCCTACGTGCCCAGCGACTCGGGGCTGTTCGGGTAGCACCCGCCCGTCGAGACGATCGGGCGTCAGGGGCGCGGAGCACCCCCACCCTTCTTGACGCACCACCACGGATCCGGAGACCTGCTGTGAAGACCCCCCTCCCCACCCGGCGCCGGTTGTCGCTGGGCCTGGCCCTCGCGGCCGCGCTGACCGGCTTCGGCGCCTACACCGCCTCCGCCGCGACCGCGCCGGCCCCGATCCCGATCACCTCCCCGGCCTGTCCGGCCAACCTCCAGCAGGGCGAGGCCGACGGCTGCGTCACCCAGCTCCAGGCGGAGCTCAACCTGACGGGCGCCCACCTCACCGTGGACGGCCAGTTCGGGCCCGCCACCGACGCCGCCGTGCGCACCTTCCAGGGCGCGCACAGCCTCACCGCGGACGGCATCGTCGGCCCGGCCACCAAGTCGGCGCTCGACACGGCGGCCACCGCCGTCTCCGGCACCGTCGACCTGCGCACCCAGTGCGGGGACCTCCGGACCGGGGCGAGCGGGCAGTGCGTCTCGACCCTGCAGACGATGCTGAACACCTTCAACGCCGGCCGCCTCGTCGTGGACGGGCAGTTCGGGCCGGCCACCGACACCGCGGTGCGCAACTTCCAGGCCGCACAGGGCCTGGCCATCGACGGGATCGTCGGCACCGGCCTCAAGGACGCCCTCTACACCGGCACCCCCGCCCCGCTGCCCAGCGGCCCGATCGACTCCACCAAGGTCCTGGACGCGGCCAAGTCCTACCTGGGCGTCCCGTACGTGTGGGGCGGCGGCCACTCGCTGCGCGGCGAGGGCCCCGGCCCGTCGCTCGGCACCTGCGACGGCTACACCGGCTCGATCCAGCCCTGCCCGGCCAACACCACGGCCGGCCTGGACTGCTCGGGCCTGGTCCGGGCCGCCTTCTGGTTCGGCGCCGGCATCGACCTCGCCAACGGCGGCGACACCACCGAGCAGACCCTGGACAAGCACCTCACCCCGATCACCGAGGCCCAGCGGCAGCCGGGCGACGTCGAGTACTTCGGCACCGACGCCCACAACACCCATCACGTGGTGCTCTACGCCGGCACCGACCCGGCCACCGGAGCGGACATGATGTACGAGGCCAAGGAGACGGGCACCGACGTGCACTACGTCGGCCTGCGCACCGGCGGCTACTGGTACCACGTCACGGCCTGACCGCCCGGACACCGCGCGGGTGACGGCAGCCGCCACCCGCGCGACCCCCGACACCACCCACCCGGGGCCGTTCGCCCAGCCGTGCCGGCGGGGACCTCACCGTCCGCCCCCGACCCTCGACTTGACCTTTTGCAAGGAGAACCACCATGCGTACCAAGCTCGTCGCCATCGCCGCCGGAGCCGTGCTGCTGACCGGCCTCGGCATCGGCACCGCCACCACCGCATCCGCCAGCACCCCCGCCGTGTGCTCGTCCTACGGCTACAGCAGCGACAACGAGGCGGAGGTGAGCCTCGGCGACAGCGGCCCGGAGATCAAGGCGCTGCAGTGCGAGCTCAACTACAGCGTGCGCGGCGCCGGTCTCCAGGTGGACGGGATCTTCGGCAAGAACACCCTCGCCGTCGTGAAGAAGTTCCAGGGGTGCGCCCGTCTCGACCCCGACGGCATCGTCGGCCCGTTGACCTGGTCCAAGCTGGACTACCAGAGCGACATCGACACCGCGGCGAACTACCTCTGCTGATCCGGCCCGACCAGGTCCGCCCATCACCCGTACCGAAGGAAGAACCATGCGCAACAAGCTCGCGGCCGTTGCGGTCGCCACCCTCCTGGCCGCCGGTTTCGGGGTGGCCACCGCCGGCAGCGCCTCGGCTGCTGGGACCTCGGACTGCGGCTCTTACAGCTGGAGCGAGCCGGAGCTGAGCTACGGCGACTCCGGTAACGAGGTCAAGGCCATGCAGTGCGAACTGAACGCCGCCTCCTACCTCTATCCCACCCCCTTCAACCTGGACATCGACGGGCAGTTCGGCAAGAACACCCTCGCCGCGGTGCGGAAGTTCCAGTCCTGCACCGGTCTCGACCCCGACGGCATCGTGGGCCCGCTGACCTGGTCCAAGCTGAACCACTACGCCACCCCGTGGAACACGACGACCTGCTGACGACCCGTCGTGCAGGGGACCGACGGAACGCTCGGCCGGAGTCTCCCGGCCGGGCGTTCTCGCGTACGGCCCGTCGAGCCGGGCGGCGGCGACCCACCGCCGGGCAGCGACCCCACCGCCGGGCAGCGACCACGGCCGGGGCCGGTACGCGGCCCCCGGGGTGCTCAGCCCGTGAAGGGGAAGGGCGGCAGGATCCCGCAGACGGACTCCGGCGGCTGCCCGGGCCGCAGCGGTGCGGGGGTTCCCATCCCGGTGACGTAGAGCCAGGTCAGCACGGCGGCGACGACGAGCATGGCGGGCAGGCGGTACCGGCGGCTCCGCGGTCCTCGGCCCAGCAGTGCGCCGAGCGCCAGGAGCGCGACGAGCATGACGGCCCACCAGGACACCGTGGCCGTCCCCAGGTTCGGGTTCGGCTCGTGGTCCTCGCCCAGGCAGGACCGCCAGGCCGCGAGGATGCGGCTGTTCCCGAACAGCGTGCCGCCCGTGGCCAGGACCAGGGCGGCCGCCACCCCTACCCAGCCGCTCCGCCGCTCCCGCGCTGACCGCATACCGCCTCCACGTGCTCTTCTGTCCTTCCGGGAACGCAGATCCCCGGATTCCGGTTCCACGATGCCCGTCGGCTCGGAGCCGGTTCCCGTCCCTGCCGTCCCAAGGTGTCTCGGGGACGGGGGACGGCGCATTGGGGACGGGCCGAGGATGACTGCGGGGCCGGAATCGATCTAGGTTCAGGTCCGCGAATCCCGCCGGCGATCCTGCGTTCCGGCGCGGCCGGCCGTCGCCGCGCACCTCCTGACCGCCGCGAGGCGGCGCACGGGGCCGGCCCTCCTCAGCTCTGCACCCCGCTCCGGCGGGCCGACTTCCCTTGGGTGGCGACCATGCCAGATCACGACACTCCGCAACCGGAGGCAGCACCCCGACGCACGTCCGACGACGTGGTGGCCGCCGGCCTGTCGCGCCGTCAGGCCCTGACCGGCGGCACCATCGCCCTCGCCGCGTTCCTCGGCCTGTCCGCGTCCCCCGCCTCCGCCGCCTCCGCCGGGCAGCCGGGCGCGGCCGGTGCCGCGGCGCACCCGCTCAGCTTCACCGCCGTACCGGCGAGCAGTGCCGACGCCGTCGCCGTGCCCGCCGGGTACTCCGTGCAGGTGCTCGCACCGTGGGGGCAGGCCGTGCGCGAGAGCGGCCCGAAGTGGCGTGCCGACGGCGGCAACACCGCGGCGGAGCAGGCCGAGCAGGTCGGTTCCCACCACGCCGGGCTGAGCTTCTTCCCGGGCACCGACGACTCCCACGGCACCCTGGTGCTCACCCACGAGTCCACCGACGCCGCCCTGCTGTACGGCCGCACCGGCCCGGCGGCCACGAACGGACGGGTGAGCAAGGAGCAGGTCGCCAAGGCGCTCGCCGCGCACGGCGTCAGCGTGCTGGAGGTGCGCCGTACCGGCGGCACCTGGCAGCTCGTCGACTCGCCGCGCAACGTGCGCGTCACCGGTGCCACGCCCGTCGCCTTCTCCGGACCGGTGGACGCCGACCACCCGGCCCTGCGCACGGGCACGCCCGCCACGGGCACGCTCGGCACCGGCGCGCACGGGGTGACCCCGTGGGGGACGTTCCTGGCCGGCGAGCGCGACACCGCCGGCTACTTCGGCACCGACGACAAGACCTGGCGGCCGACCCGCGCCCAGAAGCGGGCCGGCATCAGCGCCCGCGGCGACGGCTACGGCTGGCACCGCGCCGACGCACGCTTCGACCTCGCGGCGAACGGCAACGAGGCCAACCGGTACGGCTGGGTGGTGGAGATCGACCCGGGCAACCCGCAGGCGCCGCCCGTGAAGCGCACCGCGCTGGGCCGCTTCCAGCACGTCGGGGCGAGCGTGACCGAGTCCGCCGGCCGGGTCGTCGTCTACAGCGGCGACGACGAGAACGGCGGCTACCTCTACAAGTTCGTCGGTTCGGACAGCTGGTGGCGGCTGCGCTCCCAGGGCCGCAGCCCGCTGGACCACGGCACCCTGTACGTCGCCCGGTTCGAGGACGACGGCACCGGCCGCTGGCTGCCGCTGACCCACGGCCAGGGCCCGCTGACCGTCGCCAACGGCTGGGCCGACCAGGCCGACGTGCTGCTGCGGGCCCGGCAGGCGGCGGACTCGCTCGGGGCCACCCCGCTGGACCGGCCCCAGCAGACCTCGGTCCGCCCCGACGGGACGGCCTTCTGCGCGCTCGCGCACAGCCCGGGCCTCGGCCACTGCACCGCCGGCCCGAACTCCCACCGGGCCAAGGTCAGCCCCCGCGCCGACAACCCGTACGGCCACATCGTCCGCTGGCGGGAGGACGACCACGCCGACCAGGGCGAGGGCCGGGCGACCGGCTTCCACTGGGACGTCTTCGTGCTCGCCGGCGACCCGGCCCACGACAGCCAGGTCCACCTGGACGCCGCCGGCATGTTCGCCTCGCCGAAGAACCTGTGGTCCGACGCCGACGGCCGGCTGTGGATCGGGACCGGCATCCCGGCCTACGACCAGAACCGGGCCGAGACCGGCCACGAACACCTGGGCAACAACGCGCTGCTGGCCGCCGACCCGGCCACCGGCGAGATCCGCCGCTTCCTGACCGGCCCGCGCGGTGCCGAGATCACCGGCGTCGTCACCACGCCCGACCGCCGCACCATGTTCGTCAACGTCCAGCACCCCGGCGAGCACACCCTCGCCTGGGGCACGCCCACCCAGGACGATCCCCGCGCGGTCAGCAACTGGCCCGACCACGACCCCGCCGGTCGGCCGCGCTCGGCCGTGCTCGTGATCCGGCGGACGGACGGGGGCGTCATCGGAGCCGCGTAGCGCGCCCGACGCCCGACCCGCCCGACCCCACCCGTCCGTCAGCAAGCTCAGCACGACTTCCGGAGAACCAGATGGTCACCATCATCTCGCGCAGTGAATGGGGCGCCCAGCCGCCCAAGAAGCCCGACACCGATCCCTTCTCCCCGTGGCTCGGCGGCATCGTCATCCACCACGAGGGCGGCGGGCACAAGTCCGTCGATCCCCACAGCCAGTGCGCCGCACTGGTCAGGAAGATCCAGGACGAGTCGATGCACCACGACCTCGGCCAGGACGTCAGGGAGTGGACCGGCTTCGGGGAGCCCGAGTACGACGACATCCCGTACAACTTCCTGGTCTGCAAGCACGGTGCCATCTACGAAGGGCGGGGAGTCGGCCAGCGGTCCGGCGCGAACGGCACCGAGTCGCCCGGGGCCAACGCCAACTACTACGCCGTGATGGGCCTGATGGGCGCCGACGACGACGTGACCCCGGAGATGGTCGCGGGCATCAGGGCGCTCTGCGGTTACCTGCAGAACGAGAAGGACGCGGGCCTCCGGATCCTCGGGCACACGGACGTCCGCACGGTGACCCACACGGACTGCCCCGGGAAGCTCTACCCGTACGTCAAGGACGGCTCCTTCATCCAGCGGGGCTCGGGCACCGGCGGCGGCCCCGACTCCGACACGCTGCACATCTACACCCGCGCCCAGTGGGGTGCCCGCCCGGCGAAGGACATCACGCCGGTGGCCATCGGCGCCCGCACCGGCTTCACCGTGCACTACTCGGACGGGCCGACCACGCAGACGCTGCGGTCGATCCAGAACTACCACATGGACTCCAACGGGTGGTCCGACATCGGCTACAACTTCCTGGTCGACACCAGCGGCCGGATCTTCGAGGGCCGCGGCTGGTACCTCCAGGGCGCGCACGCCTACGGGGCCAACACCACCCACATCGGCGTCTGCTTCATCGGGGAGAGCGGGGACGCCACCGACATCGCGCTGTCCGCGATCCGGTCGATGTACGAGAAGGCCTGCGACATGGCCGGCCACGTCCTCACCAAGACGTATCACGGCATGCTGCCCGGCAACTCCACCGACTGCCCGGGGGCGCAGCTGCGCGCCTGGGTCCAGAACGGCATGCCGGCGCAGGTCCGCCCGATCGACTGGGCCGGCTCGGACTACACCCCGCCGCCCTCCGACTCCAGCGGCGCGAGCGGCGGCGGCATGACCCAGGTGCGGTCGGTCTCCGCCCAGCAGCAGGCGGTCAACAGCCTGGGCTACAGCCCGGCGCTGGACGTCGACGGCGCCTGGGGGCCGAAGACCGCCGCCGGTGTGCGCTGGCTCCAGGGCAAGGTCGGCGTCACGGCCGACGGCCTGTGGGGGCCCGGCACCGAGTCGGCGTTCAAGGCCTTCGGCGGCGGCTCGTCGTCCGGCGGCCCCATGACGTCCGTGCGGTCGATAGCGCGCCAGCAGCAGGCGGTCAACGACCTGGGCTACAGCCCGGCACTGGACGTCGACGGCGCCTGGGGGCCGAAGACCGCCGCCGGCGTGCGCTGGCTGCAGGGCAAGGTCGGCACCAGCGCCGACGGCCAGTGGGGCCCGGCCACCGAGTCCGCGTACTTCGCCTACATCGACGACGGCGCCGGCCTCACCGTCGACGGCCAGTTCGGCACCCTGACCATCATGGCCGTCCAGCGGGTGTGCGGATCCACCCCGGACGGCCAGTGGGGGCCCGACTCCAAGCGGTCGCTGCAGCACCACCTCAACGTGTGGGGCAACGCCGGACTCGTCGAGGACGGCGACCCCGGCCCCGCCACCTACAAGGCGCTGCAGACCTTCCTCAACGCCAGCGGTGCCGGCCTCACCGTCGACGGCCAGTTCGGGCCGGCCACCATCTCGGCCCTGCAGAACGCCCTGAACCAGGGACGGTTCTGACCCTCGGCCCGTACCGGAGGGGGGGGGGGGGGGGGGGGGGGGGGGGGGGGGGGGGGGGGGGGTGTGTGCGAAGGGGGGGGGGGGGGGGGTGGGGGGGGGGGCCGAGGGCACGGCGCCCGGGTCGGCGGCCTG
>NZ_JBVIWC010000021.1:0-21173 GCF_055594965.1 Kitasatospora sp. NPDC040550 | reverse complement strand
TCGCCCTCTTCTCCCTACCCCTCCCCGCCGTCTCTCTTCCCCTCCTCCCTCCCCCTCCTCCTCTCCCCCCCCCCCCCCCTCCCTCCTTCCCCCCCCCCCCCCCCCCCCCCCATCCCCTCCCCCCCCCCCCCCCCCCCCCCCCCCCCGCCTCCGTTCATCCCGACGGATGGCGGGCGGCTTGCCGAAGGACCGTGAGGAGGGTCTCGGCGCTGCCCGGGGTGGCCGCCCGGAACCGTATCCCGGTGTGGGCGGCCCCGAGCGCCCGCATCATCCTGCCGGTACCTGACGCACCGCCCGACGGGTTCGCCGGCATCATCGCGGTCCGCGATATCCCGGTCCGCGATATCCCGGTCCGTGATATCCGGTCCGCGATGCCAAGAACCCCGGCGGCCCCGCGCTCGTCCTCCCCTCCGAGGCATGGGTGTCCTTCGTCTCGGCCGTCGAGGCCGGCGAACTCCCCACCACCTGAACATGCCTGCGCGAGAAGTCGGCCGCCCGACTTCTCGCGCAACTCCGAGGGCAGCGAACGGCAGGTAGCAATCGATGGACACGACAGACCGCACCGAAGCACGCATCGAGGACGCGCACAACGTCCTGGTGGCGCCGACGGCGGACCCGCGCCTCGACTTCTTCGGGGCCACCGTCCCGCCCGAAGACCTCGCCTCCACCGACCTCGCCGGCAAGACCGTCTACCTCTGTGGCGACGTCTCCACGCTCGACGCCCGCCGACTCGACCCGGCCGCCCGCGTGTTCGTCGTCCGGGAGCTCTCCGCCAACCACGCCGACGCCCCCTGGCCCGTCGTCGGCCTCGGCCGGGTGCCCGTCCGGGTGCACGGCGCCGGGGTCTACTACCCCCGCTTCTTCGACCCCGGGGCCGACCACTTCCACCGGATCCGCGCCGAGCACACCTTCCAGTCCCTGACCGAGTCCGACAAGCCCGGTTCGGCCCACCGCAGCGGGATCTACCTCACCCCCGTCACCCGCACCGGTGACGACCTGCACTTCCGGCTGCTCCGCTGCTCCACCAACCTGTCCGGCCCGACGGAGAACTTCGGCCCCACGGACGCCGACATCGTCGACGCCCTGAACCGCGAGGCCGCCACCGTCTTCCGCGGCCACGCGCCGCTGAACCACGTCCTCGCGCAGACCTACCACAACACCCAGGCCACGCCCGAGCGCAAGCAGTCCAAGGCCAGGATCTCGTCCCACGCCGACAAGACCAAGGACATGCCCGCCGACGGCATCATGGCCTTCTGCACCTTCTACGACGGCCTCGACAAGCTCCAGCCCCTCGCCGACAACCCTTTCGACCACGGAACCGGGCGCACCAGCGGCCTGACCAGCCTCCGCTTCCGTCTCAAGGACTCCGCCCGGGACACCCACGGGGAGTCACTCCCCGCCCAGTTCGAGCTGACCCTCTCGCCCGGGTCCGTCCTCTTCGTGCCGCTGTCCACCAACCGCCTCTACACCCACGAGATCCGGCCCTCGGCCCTGGACGCCGAGCTGCTCCCGACCCGCCTGGGGTACGTGGCGCGCTGCTCGAAGACCGAGGCCGTCCACCGGGACGGCCGGACCCTCCTCAAGTCCGCCGGGGAACTGGTGGAGTTGGAGCCGCCGACCCAGACCGGGATGGACGAGCTGCGCAGGCTGTACGCCGAGGAGAACCGGAGCTCGGACGCCGTCGACTACGGCGACCGGTTCCGTTTCAGCATGAACGCGGGGGACTACCGTGCCCCTCGTGCCTAGCATCTCGGACCAGGTCCGTTCCCACACCCTGCCCACCGAGCCCGGACTGTTCTCCGAACTGTCCGGCTCTGCCCTCCTGGAGGAGCTGGGGAAGGGCCGCCGGGGCACCACGCTCACCAGGCCCGACGGGACGGGCGGCGTGCCCCTCGTCCGCACCACCACCCGGTACGCCCACCCGGCCCAGCACTTCCGCCCGGTCCACGAACGGCTGGCACAGCGGATCCAGGAGCGCGCCGGGCTCCCGCTCGCCTTCGACAACGCCCTCTTCGAGAGCTGCACGAACGCCTACACGACCATGGGCGCCCATTCCGACCAGGCCCTCGACCTGGCCGAGGGCTCGTTCATAGCCGTCTTCTCCTGCTACCGGGACCCCGATGCGGGCCCGCCGAGGAAGCTGATCGTCGAGTCGAAGGAGCCGGTCGGGGGCGAACGGTTCGAGCTCCCCCTCACCCACAACAGCGTCATCGTGTTCTCCGTCGAGTCGAACCGCCGCCTCCGGCACCGGATCGTCCTGGACAAGCCCGTCCCCGCGACGGACAACGTCTGGCTGGGCCTGACCTTCCGCACCTCCCGGACCGTCCTCCGGTTCCGCGACGACGGGCACCCGTACCTCCCCCAGGGCACCCGCCTCACCTCGGCCGACGAGGAGCAGCGGCAGGAGTTCTACCGACTGCGCCGCCGCGAGAACCAGGAGACGGACTTCACCTACCCCCCGCTCACGTACACCGTCAGCGACAGCGACCTCCTGCCGCCCGTCTGAACCCGCGCCGCCCGCCTCAGTGGTGGCCTCGGTGCTGCTCGTGCCCCATCGGTCCCTCCGCCTCCGGCGCCCCGCCCATCATCCGCAGCATCGCGCGGCCGCCGGTGCGGAGGAAGCGGACGAGCAGCGCCGCCGCCACCAGCAGGAAGGCGATGTTGAGCCAGGTGGTGTAGTTCCACTCCACGCCCGACATCGGGATCTCCGCGTCCCGCTGGTCCGGCACCAGCCCCAGTCCGCCGAACAGGAGCTCCACCACGTACCCGGCCGCGACCATCGCCGCGTAGAACGTCCCGAGCAGGAAGAGCGCCGTCCGCGCGCCGTAGTACTTCCGGTAGATGTTCAGGATCGGCAGGATCAGCAGGTCCGCGAAGATGAACGCGACCACCCCGCCGAAGCTGATCCCGCCCTTCCACAGCACCACCGCCAGCGGCACGTTGCCGATCGAGCAGACGAAGGACGCGATCGCCACCAGCGGTCCGACCAGCGGGCCCCACAGCTTCCCGGCCAGCGGGTGGTCGGCGAAGAAGAAGGCCTGCCAGAACGAGTCCGGGACCCACGCCGCGATCGCGCCGGCGATCAGCAGCCCGACCACCAGGTCCCGGAGGATCGCGGCCCACTCCATCACGAACACGTGCGACACCGACGTGAGGCCCTGCCCGGAGAACAGCCGCCGGGCGAAGGAGCCCTCCCCCGCGACGGACATGTCCATCGCGGCGTGGCCCTCCATCGCACCCGCCCGCCCGTACTCCGCCTGTTCGCGGGCCTCCTGGAGCAGCCGGTCGCGCAGGAGGAGCCGGAACAGCAGGGCGAGCAGCAGGATCATCACCGGCCCGCCGACGAACTCGGCCGCCGTGAACTGCCAGCCCAGCAACAGGGCCAGGATCACGCCGAGTTCGACCACCAGGTTGGTCGAGGCGATCTCGAAGGCCATCGCCGCCGTGAAGTCCGCGCCCTTGCGGAACAGCGAGCGCGCCAACGCGACCGCCGCGTAGGAGCAGGACGAGGACGCCGCCCCCAGCGCCGAGGCGACGGCGAGGGTGCGCGGGCGGTCGTCCCCGAGCAGCCGCACCACGGTGGACTTGTGGACCACGGCCTGCACCACGGCGGAGAGCAGGAAGCCGAGGACCAGGGCCCAGGTGATCTCCCAGGTCATCGCCCCGGCGATGGAGAGCGCGTGCAGGATCGCGTGCATCGTGGTGGTCCGCCTTCCTCGGTCCCGCGTCCTGGGGGCCTGTCGGCGACCGTATACCCATACGGGGTATTCAGGAACCACGGCACGCCGACACCCGCCACCGCCCCGGGTCGGCCACGCCCGGTGCCCGCTTCGGCGGCTGGTTCCTCCCGAAGATCCATGACATGGCGCGGCCCCCGCTCCGTACGTCTCCCGTGTGTCCCCGCCGTCCACTGTAGGGGCCCGTCCCCGATTCCCCGAGGCCTGCCTCCAACACCCCTCCCATTACCCTAGGGGGGTATGGTATGTTCTCCGGCGAAGCAGCCGCCCGGGACACTCCGGAAGGCATCGCGCGCACTGACGACAGGAGCACACCATGAGCGAGACCACCGTCACCGTCGAGCCGTCCGCCACCGAGGGCTCCTGCTGCGGCTCGTGCGGCACCGGCGCCGCCGCAGCCCCCGCCGCCACCGCCGCCGAGCGCACCGTCCTCCAGGTGGCGGGCATGACCTGCGGTCACTGCGTCAGCTCGGTGACCGCCGAGTTGAAGAAGGTCACCGGCGTCACCGAGGTCGCGGTCGACCTCGCCACCGGCCGGGTCACCGTCGACAGCACGGCCCCGCTGGCCGACACCGAGCTCGCCGCCGCCATCGACGAGGCCGGCTACGACCTGGTCGGCCGGCTCGGCTCCTGACGCCCCGTCGGCCCGGGCGGCGGCGGCCGCACGTCCGTCCGGGCCGACTCCCCTCCCACCCCGCCCCGGTAGAGTGAGGGAACTCCTCACCGCACGGGAACCGGAGACGGCCATGGCCAGCTACAGCCCCCACAAGGACGACTTCCTCAAGCGGCTCCGCCGCATCGAGGGCCAGATCCGCGGCCTGCAGCGCATGGTCGAGCAGGACACCTACTGCATCGACGTCCTCACCCAGGTATCCGCCGCCAGCCGCGCCCTCCAGTCCTTCGCCCTGCAACTCCTGGACGAGCACATCGAATGCTGCGTCCGCGACGCCATCGCCGAGGGCGGCCAGGAGGCGAACGCCAAGATCCGCGAGGCCAACCAGGCCATCGCCCGCCTGGTCCGCTCCTGACCCGACCCCGGACCCGGACCGGCCCCGCACGCACCGACGCCCTCCGGCGGCACATCGCCGCCGGAGGGCGTTCGTCATGACGGGATAGGGGTATGGGGTATCCGAGGGCGGGCATCCGAGGGCGTCCGCCGCCCGACGGCCCTACCCTCCGGCCGGCGCCCTGAGCAGCGGCAGCACGATCTCGTCCAGCACCTCGGCGACCACCTGGTCGGTCGGCACCGAACCGCCCATCAGGAAGGCATCGCGCAGCAGGTCCAGCGGCAGCGAGACGACCCGTGGGGTGAGCCGGGCCGGGTCGACCTCGCCCCGACCGGCGGCCCGGTGCATGATCGCGGCCAGCGCGTCCACCGGCCCCGGCGCGGTGAGGCCCCGGTGGAAGACGGCGCGCAGTTCGGGGACGCGCATCAGGTCGACCAGGAAGCCGTGGACGGCGTCGGTCGGCAGGTCGTCGAAGCGGTGCAGCAGGCTGCCCAGGAGGACGGCCAGGTCGGTGCGCAGGTCACCGGTGTCCGGGGGTTCCTGGTAGTCGGGGGCGTTGCGGCCGAGGGCGGCGACCACCAGTTCCACCCGGTTCGGCCAACGGCGGTAGAGCACCGGCTTGCTGGTGCGGGCACGGGCGGCGACGCCGTCCATGGTGAGCCGGTCGTAACCGTGCTCGGCCAGTTCCTCCCAGACGGCGTCCAGGATCGCCCGTTCCAGTTCGTCCCCGCGCCGCCGCGGGGCGCCCGTTCTGCCACTCGCCACCGGTTTCCGCACCCGACCCTCGTAGACACGTTGCGTTTCTTATGAAGGGCAGCCTACAGTCGAAGACAGGAAACGCGCCGTATCTTATGGCCGATTGGACAGGGGGCGTCCACCATGCGCGCTGCACTCCAGCACGACTTCACACCCACCACCGACGTCCTGATCGTCGGCGCCGGCCCGGTCGGGCTCACGCTGGCCATCGGGCTGGCCCGGGCCGGCGTCGACTGCCGGATCATCGAGCGGGACGACGCGTTCCGCACCGCCGGCGTCCGCGGCAAGGGCGTCAACCCGCGCACCCTGGAGGTGTTCGACGACCTCGGCGTGGTCGAGCGGATCCTCGACCGGGGCGTGCTCGACCTCGGGGTCCGCACCTACGAGGGCACCCGGCTGGTCCAGGAGTTCGACCGCGGGGCCACCCGGCCGCCGGCCCCCGACCGCCCGTACACCGGCATGCTGATGATCGCCCAGCACCAGACCGAGGCCGTCCTGCGCGACCGGCTCGCCGAGTACGGCGTCAAGGTCGAGACCGGCAGCGAACTGACCGACTGCACCCAGAACGCTGACGGCGCCCCGGACACCGTCGGCATCCAGGACATCGCCGGCGCCCGGGACATCGCCGGCGCCCGGGACACCGGCGGAGTGCTCGCCACCGTCCGGCAGGGCGACCGGACGGCGCGGCTGCGCGCCCGCTACCTGATCGGCTGCGACGGCGGCCGCAGCACCGTCCGCAAGCTGGCCGGCATCCCCTTCCTCGGCGAGACCTGGGAGGAGGAGCGCTTCATCATGGCCTCGATGGACCTGGACGGCCTGGACCCCGACCACATGCACCTCTGGAACCACCCGAAGTTCGGCGGCGGCGCCATGGCGATCGTCCCGATGCGGCAGGACGGCAAGTGGGCGGTGCACGCCGCCGTCGAACCGGACGAGCACGGCGAACTGCCCGCGCCCACCCTGGAGACCTTCCGCCGGCTCTTCGCCGAACGGGCCGGGCTGCCCGGGGTCCGGATGCACGAACCGGTCTGGTCCACCGTCTGGCGCCCCACCGTCCGGCTGGTCGAGCGCTACCGCGACGGCCGGGTGCTGCTCGCCGGGGACGCCGCCCACTGCCAGTCCGCGGCGGGCGGCCAGGGCATGAACACCGGCATCCAGGACGCCCACAACCTGGCCTGGAAGCTCGCCGCCGTGCTGCGCGGCGCACCCGCCGAGCTGCTCGACAGCTACCAGGAGGAGCGCCAGCCGATCGCCCGGGCCAGCCTCGCCGCCACCTCCGCCCACCACAAGGCGGTGTTCCGGGGCGACGGCGCCACCGTGCTGACCGAACAGTTCCGCACCCTGGCCGTCCGGGGCACCGACCTGACCGGGCTCTCGATCGACTACCGCGGCGGCCCGCTCGGCCGGGACCTGGACGACACCACCGGCATCCGGGCGGGCGACCGCGCCCCGGACGCGCCCTGCACCACGGCGGACGGCACGCCGGTCCGGCTGTTCGACCTGTTCCGCGGCCCGCACTTCACCCTGCTGGCCTTCGGCGACCACCCGGCCCCGGACGGCCGGTCCGGCCCGTCCGTGCCCCAGGACCTCCCCGGCCTGCGGGTCGCCGCCGTCCGCGACCCTGACGGCCACGCCGCCCGCGCGTACGGCCTGCGCGGCGAGGCCGTGGTGCTGGTCCGGCCGGACGGGTACGTCTCGCTCACCGGCGCGAGCGTCGACCGGGCCACCCTCGCCGAGCACCTGCGGGTCTTCGCCGTCTGACCCGACCACCCCCGGACCGGCGGGGCCCCGGACGGGCGGGCACCCCGGGGGCTCGGCCCTGGGGTGCCCCGGGGGCTCGGCCCTGGGGTGCCCCGGGGCTCAGCCCCGGGCGGCCCGCTCGTCCGCGTCGGCGAGCCAGAAGTACACCGCCGGGAGCCCGAGTTCGAGCCCCATCAGCACCAGCTGGAACCAGTGCGGCCGCCCGTCGACCGCCAGGCCGAGCACCCGGCCGAGGCCGCCCAGCAGGAGCACCGCCGTCAGCCACCGCACCTCCCGTGCGGGCACCGGCGTCTGCCGGGCGGCCCGGATCCAGGCCACGCCGTACCCGATGAAGACCGCGCCCATGAAGCGGCCGAAGCTGTCGACCGTCGGGCCCGGGTCCGGGATCCCGGGGAAGCCCAGCGACCCGCCGAACAGGTGCTCGCACCCGATCAGCACGCTGGAGACGCCCATGATCCAGGCGAGCACCCACAGCGCCTTCGCCTTCGCCGTCGCCCGCGCCGTTCCCCGCCCCGTCGCCTGCGCCTGCGCCTGCGCCTGCGCCTTCGCCTTCGCCTTCGCCTGTGCCATGAGCCGACCGCCCCTCACCCGTCGGATGCCAGTTGACACGTGTCAACCAACACTCCCACCAAGCTAGCGCCCACTACTGGACATGTGTCAAGTAGCCTGTGCCGCATGCCCGTTCACGAGCGCCGCCGACGCCTCTCCCCCGCCGAACGCCGCGCCCAGCTGCTCGCCGTCGGCGCCCGGGCCTTCGCCGCCCGGCCGTACGAGGACGTGCTGATGGAGGAGGTCGCCGAGCAGGCCGGGGTCTCCCGCGCGCTGCTCTACCGGCACTTCGCCGGCAAGCGCGAACTGTTCGCGGCGGTCCACCGGCAGGCCTCGGACGACCTGCTGGCCCGGACCAGGTTCGACCCGGCGGACACCCTGGTCGAGCAGCTGATCGAGGGCCTGGACGCCCATCTCGACCACTTCGTCGCCAACCGGCACACCGTGCTGGCCGCCAACCGCGAGCTGGCCGGGGACCCGGTCGTCCAGACCATCATCACCGAGGAACTGGACGCCCTGCGCGGCCGACTGCTCGCCGTCCTGCCGCTGGCGGACGAGGACGGCCGCCTCGCCGTCTCCCAAGTCCTGCGCAGCTGGCTGGTGTTCGTCCGGGTGCTGGTCGTGGACTGGCTGACCGAGCCGAGCTGCACCCGGGCGGAGCTGCGCGACGCCTGCATCGGCGCCGTGCTGGGCGCGGTGCGGCCGCTGCTGCCGACCGACCCGGCACCCGAGTGGGGGCGTTGAGACCACCGACGGAGGGTTCGGGGGCGTAGCATCGGGCCGAAACGGGAAAACCGTCAGAAGGATCCAATTCCCTCAGAAAATATGACAGTTGGATGCCCGTGCCCCGCAGCGCCGCCGACCCCGAAGGGTTCCATGTCCTCCCCCGCAGCCGACACCGGCACCTGCACCGACACCCCGCCACCGCCACCGCCGCTCCACCGGCTCCCCTTCACCCCCGCCCAGGCGCCGCACCCGACCACCCTCCCGGACGGCACCCCCGCCTGGCTCGTCACCCGCTACCACGACGTCCGGCAGGTCCTCGGCGACCCCCGCCTCACCCGGAGCGACCTGCACGAGGTCGGCACCGCGGGCAGCACCGCCGACGTCGCCGCCAACCCGGCCTCGCTGTTCAACCAGGACGGCGACGCCCACCGCCGCCTGCGCGCCACCGTCCAGCGGGCGTTCACCCCGCGCGCCATCGCGAGCTGGCAGCCCTGGGTCGCGGCCGCCGTCCAGCAGTCGGTGGACGCGCTGCTCGCCGCCGGGCCGCCCGCCGACCTGGTCACCGCCTTCACCCGACCGGTGCCCTTCGCCGTCACCGCCCGGCTGATGGGCCTGGACGGCGACGGCCCGGACCGCCTGGACGAAGAGCGACTGCGGCACTGGACCGTCGCCCTGCTCGCCCAGGGCGGCGGCGACCAGGAACCGGAGCAGGCCGAGCAGGCCGAGGAGGCCGAGCAAGCTGGACGGACCGAGGCTCTCGCCGAATTCGGCGCTTTCACCGAGGAGTTGATCGAACGCCGGCGCCGCAGCCCCGGCCCGGACCTGGTCAGCCGACTGGTGCTGGCCGCCGACCGGGACGGCGGCGTCCCCGGGGACGCGCTCGCCTTCCTCGTCCTCGGCCTCACCGCCAGCGGCAACGAGAGCGTCACCGGCGCCCTCGGCAACGCCCTGGTCTACCTCCTGGGTGAGCGCCCCGAGCACTGGCGCCGGCTCACCGACCCGGTGGTCACCGAGCACACCGCCGAACGCCTGCTGCACTACATCCCGTTGGGGGACGACGAGGCCACCCTCCGCCGCGCCACCGCCCCGGTCGACGTCGGCGGCGTGACCGTCCCGGCCGGGGCCGTGGTCGCCGCGAGCCTCGGCAGCGCCAACCGGGACACCGCGGTCTTCCCCGATGGGATCGAGGCCGACCTGGGCACCCCGCTCGACGCACCGACCCTCGCGTTCAGCGTCGGCCCGCACTACTGCATCGGCGCCTGGCGGGTCCGCCTCGAACTGCGCGAATCGCTCCGCCGGCTGGCCACCGCCCTGCCCGGCCTCCGCCTCACCACCCCGCTGGAGCAGCTGAGTTGGCAGCTGGGCGGCACCACCCGCAGCCCGGCCGCGATCCCGGTCACCTGGTGAGGCCGTCCGGCCGGCCGCTCGACCGCTCGCCCCCGCCGCTCAACCGCTCGCCCCGGCCGCTCCTCCTCGCGCCCCGCCCCGTCACCCCCACAACCCCTCGCCCAGCACCCCGCCCTCCCGCACCCCCGGCAGCACGTAGGCCACCGCGGAAGCCGTGTGCACCAGGAAGGGGTTGAGCGCGTCCTTGGCCGCCAGCCGGTTCTGCACCCGGGTGAACTGCGCCGGGTCCCGCACGAAGGCGCAGAACAGCAGCCCCCGGTCGTCGGGGGCGTCGTCGTAGCTGTAGCCGCGCCGCAGCATCCGGGCGCCGGAGTCGAGCCGGGGGCTGCTGAGCCGGACGTGGGCGCTGTTGGGGATGACGTACGAGCCGTCCGGGTTCTTGGCGTAGATGTCCGGGTCCTCGTGCTCGGCCGTGCCGGTGAGCGGGGCGCCGTCGCCGCGTCGGCGGCCCATCGCCAGGTCGCGCCGGTCCTCGGGGAGGGCGGCGAAGCCGGCGATGTCCATCCGGATCCGGCGGTAGACCAGGACGGTGCCGTGCTCGTACGGGCCGGGTCGGCCCCAGACCCACTGCTGGGCCTCGGCCGGGCTCGGGTTGGCGGTGCCGTCCTTGTAGCCGAAGAGGTTGCGCGGGGTGGTCCCCGGGGGCGTGCGCGGCAGGAAGCCGGGCTGGCTCCAGCGCACCGTCGCGCCCGCCGACTTCGCCGCGCCGCCGAGGAGTTCGGCTACCACGGTGAGCGGCCAGCGGTCCGCGGCGCACAGCTGGACCACCAGGTCACCGCCGCCGCGCGCCTGGTCCAGCCGGTCCCCGGGGAAGGCCGGAAGCTCCGCCAGCTCGGGCGGGACGTTCAGCCCGAGCCGGGCGGCCGGCCCCGGCCCGACCCCGACCAGGCTGCTGAGCCGCGCCGGTTCGCCGTCCCGCAACCGGGGATCGGCCGGGCTGCCGCCCGTCGCGTCGGCCAGCACCCGGGTCAACTCCCCCAGCAGGGAGCGCAGGACGGCCCGTCCGTCGGAGGTGGCGGCGGGCGCCAGGTCGAGGGCGAGCAGCAGGGTGGCCGGCTGCTGCGGGGCCGTCACCCCGGCCTGCCGGTCGCCGTGGAACGGGGTCTCCGGCACCGCCGGGGGCGGCGGCGGTGCGGCGGCCGGGCCGCGCCCGAGCGCCACGGCCCCCGCGCCGACCCCGGCGGCCAGCACCGCGCCGCCGCCCGCGATCAGCGTCCTCCGGTCCACCCCGCCGCTGGCGGTCCCCGGCTGTTTCCGCGCCTTTCCGGTTTCGGCATGCATGACCGACATTGGAGACGATAGAACACCCCGTATGCAACTTTTGACCGTCCGTCAATCCGCCTCCGAAGCACCGCGACGCCGTCCGCACCGTCCGCGCGGCCCGGTCCGCGCCCTGCCCGCCCTGCTGGTCGCCGCCCTGGCCCTGGCCGGCTGTTCCTCGGCGGGCGGCCCCTCCTCGGACGCCCGCCACCCGGAGGGCACCGTGGTCCGCGTCCCGCAGGACTTCCCGTCCGTCCAGAAGGCGGTGGACGTCGCCCGCGAGGGCGACACCGTCCTGGTGTCCCCCGGGACGTACCAGGAGAGCGTGCGGATCACCAAGCCCCGGATCGTGCTGCGCGGCACCGACCGCAACGCGGTGGTGCTGGACGGCGGCGTGCGGCTGGTCAACGGGGTCACCGTCACCGGCGCCGGCTCGGTGGTGGAGAACCTCACCGTGCACGGCTACCTCGCCAACGGCGTGCTGTTCACCGGCGTCACGGACGAGAGGCTCCAGCAGCGCGGCGCCGGCGGCTCCGCCTACAACCCGCTGGACACCACCCGCTTCCCCGCCCTCCAGGGCTTCCGGGCGACGCGGGTCACCGCCTACAACAACGGCCTGTACGGGATCTACGCCTTCGACGCCCGGGCCGGGATCATCGAGGAGTCCTACGCCTCCGGCGGCGCCGACTCCGGCGTCTACGTCGGCCAGTGCAAGCCCTGCGACACCCTGGTGCGCGGCAACACCGTGGAGCGCAACGCGGTCGGCATCGAGATCACCAACGCCTCGGACAACCTCTGGTTCCTCGGCAACCGGGTGGTCGGCAACCGGGTCGGCGTCACCGTCAACTCCAACGACCTGGAGGCCCTCGCCCCCCAGCACGGCGCAGTGATCGCCGGGAACGCCGTCACCGACAACAACGCCTCCGACACCCCCGAGCAGGCCGACGGCGGCTTCGGCATCGGCATCGGGATCGGCGGCGGCACCGCGAACCGGGTCGAGCGCAACCTGGTCAAGGGCAACCGCGCGGCCGGCGTGATCGTCACCGACCCGCCCGGACACCCGGCCGCCGGCAACCTGGTCAAGGGCAACCGCACCGAGGGCAACGGCGTCGACCTCGTGCTCGCCTCCGCCGACCCGGGCAACTGCTTCACCGGCAACCAGCCCGCCACCCAGAGCCCGGACAGCCTGGAAGCCCAGGCCGCCTGTGACGCCCGGAGCCGCAGCCCGCTCGCGGCCGGCCGGGCCGCCCCGGTCCAGGCGCCGCCCGGCGTGCCGTTCAACCAGGTCCAGGCGCCGCCCGCCCAGCCCTCGCTGCCGGACCCCACCGCCCCGGCCCGCCCGGCCACCGACCTGCCCGGCCCGGTCGACCCGGACGCCTACCCGCTTCCGGCGACCGCCGACGCGGTCCTCCCGCACTGACCCGCCGCGGCGGCGCGACGGCCGCTCCGCACGCAACCCGGGCGGGCCCACGGCACACCGAGTGCCACGGGCCCGCCCGACGCTTTCCCTGTACGCCCCCCTGTGCACCCTGCCCGCACGCCCCGCCCGTACGCCGTCCCCCGTACGCCGACCGCACGCCGTCCCCCGTACGCCGTCCCCCGTACGCCGACCGCCTGCGCCGCTCAGGGCCGCCGCAGCAGCGCGGGCGGGTCGACCGCCTCGACGGCCGCGACCAGTGGGGCCAGCTCCGGGTTGCGGGCGGCCTCGTCGAGCGCCTCGCGCAGCGCGGTGTCATTGGTCGGCCGGGCCTGCGCCAGGAGCCGCAGGCCGTCCTCGCTCACGTCGGTGTAGATGCCGCGGCGGTCGGTGGGGCAGAGGTAGCGGGCGAGCAGCCCGCGGTCCTCCAACCGGGAGACCAGCCGGGTGGTGGCGCTCTGGCTGAGCACGACCGCGTCGGCGACCTGCTTCATCTGGAGGTGGCCGCCCTCGCCGTCGTGCTGGCGGCTGAGCACGTCGAGCAGCGAGTACTCGCGCACGCTCAGGTCGTGCTGCGCCTGGAGGGCGCGCTCGATGTGCGCCTCGATCCTGCCGTACAGGACGTACAGGGCGGCCCAGCCGTTGGCGAGGGCGGTCAGCGCGGGGTCCGTGGCGGTCATCGGCCCGGTCTCCTTCCAGGTGCGAGCCAGGTGCGAGCAGGCCTCCAGTTTAGGCCCCGGCATGTCGAGGGTGAATGCCCGCACTTGCACATAGCCCGCGCTTGCAACTATTGTCGAGGCACGTAAGGCGCACTAGCAATCGCACGGAGGTCGCGCCATGCCCCTCGCACTTCTCGCCCTGGCCATCGGGGCCTTCGGGATAGGAACCACCGAGTTCGTGATCATGGGCCTGCTGCCCCAGATCGCGGACGACTACGGCGTGACCGTCCCCACCGCCGGCCTACTGGTCACCGGCTACGCACTCGGCGTGGTCATCGGCGCCCCGCTGATGACCGTGCTCGGCACCCGGATCAGCCGCAAGACCATGCTCATGCTGCTGATGGGCCTGTTCGTCATCGGCAACCTGCTGTCCGCCGTCGCGCCCACCTTCCCGCTGATGCTCGCCGGACGGATCGTGACCTCGCTGGCCCACGGCGCGTTCTTCGGCATCGGCTCGGTCGTCGCCGCCGAACTCGTCGCCCCGCAGAAGAAGGCCGGCGCCATCGCCACCATGTTCACCGGGCTCACCGTCGCCAACATCGTCGGCGTCCCGCTGGGCACCTTCATCGGCCAGGCCGTCGGCTGGCGCACCACCTTCACCGGCGTCGCCGCCCTCGGACTGCTCGGCCTGCTCGGCATCGGCAAGCTCGTCCCCAGCCTGCCCCGACCCGAAGGCGCCCGCCTGCGCGGCGAGTTGACCGCCTTCCGCAATCCCCAGGTACTGCTCGCGATGGCGATGACCGTCCTCGGCTTCGGCGGTGTCTTCGCCGCGATCACCTACATCGCCCCGATGATGACCGACACCGCCGGCTACTCCGAGGGCGCGGTCACCTGGCTGCTGGTGCTGTTCGGCGTCGGGATGTTCCTCGGCAACCTGCTGGGCGGCAGGTTCGCCGACCGCAAGCTGATGCCCCTGCTGTACACCACCCTCGGCGGCCTGGCCGTCGTCCTGGCCCTGTTCACCCTCACCGCGCACGACAAGGTCGCCGCCGCCGTGACGATCCTGCTGGTCGGCGCCCTCGGCTTCGCCACCGTTCCCCCGCTGCAGAAGCGCGTCCTCGACCAGGCCCACGGCGCCCCCACCCTCGCCTCGGCCGTCAACATCGGCGCCTTCAACCTCGGCAACGCCCTGGCGGCCTGGCTCGGCGGCCTGGTCATCTCGGCCGGGCTCGGCTACACCGCCCCCAACTGGGTCGGCGCCCTGCTCGCCGCGGCCGCCCTGCTGCTCGCCCTGTGGTCCGCCGCCCTCGAACGCCGCGACCGGCACCGGGCCGCCACCACCACCACCGGCGTCGCCCCCGCGCCCCGAACCCCCGTCCGCCACTGACCGCCCCTCCCCTTCTCCCATCCCCCGTTCCCCGTCCCCCTGTCCCCCCGTTCCCCAGGAGCAGCGCCACCATGAGCACCACCGCCGCCACCCCCCTGACCACCCTGACCACCCTGACCACCCTGACCACCGCCGAGGCCGAGACCCTGGTCCGCGCCGCCCACACCGCCGCCGAGGCCGCCGGGGTGACCGTCAGCGTCACCGTCCTGGACGCCGGCGGGCACCTGCTGGCCTTCCGCCGCGACGACCGCGCCGTGCTGATCTCCGGCGAGACCAGCACCCGCAAGGCCTACACCGCGCTCCAGCTGGACGCCCCGACCGCCGACCTGGTCGACCTGGTGAAGCCGGACGGCCCGTTCCACTCGCTGCCGACCGCGCTGGACCGCCCGCTGCTGTTCATCGCCGGCGGCGTCCCGGTCCGCCGCGACGGCCGGCTGATCGGCGCCCTCGGCATCGGCGGCGGCGCCCCGGAGCAGGACCACGGTTTCGCCACCGCCGCCCTCACCGCCCTCGGCACCCTGGCCGCCTGACGCCTGACGCCTGACTCCTGACTCCTGACTCCTGACGCCGCTTTACAACGGCCGTGGGGGGGGGGGGGGGGGGGGGGGGGGGGGGGGGGGGGGGGGGGGGGGGAGGGAGGGGAAGTATGGGCGTTGTCCTCCTCCTCCCCGTCCCCCCGCCCCCCTCCCCCGCCCTCGCTCGGCGGAGGGGTGCTCCCTCCCCCCCCCCCCCCCCCCCCCCCCCCCCCGCCCACGGCCTTTCCCCTTCCCTTCCCCGCTCTTTACCCCAGCGCGACCCGGGCGTGCGGCATGATCTGTACGGATCAACCGCCGACCGAGGAGCCATCGATGCACCGCTCCGCGCGTACCGCCGCCCTGGCCGCCCTGGCCCTGCTCACCGCCGCCGGCTGCGCGGCCACCCCCGCAGGGGCCCGCGCCCACCCGCCCACCGGCTCCGCCACCGCCGCCCCCGCGCCCAGCGGCTCGGCCGCCTGGACCGGCGGCTTCCGCGGCTACGGCTCCGCCCAGTGGCAGCGCTCCTGGGGTGTCGCCGGCCAGGGCGCCTGGGGCGCAAGCGACTTCGCCGCCGTCGAGGACCCGACCGCCCCCGACGGCGGCCCCGCGCTCCAGGTGACGTACGGCGCCGGCTCCTCCGCCAACTCCTGCACCGACTGCCCCAATCCGGGCGGCGGCCAGTTCTACACCGACCTGAACGCGCTCGGCCTGTCCGCCCTCGCCCAGGGCTCCACCCTGGACCTCAAGTACTCCCTCCGGTTCCCCGCCGGCCGCGACTGGGGCAAGGCCGGCAAGCTGCCGGGCCTGTACGGCGGGAAGATCGGCCAGGAGTCCGGCGGCAACCACGGCGCGGGCTGGTCCACCCGTTACATGTGGCGGGGCGCCAACGGCAGCCCCGACAACGGCGAGGTCTACCTGTACACCCCGACCAACTCCGGTCCGACCGGCTACGGTGTGGACGAGGGCCTGGGCGACTGGCACTTCCAGGGCGACGACCGCTGGCACACCGTCGAGCAGTCGGTGAACCGGAACACCGGCGAGGTCACCGTCTGGTACGACGGCCGCCAGGTGTACTCGGCAAAGGTCGCCTCCGGGATCTCCTCGATCCCCTTCGGCGGGGTGCTCTTCTCGACCTTCTACGGCGGCCACGACACCAGTTGGGGCCCGGCCAGCACCCAGCGGGCCCGGTTCGCCGGATTCTCGCTCTCCGCCGGCCTCCAGCACTGACGAGCGGCCGGGCCGGTGGTGCCGGAACCGGCTCGAGCGGCGGCCTCGCCACCCTCGTCAAGGGGGTTTCCGGACGCCGGGATGCCAGCTGGAAATGGTCGGTGAAGGGGCGCCCAAACATGTAGAGGTCATGCCATACTGCGTCGGTGACCTCAGCCAGCCTACCGACACCCCCGCACCGCACCAGGCCCCAACTGGGCCGGAAATTCACCATGCTGTGGTCGGCCTCGTCGATCTCGGCGGTCGGCGACGGCATGCGGGACTCGTCGCTTCCGCTGCTCGCCCTGGCCATCTCGGACTCCCCGTCGGCGGTGTCCGTGGTCGCGGTGGCCGGATCCCTCCCCTGGCTGCTGATGGCCCTGTTCGGCGGCGTCATCGCCGACCGCTTCGACCGCCGCCGGCTGATGTGGACGATCGACCTCGGCCGCGCCGCCATCCTGCTGGGGTTCGCCGCCTGGGTCTTCTCCACCACCCCGCCGCTCGCCCTGCTCGCCGCCCTGGCCTTCGTCCTCGGCTGCGGCGAGACGGTGTTCGTCAACGCCGCCACCTCCACCATCCCGGACGTGGTCCGCTCCGAGCAGCTGGACGTCGCCAACGGCCGCCTCCAGGGCGGCCTGCTGGTCGGCCGGATGATCGGCCCGCTGGTCGGCACCACCCTGTTCGCGATCGCGGCCGGCTACCCGTTCACCGTCGACGGCGTCTCCTTCGCCCTGGCCGCCGTCCTGGTCGCCGCGACCGGCCGCTCCGGCGCCCCCCGGGCGCGGTCCGAGCGCCGGGTCATGGCCGAGGTCCGCGAGGGCGTCCGCTGGCTGTACGGGCACAGGCAACTGCGCCTGGTCGCCTCGCTCTCCGCCGTGGCCGCGGGCGCCTCCTCCCTCGGCATCACCATGATGGCGCTGCTGGTCACCCGCACCCTGCAGGAGCCCACCTGGGCGTTCGGCGCCGTGCTCGCCACCGGCGTGGCCGGCGGCACCGCCGCCAGCATGGTGGCCGGCCGGATCGGCGAGCGGCTGGGCCGACGGGCCCGGATCACCCTCGCCTTCGTGCTGATGGGTTCCTCGCTGCTGCTGATGGGCCTGAGCCCCTCGGTGTTCGTGGTGGCGCCGCTGTTCGCGCTCGGCAACTTCGGCGTGGTCACCTGGAACGTCCAGGCGATCTCGCTGCGCCAGCAGACCGTGCCCAAGGAGCTGCTCGGCCGGGTCAACAGCTGCTACCTGATGCTCTCCCGGATCGGGATGCTGATCGGCGCCGGCCTCAGCGGCTGGATCGGTTCCACGGTCGGCATCCGCACCCCGATCGTCATCGCCGGTGCGCTGATCCTGGCCGCGCTGTTCGCGATCCCGCGAATGGGCGACCTCGAACCGGCCCCGGCGCCCGTCGCCGAGGAGCAGCCGGCCGAGCAGCGCGCGGGCTGACCCCCGACGCGCGCAGCAGGCCGACGCTGGCTCGACAACGGCTCAGCGGCGGCTCACCGGCAGGCTCACCGACGGGCTCAGCGGCGGGCTCGACCGCGGCTCCCTCCCCCGGGGGAGCCGGTTCCTCCTCCCGGTCGAGGCCCACCCCCCGGTCCGGCTGCGAGCGTTGGCGCACCACCCCCCGCCGCACCGGAGAGCCCCGCATGACCGCCCTCGCCCAACTCCCGCCCGCCACCGGCCGCCTGCGCACCGCCTGGGCCGACGCCCACACCCCCGTCCCCGGCGTTCCGCGCTGGGCCGGGCTCGCCGCCCGGGCGGTGCCGCTCACCGTCCTGCCGTCCAGCGCCTGGCGGATCGCCACCTGCACCTTCCACGTCCCGCTGGACGGCGACGCGGTGCAGGACTCCGGCAACCTCCCGTGGTGGCTGCCCCTGGAGCTGTACGTCGTCCTGCTGTCGGCCGGCTCCGAGCTGCTCGCGTTCACCGCGCTCGGCCTGGTCGCCCGCTGGGGCGAGGTGGTCCCGCGCAGGCTCCCGCTGCTGGGCGGCCGCCGCATCCCGGTCGCGGCGGCCGTCGTACCGGCCGCGCTGGGCGCCACCGTGCTCACCGTCGGCACGCTGCTGTTCACCGTGCTGGTCTCGACCGGCCGCGACTTCCGGGGCCGGCCGCTGCGCCACGGCCTCCCGATGCTGTCCGGCGACTGGCACACCGTCGTCCTGGTCACCTGCTACGCCCCGCTGCTGCTCTGGGGCCCGCTGCTGACCGCCGTCACCTGGGCCTACCTCCGCCGCCGACGCGGTCCGTCGTCATGAGCGCACCTGCGCACGCGGTCTAGGATTCAGGAATGAGCTCCGGCGCCAATCTGGCAGATGCACACCGCTCGCAGCAGCGAGCCGAGGCGCGACTGGACGTCGCCGCCTCCGTCCTCTCCCTGCTGGCCGACCGCACCCGGCTGGCGCTGCTGGAGCGGCTCGGCCGGGGCGAGGCGGACGTGACCACGCTGACCGAGGCGACCGGCGCCGCCCGGCCGTCGGTCAGCCAGCACCTGGCCAAGCTGCGGCTGGCCGGGCTGGTCGCCACCCGCAAGGACGGCCGGCGGGTGGTCTACTCGCTGCGCCACGGACACCTGCGCCGGCTGGTGGACGAGGCGCTGAACGTCGCCGACCACCAGATCGGGCACCTCCCGCCGCACGACTGACCCCGGCCCGTCCGCGCGGGGTCGTTCCGGCCGCCGAACAGGTGCACAGGTACGCACGCATTGCCTATGATAGGCGCACCACCACCCCCACCGCCGCCCCGGGACGGGCCCATGCTGACCGTGCTGCGCAACCGCACCTACCGCCACCTGTTCACCGCCCAGGTCGTCGCCCTGGTCGGCACCGGCCTGGCCACCGTGGCGCTCTCGCTGCTGGCGTACTCGATCGCCGGGAGCGACGCCTCCGCCGTCCTCGGCACCGCACTGGCGATCAAGATGGTCGCGTACGTGACCGTCGCCCCGGTCGCCGGAGCCCTCGCCGGGCTGGTCCCCCGGCGCACCCTGATGGTCGCCATGGACCTCACCCGGGCCGCCGTCGCCCTCACCCTGCCGTTCGTCGACCGGGTCTGGCAGATCTACGTCCTGATCTTCCTGCTCCAGGCCGCCTCCGCCGCCTTCACCCCGACCTTCCAGGCCACCATCCCCGAGGTACTGCCCGCCGAACGCGACTACACCCGGGCGCTGTCGATGTCCCGGCTCGCCTACGACCTCGAATCGCTGTTCAGCCCGGCCCTCGCCGCCCTGCTGCTGTCCGTGGTCCCGTACCACTGGCTGTTCGCCGGGACGACCGCAGGCTTCCTCGCCTCCGCCGCCCTGGTCGTCTCCGTGGTGCTGCCCAGGCCCCGGCCGGTCGAGCGCGCCGACGGGATCTACCGCAAGGCCGCGTTCGGCACCCGGCTGTTCCGGGCCACCCCACGGCTGCGGGCACTGCTCGCCCTGGACCTCGCGGTGGCGGCGGCCGGCGCCATCGTCTTCGTCGACACCGTCAACGTGGTCCGCGACCACTTCCACCGCCCGGCCGGCGCCGTCTCGCTGGCCCTCGGCGCGTACGGCGTCGGCTCGATGCTCGCCGCCCTGCTGCTGCCGCGGCTGCTCGCCCGGGTCAGCGACCGGTCCGTCATGCTGCCCGCCGCCTTCGCGCTGCCCGGCGTCCTCCTCGCCGTCACCGCGATCACCGCCGCCCCGGCCGGCACCGGTAGTTGGCTCGCCCTGCTCGCCGCCTGGGCCCTGATCGGCGCCGCCGGCTCGGCCGTCCTGACACCCGGCGGCAGGGTGCTCCGCCGCTCCGCCGCCGACCCGGACCTGCCGGCCGCGTTCGCCGCCCAGTTCTCGCTGTCACACGGCTGCTGGCTGCTCACCTACCCGCTGGCCGGCTGGCTCGCCGCCGGCGCCGGACTCCCCGCCACCGCGGTCGTCCTGGGCGCGATCGCGCTCGCCGCCGCCCTGGCCGCCACCGCCCTGTGGCCCACCCGGGACCCGGACGCCCTCAGCCACCGCCACACCGACCTGCCGCTCGGCCACCCCCACCTCGCGGACGCCCGCCCCACCGCCGACGGCAGCTGGCAGCACGGCCACCACTACGTGATCGACCAGCACCACCCCACCTGGCCCCGCCCACCCCGCGCCGCGCTGAACTGAGGCCCCGGCACG
Source organism: Kitasatospora sp. NPDC040550 (assembly GCF_055594965.1). Lineage (NCBI taxonomy): Bacteria > Bacillati > Actinomycetota > Actinomycetes > Kitasatosporales > Streptomycetaceae > Kitasatospora > Kitasatospora sp. NPDC040550. The sequence goes on along the minus strand of NZ_JBVIWC010000021.1, from coordinate 664 downwards.
GCGTATCGAGGGCGCCGGAACTACCCCCGGGTCACCGGGATGCTGTGCGCGGCCATCGCCGCCGCCAGCCGCTCCGGCTCGTCCGGGGTGATCACCGGCTTGACCCTGGCCCCGAGGTCGACGACAAAGGCCACGCTCTTGTCGATCCGCCCCAGGTCGAGGTTGAAGTAGTGCACGAAGTCCCCGGAACCCCAGATCCGCCACCGCCCGCCGACCCGGGTCAGCGGCACCTGCCGCAGCCCGCGGATCCGCCCGTACGGGATGCGCTTGGCGGACGCCAACGGGAAGTAGTACCGGCGAATCACGAGCTCACCCGCGGTGCACGTCACCAGACCGTCGTTGTACATGCGGGCCAGGCTAGCCCCGGCCCCCCGCGCAAGCCCTGCCATCGGAGGCCGGTCCGCGCAGGTCCGCCCGGACGTCGCATTGGGGGGACTACCTGGTGATACGCATACTGCTCTCCGAGGACACGCACCTGCTCCGGGGCGCGTCGCCGCACCTCGTGTCGTGATTCCGGCAATTCCGGGGGAAACGCGAAGAACCCCCATCCGGAATCCGGATGGGGGTTCTTCTGAATGATTGTTCGGCGGCGTCCTACTCTCCCACAGGGTCCCCCCTGCAGTACCATCGGCGCTGTGAGGCTTAGCTTCCGGGTTCGGAATGT
>NZ_JBVIWC010000020.1:0-177579 GCF_055594965.1 Kitasatospora sp. NPDC040550 | reverse complement strand
GAAGCCGCCCGCGCCGAAGCCGAAGCCGAGGAGAAGCGCAAGGCCGAAGAGGCCGCCCGCGCCGAAGCCGAAGCCGAGGAGAAGCGCAAGGCCGAAGAGGCCGCCCGCGCCGAAGCCGAAGCCGAGGAGAAGCGCAAGGCCGAGGAAGCCGCCCGCGCCGAAGCCGAAAGTACGGGCTACGACGAGTCCGAGTACCAGTTGGGATCGGCGACCGGCAAGATGACCCTCCAGACCTACGTTCCGAGCTCCATCGCGGCAAAGGTCAAGGAGATGCAGCAGACTGGAAAGTCGGCGGAGGTGATCATCCTTACCGCGGTGGCTCAGTGCGCTGACCGGCTCCCCGAGCTCATCGTCGAAGCCCGCGGGCCCGTCCACGAGGGTGGCCTCTTCCCGGGACTCGAGATGATCGAGCGTGGGCCTGGGCGTCCGAGGAAGGTCGAGCCGGCCAACTCCCGGCTGCAGTACTCCGTGTCGATGAAGTGGATGCCGACGCTTCAGGCCACGGCTAAGGCGCACAACCTCAAGCAGTCTGTCCTGGCGCGGCTCGCGCTGGGCGACTACTTCAAAATCCCGGTCCGGCTTGAGCGCGTCAACTGACGTTGCCGATCGAAACGGGCGGAGACGGGTTCGGGGCGGCACCTGCATGGGTGCCGCCCCGAACTTGTGCTCGCGCGGACTACCGGAGGATGGCGAAGGTGCCGGCCGCGACGACGGCTCCAACAAGGGTTCCAGCGAGGACCTGAGCGACGGTGTGGTCCTTGAGCGCGACCCGAGACCAGCCGACCAGCGCGACCAGGGCGTACACGGCGAGCGCGAGGGGACCGTAGGCGAGCGCGAGCATGGCGACGCTGCCGGAGGAGACCGCGGCGTGGACGCTGATCTTCCAGGCGGGCGTGACGGCAAGCAGGGCAGCGAGGGTGGTGAGCATGGCGGCGATGAGGGCGATCATCGGCTGCGGGGCGTCGAAGGCCCACATCAGGGTGATACCAGTGGCTACCGAGGCGATGATGAAGATCATCACGATGATGCGCTGCTGACGCTGGCCGACATGGCGGTCGGCCCAGCGGCCTCGGCGTATGCCGTACTTGATGAAGGCCACGGGTATGACGGCCGCGAACAGGCAGCCGAGCAAGCCCCAGCCGATGCCCGCGAGGCGGTTGGTGTGCCAGCCGATGAGGATCGTGTCGGCGATGATCCAGGTTTTGGGGTCCAGGCCGTCGGTGACGAGCCGGGCGGCGCGGGACTCCGTCGGCCGGATGGTTGCGGTGGTGGTCACGACGTGGCCTCCTGTCGGAGCTCGGCGAGAAAGGCGGCGGCCGCGGGGGAGTGGTAGGCGCGGGCGAGTTGAAGGAGTCGGGCGACTTCGGCCTCGAAGTCCAGATCGACGATGCCTTCGGCACCGGGCTCCGCCACCTCGTGTCCAAGGGGGGCTCCCTGGGCCTTGGCCTCTCGGGCGGCACGGAGCCAGAGAGCCTCGGCTGTCGGCTCCACGGCCTCCGGACTGAGCCCGGCCGCGTTCGCCGCGGCCTCAGCGGCTCCCCGCACTTCGCTGGTTGCGTACGGCGCCAGGGCGAGGCCGGCGTCCCGGATCTCGATCACGCGGCGGTGCAGTTGCAGGCGTGGGCCGCGGAGAAGGCGCGCCTTGAGCACGATGTCGGGGGTGGCGGCGGTGAGGTCCTGCCACAGGGGCTGCAGCGCGCGAAGGTGCCTCCAGTCCTGGATGCTGCGCCAGGCGACGCCGAAGGCCGGGATGCTGCTGCCCACGAGGATGAAGCCGATGGCCAGGTACTTCAGCAGGTCGGTGGCCGTGTCGACCGTATCGTCGGCGCCGGCGGACGTGACTCCGACCAGTCGGCAGATGAGGTACACAGCGCGGACGAGGGTGTAAACGACGCCGACCCCGGTTCCGACGCCCATGAGGCGTACGCCGATCCGGAGCCACCGAGCGCTCGCCAGACGGGCGCTTCCCCAGAACAGCCAGCTGGCGGTGGCCATGGCGATGCCCAGGTAGACGATGAAGACCAGGTAGTACGCGGTGGCCCAGGTCTGTCCCACGTTCGCCTCGAAGAAGTCCTCGACCTCGTGCTGTCGGGGGACGAACTGGAAGAGGACCGCCATGAGGGCCATGGCGGTGAGGGCCACGTAGTGGCGCGGCCTGACTCGCCGGCCGGTCTCCGGGCGGGCGATGGCGACGACGAAGTCGAGGACGGCACCGGCAGCGATCATGCCGAGCCAGTGCTTGATGAGGGTGGAGAGGTTGTTGATCCCGACTCTGTCGTCCAGGCCGTGCATGACGCCGGGAAGGCGGAGCGTCATCGACAGGGTGAGGGCCGCGAAGGCGACCCATAGGGCTCGCTGCTTGACGGTGCGCAGGGCAGAGGGGACGCGCCAGATCGTCACCGCCCAGAGCATGATCAGGACGGCGATTTCTAGGTGTTTCACTTCAGGACCAGGTGTTTCGCACGGGATGCCCGAGGGCGTCATGGAGGCGGACTAGACGCTCTTCGGCCTCGGTGGAGGTCGACTGCGTCATGTACCGGCTGGCGCGCTCGTGGATGAGCGTGGCCAGGGTCTCTGCCTTGCGCTCCTGGGGCGTCGCGAACTTCGAGCGGCCCATCAGGTGCGCAATGCGGTCGAAGTCGAGGCCGAGTTCCTCGTCGATCGCTTCGGTCATGGTGGCCATGGCCCGGATCCGGGCTGCCTCGGCGCGGATGATCGCGGCGACCGGCAGGTCGGGGCGATCGATTCCGGAGATGCCTCCGTGCGTGCGGGCGAGCAGGCGCTGGAAGTGCTCGGAGGCGAGGGCCAGCTCTCCCTCGCTCGGCTGGTCGGCCAGGTCGAGTTCGGGGGCGACGTGTCCGAGCAGCATGTGTGAGATCTCGTGCAGCACGATCTGCACTTTGAGGATCTCCGCAGCGACGGCGTCGTAGAAGACGAGGTCGGCAACATCGAGACCGAGCCATATGCCGCAAGGGAGGGCCGGGTCAGGCGGCCCGTCGAGGGGGAGCAGGATGAGCGGGCGGCCCCTCTGCTCCGCGATCCCGTCGCAGAAGGCCTCGAGGTTGAACGGCTGGGGGATGACCAGCTGGTCAGCGATGGCCGCGCACTCGGCGTCGGTCCGCTTCCACCACCGCATGGTCTCCCTCCTCGCCGTCGCAACCCGCCGGCGGGAAGATCAACTACTTCGAGCCGTTCGCGTACTACTTACCGGTTTGCAGCTTAAACGGATAGGCCACAGAGACCGAAATGGGGCGTTCCGGTTGCCCGGAACACCCCAGATTGCACCGTTTACACGAGTGAGCGGCCTCTCACTGCTTCCGCTTGCGCGGCGGCTTCGCGTCAGGCAGACCCTCCGCCCGGCGGAGCTGCTTGATGAGCCCGGTGACGGACTTCAAGGAGCCGGCCGACAGGCCACTGAGCCGGAAGGCCGCGGCCTGGACGTTCTCGTCCTCCAGGACCTGGGCGAGCTCATCGGCTTCGGCCGCCTTGCGGTTCTCCTCACGGAGGCGCGTGATGCGCTCCTCGATGCGGTTCTCGATCGCCTCCGCATCCTCACCATCTGCGAGGTAACCGACGGTGACCCCGAAGAAGTTGGCGATGGCGCGGAGGGAGTCCACGCCGGGGTTGGTGTTGGTGTTCTTGTGGATGGTCTGCACCGTGCCGTGCGAGACCGACGGGCCCGGCAACTTCTTCGTGCCCTCGGCGATCTCCATGTACGTGTACGGACCACGGTTGTCTGGATGGATCGTCGTGATCAAGAAGTCGAGTCGCTCGGCCAAGGTCTGCCGGCCGGTGGGGGTGTCCTCACCCATCGCCGCTCACTGCTCCCGTCCACTACGGATCATCCTGTAGTTCACGCCTGAACCACCACCCTCATTATCTATCGCCCTAGACGGCAAGCGCTACACGATCAAGCGATTTGCGTCTAATCCACTTAACGATCAAGCGCGCACCATGACGCCCGTCACATGATCGCCCGATTCGGCACACGCCCGCTTGACAGGCGCCACCTGGATCAACGTATGTTCATCGAGCCTCATCTAGCGCGCTAGATGAACAGGGGAACACAAGCTCAGGCTTCTACGTCTAGCACGCTAAACCTGTTGATCGTATGTGCGCCGGATGCGGTCGGGGGAAGGGGCCGTGGCTTGCGTCGCGGCATCAAGCCTCGTCAGCAAGGCCGGTGTTCGGAGGGAGTGAGATCCCTCCGAACACCGGGACGCGCCGCCTCGGAAGGGGGCGCGGTTCACCGGGTGCTGGACCGTCTCGCCCTAGGAAGCTGCGGTCCAGTCCCCTGGATGAGGGCAGTTTTTCATGCGATCACTCGTGCGCAAAGGTACGGCCGTCGCCGGTGCCGCAGTTGTGGCAGCCGCAGTGGCTGGACCAGCACTCTTCTCGGCTCCCGCAGTCGCGGCCGACCGTGAGGGAAACAAGGGGCGCGCGGTCGGCTGGCAGCTGAAGACCGGCAAGCAGAGCACCTTCTGGGGAGGTACGCACCTCCTGGACAACGGGTCGGCGGCCTTCTGCCTCGACTTCAACCTCTTCGGTCCGAAGGAGGGGTCGGACAACGGCTACAAGCCGGAGCAGGCCCCCACCGAACTCGGCGCGGACACCAAGGCCCAGCTCGCCTACATCGCCGCGCAGTACGGCAAGCTCCCCGACACGACCGCCGGCCGGAACACCACCGCGGCGGCATCCCTGCTCTCCTGGGCTCTGGCCGACCGGGACGGAGTGAAGGAGGACGGCTTCAACGGCGAGAAGCTGCCGTGGAAGTCCTGGCTGGAGAAGGGGATGCCGCACGGCGCGGTCGCCGGTTTCGGCGCTGACGCCAAGGTCGACACGACCCCCATCGTCGACGAGTTCAACCGGCTCCGGGCCGAGGTCGCCGACATCGACGCCGCCCCGTACACGCTCACCGTTCCCGGCTCGGGCAAGAAGTACCCCTACGAGCGCACCCCGGTAGAGAAGAGCCTCACCGTCAAGGTGGCGCAGGGCAACAAGCCGGTTCCCGGCGTCTCCGTCAACACCACCGACCTCGACAACGTCGCCGTGCCGAAGGTGCCCGGCGCCATCGGCATCACGAACGACAAGGGCGAGACGACCTTCACCTTCACCCCGGACAAGCCGGGGAAGAAGGCCGGCGCCTCCTTCGCCGCCGATGTCACGGTGAACACGCCGTCCTTCTGGGCCACCGACAAGCAGGTCTCGGGCAAGCCCATGCAGCGGCTGATCTTCTTCGCAGCGGAGAAGAAGACGCTGAAGGTGGACGGCGGCATCGAGTTCCAGCCCGCCTCGATCGTGATCGCGCTCAAGAAGGATCGCGCGAGCGGCAAGGAGATCGACTCTCCGGCCACGTACGAGATCCGGGCGAACGATGCGTCCGGCGCCGACGGCAAGCCGGGTGACCTCGTCACCACGGTGACCACCGGCAAGGGAGGCAAGTCCGCACCCGTCGACCTGGCCGCCGGGACGTACTGGATGGTCGAGACGAAGGCCCCCGAGGGCTACGAGCTCGACAAGAAGCCGACCCGGTTCGAGGTGAAGGAGGGGGAGGAGACGGTGATCACGGTCTTCGACAGTCCGCTGCCGAAGCCGACGACGCCGCCGACGACTCCGCCCACCACGCCGCCCACCACACCGCCGGCCACCATGCCGCCGAGCACTCCGCCCGCGGTGCCGCCGACGACGCCGCCGGCCACGCCGCCGTCCGGCGACGAACTGGCGCACACGGGCGCGGATCTCACCGCGCCCCTGGCAGCCGCTGCCGCCGGCCTGCTGCTTGTCGGCGGCGGCGTCCTCACCGTGGCCCGACGCCGCAAGACGGCCGGGTCCGACCAGTCCTGATCCTGATGCGCTACGCGGCCCGGCGGCTGTCCTTCTTCCTCCGCTCGCGATGACCCACCGGTTCGGCCGGCACTGACCCCGCCAGGCCTCCGCGAGTGGCTCCCACGACACGGGTGTTGCCCCCGCTCACCCCTGCTTCCTACCGGGACGCCGCACGGGCCGCGTCAGCCCTTCTTCCAGACGTACGAGGAACACCCATGCGTTCTCTGATCCATAAGGCTGCCACCGCGACGGCTGTCGCAGCCCTCTCCATCGGTGGCGTCACCGCCATGTCGAGTCCGGCGGCGGCTGCCGTGGGCGCCGGCTCGTGCACCAGGAACATGGCCGACTACACCGCGTGGACGGACACCACCGTCCACCTCCGCAGCGGCCCGAGCACCGGCTACACCAGCCTGGGCCTGCTGAGCACCGACACCAAGGTGACGGTCATGTGCTGGCGCTCCACCACCTGGGCCTACGTGAAGGTCCGCAGCGGCGCCAACGCCGGCAAGACGGGCTGGGTCTCCACCAGCTACCTGGCCGTCCAGATGAACCTCTCGTAGGGGTCGAGCCCCTCGATGACGGGCGGCTGTGGTCCAGGCCCAGCCGCCCCATCACACCAGTCCGCGGACGAAGTACGGCGCGCCGTCAGGGCTTCCGGACCGGATACGCGCCCCCTCCCTGCCTTCCTCGACCCCGCAGGCGGATCCCCCATGCCTTCTGAAGTTCGTTCTATACGCATTTGCTCACGATTGGCCTCCGGCGTGCTGGTCGTCGCTCTCGGGGCGGCGCTCACCGCCTGCGGGTCCGGCACGACAGTCCAGTCGGCGCCCGAAGCCCCTCCCTCGACCTCAGCCTGGCCGGGCGGCCCGGTCCCCGGGAACGGCACCATCCCGGTCCCGACAGGGCCCGCGGCTACCGAAGGGGCCGAACTGCCCAAGGACGTCGCCAAGGTCGCGGCCGACTTCGCCACGGCCTGGGCGAGCCATGACGCACGCCCGGGCAAGGACAGGTCGTACTCCGACGCCGGAAAGCGGGCCGCTGCCTTCACGTCCGAGGACCTCGGCGCCGCGATCAGCGCCGACCGCCCGAGCACGGCCTCCGTGTGGCGGCAGTGGACCGCCGAGAAAACGACGGTCACCGCCACCGTCCTGAAGGTCTCCATCCCGGACGGCGCGCCGGCCCCCACGAACACCACGGCACTCGCACGGGTTCTGTACCGGCTCACCGAAGCCCCCGAGAAGGGCAAGGCGAGCAGCGACACCAAGCAGGTCGCCTTGCAGCTCGAGCGCGGCGCCGACGGCAAGTGGCGCGTCATCGCGCTGCCGTACGCGTAGGCGGCCGGCGTGCAGAAGATCCTCAAGTGGGGCGGCGGGATCGCTGCCCTCTGCTTCGTCATGATCTTCGCTCTACTGCTGATGCTCGGTGGAGCAGGCGGCGCGAGCGCGAACAACACCGGCCCCGGGGGGTCCATCACCGCCGACGCTCCGGTGCCGGACTGGGTCCGGAAGCTGATCGAGAAGGCGATGGGCAAGAGCTGCCCGCAGGTCACTGCCAGCCTTCTCGCAGCCCAGCTGTACCAGGAGTCGGGCTTCCGCAAGAACCCGCCTGACGGCGGAGCCGGCGCCCTGGGCATCGCGCAGTTCATTCCGGGCACCTGGGCGACGTACGGAGTCGACGGGGACGGGGACGGCAAGAAGGACCCGCTGAACCCCGCGGATGCGATTCCCGCCGCCGTGGCGTACGACTGCCGCTTGGCCGACATCGTCAAGAACGTCCCGGGCGACTCGGTGAAGAACATGCTGGCGGCGTACAACGCGGGCGAGGGAAACGTCCTCAAGTACAACGGTGTGCCGCCGTTCGACGAGACCCGGAACTACGTCGAGACGATCACCACGCTCGCAGCGAAGTGGGCGGCCATGGCCGATGGCCAGGTACCGCTTCCGCCCGGGTCCGGCGGTGCGGCGCGCGCCATCGCCGCGGCGAAGACCGCGCTCAACACCCCGTACCAGTGGGGCGGCACCTGCAAGTCCCCGTACCGAGGGATGCAGGGGTGCGACTGCTCCTCACTCGTGCAGATGGCCTGGGGTGCGGCCGGCGTGAACTTGCCGAGAACGACCTACGACCAGGTCCACTCCGGCACCCCGGTGAACTCGGTCAGCCAGCTCCGCCCCGGTGACCTGCTGTTCAGCGTCGGTAGTGCCGCAGTGCCTGAGCACGTCGGCATGTACATCGGCGGCTCGCAGGTCATCGAGGCACCACGGACCGGCCTCAACGTCCGGATCAAGCCTCTGTCCTGGTGGCAGGGCCAGATCGTCGCCATGCGACACATCGGCTGACCTACGCCTCCTCGACCTTCCCTTCCGCACCCGGGCCCATTCCGGTACCGGCATTCCTGCAACTTAAGGACAAACCATGGCATCTGATAGCAAGTGGACGATCCTCGCCGACGGGGTCAACGACGTGATCGGCGGCGTGAAGCCGACCTGGGGGCCGTTCGGCGCGCTCGGCAACACCTCCAAGGTGATCATCGGCGTCATCGCGGCAGTCGTCCTCGCCGTGTCCGCCGCAACGTTCCTCCTCGGCGTCGCCAAGTCGAAGGGCTGGTTCGGCTCCGGCAACTCCACCATGCACACCGACCAGGGCAAGGGCCAGATCGTCGGCGGCCTGGCCGGCATCTTCCTCGTCGCGAGCGCCGCCACCATCTTCGGCCTCGTCTACGGCATGGGTATCTGAGGCAGCCTCCATGACCAACGACACCAAGACCGAAGGCCGGCCGTGGTCGGCCGAGCACGGCCCCCGCCGCAGGCCCCGTCCCCTCACCCTGATCGTGATCGCGATCGTCGTCGTCACCGTGGCCGGGCTGCTCATCGCCAACCTCGCCACCTCTGGGAGGAGCGGCAGCCCGGCCGCCCGGACTCCCTCCGCTTCCAGCGAGAAGAACGACTCGGCTCCCGCCTCGCAGGAAGCCGGAGGGGGGCTCCACAAGAAGGACGGGGTGCCCGTCGGGTACGCGCGCACCGAGGCGGGAGCGAAGGCGGCCGCCTCGAACTTCCAGGCCGCCCAGTCCACGGCGAAGTTCCTGGCCGACAAGGACACCCGCCACAAAGTGACCTCGGTGATCATGGCGCCCGAGGCCGTCGCCCAGCGGCTGAAGACGCTCGACGAGCAGACCGAGACGGCCATGGGCAAGCTCGGCATCCTGCAGAACGGGCGTACCGCCGACGGGGCTCCCCTCATCAACCGGCAGGCCACGCTGGCCGCGCAGGTGACGAGCTTCAGCAAGGACCTGGCCACCGTGGAGCTGTGGACCGCCGCGGTGACCGGCGTGGCCGACGCCAACTCCAAGCTGCCGCCCACCAGCGAGTTCAACCAGTGGAACTACACGCTGCGGTGGGTGGACGGCGACTGGCGCGCCGTGACCATCACCCGGTCGGCAGGGCTGGTACCGCAGGCCACGGCCGGCCAGCCGTCGTCCCCCAACTCCTTCCGTGAACTGGGAGGTGACGCGGATGCCGCGCCGTACGCTGGCTGAGTCCCGGCCGCGCCGCGCGCCGAGGCGCTGGTCCTTCCGCGGGATCCCCGCGGCGATCACCGCCGCCCTCCTGACGCCCCTCTGGCTGATCTTCACCGCGCCCCCGGCACAGGCAATCCCCGGCCCGTGCGACATCCCCGGTGTCTCCACGGTGTGCGACGTGGTCGACGGCGCGGGCGCGGTCGCGGACTTCGTCTCCGACCCGCTCGGCTTCATTGCGAAGAAGATGGGCGAGGCCGCGGCCTGGTTCCTGGAGAAGATCATCGGCTTGATGGACAAGACCACCAAGGTCGACTTCACCAACCCGGGCTTCCTCAAGCAGTACGCGCTGATCTTCGCCGTCGCCACGCTGTTCACGCTGGTCCTCTGGCTGATCGCGGTGGCCAAGCGCGCCATGGCCGGCGTCTCCCTGACGACCGCCGTCTCGGAGGCCGTCGGCCTCCTCCTGGTCCAGGTCCTGGTCAACGCCTTCACTCCCGCTGTCCTTGTTCTGGCGAACCAGCTCGTCGACGAGATCACCAAGGTCTTCGCGGGAAGCGCGATCGAGGAGGGCAAGGGCTTCATCGAGAAGCTCACGAAGGTGATCCTGGCGACCCAGGGCACAAATGCCCCGGTCGTTCTGATCATCGTCTTCCTGATCATCATCATCGCCGCGCTGCTGGTGTGGATCGAGCTGCTGATTCGCGCCGGCGCCCTCTACATCGGCGCGGCGCTCGGGCCGATCGTGAACGCGGGCCTGGTCGACCGTGACCTGTGGGGACGAACCAAGAAGTGGGCCGGGATGCTCCTGGCCCTCCTGCTGGCCAAGCCGGTCCTGTTCATGCTCTTCGGCCTCGCCGCGGCGATCATGAACTCGGACTCGCAGTCCGACTCGGAAGCGGTCAACACGCTCCTGGTCGGTGCGCTCCTGCTGTTCCTCGCGGTGTTCTCCAGCGCCTCGCTCTACAAGTGGCTGCCCGGATTCGGTGACCAGATGGGCGACCTGATGAACACCCGGAAGGCTGCCGCCCAGTCCGGCCCGGCAGCCGCCGTTCCGGGCCCCGCGCAGGCCGCGAACTCCGCGATGAACGCCCGCATGACGAACTCGGTGGTCGGTGGAGGCGGCGGCGCCGCCGCGCTCTCGAACCCTGCGACCGCCGCCGCGGCGGTCGCGAAGGCCGGTGTCGACATGGCCAAGAACAAGGCCGAGGGCGCGGACACCATCGCAGACCAGGGCGCGGGCGGCGACACTCCCGGATCCGACTCCGGTGGGCAGTCCGGCGGCGGCAGCGGCGGCACGCCGAGCACCGCTCCGTCCACCAACCCCACCGGCACCTCGACGGTGCCCGTCGGCAACGAGGGCGGCGAGGGCAGCTCGACTCCGTCGTCGTTGGGCAACGGCACGGCCAACCCTGCGGGATCGCCCGTCGTCCCGGCCGACGCCGGTGGCTCCGGAGAGGGGTCTTCCTCCTCGCCCCCGTCGTCTGCGCCGACCACGCCCACGGGCCCGTCCACGATCCCGACGCCTGCGAGCACCCCGGCCGCCGGACCGTCTGGGTCCGGACCGACCGGCCCGTCCCGGATCCCGTCACCCACACCCGCGAGCGCGCCTTCGGCGTCAGCGCCCCCTTCGCCCAACGGCGGAGGAGCAACGCCTCCCTCACCCGCATCCAGCACCCAGAGCGGCACCGCGGCACGCGCCGTCCCCTCGACCGTGCCCACCCCGTCAGCCCCGGCCAATCCCACCCGGCCGATATCAGGAGGAAGTGGTAGCTAATGGCCGCAGACCGTACATACGTCTTCGGCAAGCCGCGGCCGACCGGCCTGGTCGGCAAGCGAGACCTCGGCGAGCAGGTACTCCTGGTCAGCGCCGCGGCCATCGCGGTCCTGGCCGGCTGGATCTTCTCCGCTGTGCCGATCCTCGCGGTGATGGCCATCATCCTGCCCCTCGGTGCGGCAGCGGGCGCCGTGTTCGTGCCGTACAAGCCGAAGGGCGCCTCCTCCCGACGCACCCTCTACAAGTGGTGGAAGATCCAGCGCGACCACAAGCGCACCCTGAAGGTGACGAGCGGTGTGTGGACGTCCCCGGCCATCGAGGCCGGCGTCCGCCGCGACGGGACCGCGCCGGAAGCCGCGCTGGAACCCGCTCCCGGCATCCAGCGGATGCGTCCGATCACCACTTCCGTCCGCGGACAGGACATCGCAGTCGTCCTCCAGCCGGAGCTCGGATGCGTCACGTTCGCGTTGGAGATCGCCTCGCGCGGGCACGCCGGCAAGGACCGGTCCGAGCAGGAGCTCGCCCTGGAACGGTGGGGAGCACTGCTCGATTCCTTCGGCAACAGCACGGACAACCCGATCGACCGCATCTCGGTCCTCGCCCGCCAGCTGAAGAGCGACCCGGAGGCACACCAGCAGCACATCGCCACCCGTGCGCAGTCGCCGGCCACGGCGAAGGTTCCCGGCTGGCTCGCCCAGTCGTACGACGCACTGTCCGACGCGGTAAGCACGAGCGCCGAGGAACACCGGTACTACGTCGTCGCGTACGCGACCTGGAACAAGGACTTCGCCGCAGAGTCCCACGAGCGCGGGGAGGGCGACGAGGGGATCGCCGCCGTGATGGCCGCCGCGGCCGAGGAACTGTGGGCCCGCTGCGAGGATGCCGAACTCCGCGTCGTCGCTCCCATGGACCTCGGAGCACTCACCGCCCTGATCAGGAACTCGTACGACCCCGATCACCTGATCTGGGACGAGAGCCTGCCGATGCAGCACGCCTTCCCCCGTCAGGTCGAGGTCGTCGACAAGCGCTGGTTCCGTGCCCGCGCGGCCGACTCGCCCGACGGCTGGTACCACTCGACCGCGGCCGTCGTGTCCTGGCCGAACACCCCCGTCGGCCCCGACTTCATGGCGCCGCTGCTCATCGGCCTGCCGGACATCATCCGCACGGTCGCGGTCACGACGCACCTGGAGCCGAACGACGCCGCCGTGAAGCGGATGCTCAGCGAGGACACCAACAACCAGGCGGAGATCCAGCGCGACATGCGTCTCGGCCGGAACGTCGACCCGCGCGACCTGATCGCCACGCAGGCCACGGCCAAGCGCGGCATGGAACTGGCCGCTTCCGGTGCCGCCGGTGCGGCGATCGTCGGCTACATCACCGTCTCGGCGCGAACCGAGAAGGAACTGTCCAAGGCCAAGCGGGACACCGGCGCCAAGGCCCGCTCCTCCCACCTCGGCATCGAGTGGCTCGACCTCGAGCACCACCGTGCCTTCGCAACCACCCTGCCCTTCGCTGGAGGGATCAAGAAGTGAGCGTTTTCGCCCCCTCGAAGGAAACCGCGACCCGCCCCCTCTACACGACCACCCGGGCCTCGCAGTCCCTGTACCTGCCGATCGCCCCGCCCACGCTCGGCACGGCCGGCGTGGTCGTCGGCCGGGAGCTGTTCAGCGGCAAGGCCTTCATCTACTGCCCGTTCTCGATCTTCGGTGACGGCCTGCCCGGTGGAAACATGCTGGTCATGGGCGACACGGGCCGCGGCAAGTCCGCCCTGAACAAGACGTACGCCCTGCGCCAGGCCCGCATGGGCCGACGCCTGGCCATCTTGGACACCAAGGAACAGAAGGAGAGCGGCGAAGGCGAGTGGGCGGCCGTGTGCCGCGCGCTGACCGGCTCCGAGCCGATCAAGTTCGTTCCGGGCGGCGGCCCGGGTTCGGCGTGCATCAACCCGCTGGACCCGGCGATCAGCGGCCGACGTCAGGTCGAGCTCGTCCGGACCGTGGTCGAGCTGGGTCTCGGCCGCAACCTGGACGAGTTCGCCGGCAGCGCCCTCCGCATCGCCGTGCGCCGGGCGAACGAGCGCGCGGCGAGCGAGGACCGCGTCGCGATCCTGCCCGACGTGGCGTACGCGCTCCGCCACCCGACCGAGCAGGATGCAGCGGCCAAGAAGCGCAGTCTCGACGAGCTCCTGGCGGATGGCCTGGAGGCGTCGTACGTCCTGGACCGGCTGTGCGGCGGCACCGAGGACGACGTGGCCGGCGGCGGCGACCTGGTCGGGATGCTCGACGGTCCCACCTCTCTGAGCGTCGATCTCGACGCACTGATGATTGTCTTCGACCTCGCGCGCGTTCCCTCGGGCGGCGCGGCGATGACGATCCTCATGGCCGTGATCAGCGTGTTCTTGGAGGAGGTGTGGCTGCGGGGCGAGTGCGAGTGCGGGACTCCGCCCGATGCCCACGGCCGCGTCATCACCGATGCCGCGTCCGGCGCGTGGAAGCGCGGCGGGAACCCGGCTACGGGCTGCCGGAGCTACAACCAGATCAAGCGGATCTTGATCTTCGAGGAAGCCTGGCACATCCTCGGCACCCCGCAGCTCGCAAAACTGCTGGAGAAGTTCCTCAAATTCGCCCGCGGGTACGGCCTGAGCTGCATCTTCATCGTCCACCATCTCTCGGACGTGGACGACAGCACCGAGACCGCCGCCGCACTGAAGATGGCGGACACCCTCGTCATCTACTCGATGAAGGCGGACGAGGCACGCGAGGTGGTGGCCCGGCTCAACCTGCCGGCCTGGACGGCCGACCACATCCCGCGTCTTCGGCGCGGCGTGGCGCTGTGGAAGGTAGGAGAAACGGTTTACCCCGGCGTCCAGCACTTGCTGACAACCACCGAGGAGCAGCTCTGCTTCTCCTCGAACGCCATGTCCGAGATCGCGGCTGACGAAGACGAGTCGGCCGAGCTCGCGGCCGCATGACCGCCGGGGGACTGCTCCATGAACGCTCCTGCCCCTGCTGGTGTGCGGGCCCACGCGCCCGGACCTCCGCTGCTCGGCCAGACGGTCTTCGAGCAGTCCTACCCGGCCTCCGGGCCCGGCTGGGCCCCGGGCCGGGTCGGCGGCTGGTGGGCCTTCTTCACCTGCGGCTGCTGCCACGAGCAGCGCTACGAGCCGCTGGTCTGCCTTCCGGCCGACGCCACCGCGGAGGCGCTGGCCCGCCACGCCACCGCGTTCTGGGCCCAGCCCTGCGTACTGCTGCCTTTCCACGACGGCTTCGCCGTCTACCCCGCTGGAGGTGAATCGTGAGGATCTTCCGAGGCCGCGACGAACGGGTCGTCCAGCGAGCTGGCCGACGCCCCGGACTCGATGCGGTCGCCGATGGCCTCCTGTCCACCTTCCTGGAAGCTCCGGACGGGCATCCGGTCGCTCTGGCCGCGATCGCGGAGGAGCGCGGCCTGCCCGCGCGGCGACTGCACGCCGCCGCCCGCGCCCTGATCGCCTCCGGCCACCTGGTCCGAGTCAAGCACGAGGATCGCGGCGGGCGGTGGGCCACCGACCTGTTCGCCTTCGACACCCCGCTCACCGCCGAGGAACTTGAAGCGGTGCGGGCCCGGCACTCTGACGCGGTCACCGTCACCGTCGAATCGGCGCAGACCTCGGAGGCACAGCCGACGACCCCAGCCGAGCGGGGCACCGCGCCGCGGCGCCCCGCCGAACCGCGAGTCCTCCCGGAGGACATCGAGCTGGTCACCGCCGCATCGGTGCGAGCCGTACTCGATTCCCTGCCGGGACAGCTCACCGCCCTGCTGCCGTCCCCCCTCCCCACCGCCATCCAGTCCGCCGCAGAGGCTGCTCTCGCCGCCGGTCGTACACCCGAGGACCTGTGCGCCCGGGTGCTGCGCCGCTGGTGGGCGCACGGCTACGCGGTCAAGGCTGCCTCGATCCAGAGCCCCGTCGGGGTCGCGATAGCCCTGCTGCGGCCCGGAGCCTGCCCGGACCCGCGGTGCGAGGACGGCGTGGGGCTCGACACGGGGACTCCGTGCCCCCGCTGCGCAGAGCGAAGCGAGGACCACCACCGGATCAAGGCCTCAGAGCGACGCGCGGCGACGGGGCCCGAGCGCCACGCGGCCCCCACGCCGACGCCTCCGCCCTACAGCTCTCTCGACCTGGTGACTGCGGTGGATCCCGACACCAACGCCACAGGGGTCGCCCGCGTCCGTGCGGCCCTGTCCGCCGCGAAGGACGCCCGCTCCCTCAACCTGCCGATCAACTCCGTGTCCAGGAGGCCCTCATGACCGACGTTCCCTCGCTCTTCGGGGGCGATGGTCTGATGCAGTACGGTCCCTGGGCGCTGCTCGGTGTCGCCGCCCCGGTCGCCGCGATGGTGCTCAAGCCGTGGGAGCGCCAAGGCGACGGCGCGACCTGGGGCGGCCGCCGGGTGGAGAAGCACCTGCGTGCCGAGCAGGAGCTCGCCACCCGTACGGACCGGCTGATCGCCGGACGGGGCACCGTGACGAAGAAGCTCGTCGCCGGTGAGCCCTGCCTGTCCGGTCTGGCCTTCGGTGTCCCGGGCTCCGGAAAGTCCATGGGCCTCCTGCTGCCGAACGCCCTGGAGTGGGCCGGCCCCTTGGTGATCACGACCGTCAAGGCGTCCGACCTGGACATGATCTACGCCCGCCGGGCGGCACTCGGGCCGGTCTACGTCGTCGCCCCCAAGGGCATACCCGGCCGCGCGACGGCCCGGTGGTCCCCGGTGGAGTACTGCAAGACCGAAGAAGACGCCGACCAGATGGCCAAGTGGCTCGCCGAGGCCTCCTCGAACAGTTCGGACCCCAAGGCCCAGACCTGGCTGGAGCAGGCGCAGCCCATCATCAAGGGCCTCCTCCTGGCGGCCCGCGTGTCCGGGGAAGGCATCACCGCCTTCCGCCGCTGGCTGTCGCTGGGGAAGGACGCCGCCGACACCGTCGAAGGCATCCTGCTCGACGCCGGCTTCACCGAGGCCGCGGAGGACTACGCCTCACCGTGGCGGCGACTGCACGCCGACGGCCAGGGATCGGTCCAGCTCACGCTCAACGTGATCGCCCGCGTCTACCAGGACAAGGCCGTACGGGAGACCAGCTCGGGCAGCGACTTCACCGCCGAAGAGGTCCTCGCCAAGGGCGGCACCATCGCGATCGTCGCCTCCGCGTCGGACAGCAAGCGCTTCGCGCCGCTCATCACCGCGCTGATCGCCTCGGTGATCCACGCCGCCGAGACCCAGTACGGCCGCACCGGCAAGCCGCTGTCTCCCGCTCTCGGCCTGCTGATCGACGAGGCCGGCAACGTCCTCCGGTACCCGGACCTCGCGACGGTGCTCACGACCGGCCGCGGCCAGGGGATCGTGATGCTCACGATCTGGCACGACCTCTCCCAGCTGCGCACCTCGCTCGGCGACGACAAGGCGAACACTGTCTTCTCCGCCTCACCATTGCGGATGCTGCTCCCCGGCGTCGCCGACCCCGAGACGCTGAAGTACTTCAACACCATGCTCGGCCGCGCCGAGGTGAAACGGGCAACCGTGACGCGGGGCAGCGACGGCGGCCACTCCAGCACCACCTCCACGAGCGAACGCGACCTCGCCCCCATCCACGAACTCCAGCAGCTGGAGGACGGGACCGCCGTCGTGCAGTACGGCAACCAGAAGCCGGTGCGGGTCCGCCTGCGGATGACGTTCAAGGACGAGGACCTCCAACAGCTGATCAACGAGCCCACCGCCCAGAAGGAGCTGGCACGTGCCTGACGAACTGTCCCTCGACGATCCCGCCGACCTCAACGTCGACGAGACCACCGGCGAGATCCTCGACGATGCCGAGGACGAGGAGGTCGACCTGGCCGGGTGGGTCTGGGAAGCGATGGAGCCGCCCGTCCGCCGCGAGCGCCTGGCCGAGCTTCGGACCTGGGTCCACTGGCTGGTCCGTACGTACCCGTGGACGCACGCCCACGTCACGCCGTGCTGGTACGAGCACAAGGACGTCCGGGAGCACCTGACGGCACTGTTCGTCTCCTGGGTCAGGACATACACCCCGGGGAGCAAGCGGGACACGGCCGAGGTCGAGTGGATCGACGCCCTGTACCGGACGATGCCGCGCCTGTCGCTTCAGGAGTGCGGTCCGCAGAAGCACACCGAGCAGCGGGCGCGGGAGTTCAAGGACACCGACCGCGTCTTCGAGGTCCATTCCAAGGTCTCGGACGACATGACGGCCGCGGCCCAGCACCCCGGCCTGCACGAGATGATCCGACAGGGAGTAGAGCAGTGACCGTACCCGTGCCGCCGACGACCGCCACCACCCCGGTTGGCCGCATCTGGCCCCGCTGGGCCGCTGGCGCCGACCTCTCGGGCGACACCGGCGAAGCCCTGCGCCGCCAGCTTCAGATGCGTCTGACGATCCCGCCCTACGTAGAGTCCGTAGCCCTGCTCCTGGGCCGGGACGCCGTCGGGAACCAGTTCACCAAGGTCATGGGCTGGCCGTACGCCCGCCACGCCCTGAACCAGCCGATCGAGTGGTGGCGCACCGCCGACGCCGAGCCGGCCCAGCCGGGGTGGCCTCGGCGCGACGGGCTCGTGTCCATCCTCGATGTGGCTGACGCGTTCCCGCTGTTCGCCATCCTCCCCGACCGGTCACCTGCCGTCGCGTACGACGGGGATGACGAAGCCTGGCACCAGGCGCGTCGTTCCGCGCTGTCCACCGCCGTCGCACAGCAGGACGGTTCGACGGACACATGGACCATCCGGGTCCCGGAGGTGGTCGCGCCCTGGCTGACCACCCACTGGTCCGTCCCATACCCGGCGCGCAACGCCTCGGTGTCGCGGTCGCTGGCCTCTGTGACGTTCGAGCAGCCCACGGGCGGTGTACTCCGCGGCCGACGTACCGCCACGATCGAGCTCTCCGAGGTCCAGAGCGACATCGCCGCGCTGGTCCACGTTCTCGTCGGTACCACCCGGGACTCGGGTCGTGCCGCGGCCGCCGGGTCTGCGGAACTGCGCAAGCTGCTGTGGCGCTTCGCCCAGGGCGACGAAGGTCTGGTGGAGGGCGACATCACCCTCGCGCACCGGCAGGCCTTCCGGTGGCTCGCCCCTACCATGCCCGTCGCGCAGGCTTCCTAGGCTGACTCGACTGCCCCACCACGACAAGGAGACCTCGATGAACAGCACTCCCATTCCCCGCGAGCGAGGAGAGCGCGCCCGAGCCGCTCAGCAGGAGCGGCTCCAGCAGGCGGTGGCGGCTGGACGGATCGCCCCGGACATCGCACACGCTATGGCCGATCCCGCCCTCAGCCGGTGGCGCGCGTCCAACGGCTTCGCCGTCGTCACCCACATCGAAGCCCTGACCGGTCCTTCGACGGGCAAGATCCAGGTCCCGGACGACCTCGTACGGGAGGCAGTTCCCGCTGAGGTCGACACGACCGATTCGGGTGCCCTTTGGGAGCTGTACCGCCTGGTGCTGACCGATGGGACCGCCGAACAGCAGGCGAGCCTGCTCAACCGCACGTTGCTGAAGTCCCTCTGGGGCCCCGGGCTGGCCGAGGAACCGATCATGCGTGTGTGGGAGAGCCGGTTCCCCGAGCTCACCGGGCGGTGACTGACGCGTGCACGAAGACGAGAAGTGGCGGATAGCCCGGATCGCCCTGGATGCCGTGGGGGAGAGGTACGACTACGCGCTCGCCGGCAGCATGGCGCTGCGGGCCCACGGCCTGGCCGAGAGACCGGTCGATGACATCGACCTGTTCAACATGCCCGACACCGGCACGGACGCCGTGCAGGCACGGGCCGAGGTGATCGCCGCGCTCACGGCGGCCGGCTACCAGGTCGAGGTCGAGAAGGTCTGGGCCATGGACCAGGCCGCGAACCTGGGCGTACGCGACCCCGAGCGCCTGGACGTCTCCCCGGTGACCATCCAGATGGTCCCGATGGAGATGCGGTACTTCCCCGCCGACATCGACGGCATCCGGGTCATGTCGGTCCAGGACTGCGTGCAGATGAAGGCGGAAGCCGTGGCCTGGCGTACCGAGGCCAAGGACTACGTCGACCTGTCCGAGATGAACGCGATGCTGGGGGCCGAGGTCGTCGACGAGTACCTGGCGGCGAACCCTCACCCCGTCAACGAGGTCGTCTTCCGCTCGCAACTGGGCAAGGTCGCGGAGATCCCCGACGAGAAGTTCGCCGTGTACGCGGTGGACGCGTTCAAGGCCGCCGAGGTGCGCCAGAACATCCTCTCGTGGGCCGGGGAGCTGGCACCGGCGAAGCCGAATCCACTGGCGGTCGATGCCGCCGGCCCGGCGGCCGGGATCAGCGCGCTGCTGCCCGATCAGGCCGAGGGGGCTGCGGACCGGATCGCGGAGAACTCCCCGCAGTCACTCATGACCGACCACGAGCTGATGGTGACCGGGGCGAAGTCCCGGCAGCTCGCCGATGCGGCTGAGGCCGTCGCAGAGGAGTCGGAGCGCGAGGCGAAGTGGATGCGCGACAACTTCGAGGCGTCGGGCGGCGGCTCTCTCGCCTCATCGCTTCGGGACATGGGTGCGGACGACGAGATCGTCCAGCGCGCCGCCAACAGCGAGCGTGAAGACGTCGAGCGGAAGGAGGCCCGGGCTCAGGAACTCCGCGGGCAGGCGAACGAACTCCGCGGCCAAGCCGACCTCGCGAAGACGGAGGTCGCACGCCGGTCGGAACTGACCCCCGAGGAGCGCGCGGCTGAGACCGTCATCCGACGGGAGATTAACGGTCAGGTCGCCGCCCAGGCCGAGCCCACCCGGGTATCGGTGATGGCGCGCGCCACGGCAGCGACACCTCATCAGCAGCGGGCGGTCCGCGCCTGACGCGCGAACTCCACCAGCCGCCGGCGACGTACGACGAACAGATCGAGAGCACCATGAGCACCATCCCCCCGTCTTGGCCCGAGATGCACAGCTTCATGCCCAACGGGAAGCCTGACCCACCGTGCCCGTGCCCGCGCCACCGTTGCGGCGGGATCTCCGAATGGTCCCCGGACTGCGAGGTCCACACCGGAGCCGGGAACCCTCTCCGGATGATCAAGCTGGCCTCCCAGTGCTGCCCCGACGACGGGGCCTGACCTCCGGCGTTGTCCGGGCTCGTGGTTATAGTCGCCCCCTACACACCCAGGGGGTCTCCATGAACAACCGCACCACCGGACTCGCCCTGGCCGCGCTCGTCGCCTTGGCCGCCGTCGGCTGCAGCAGCGCGAGCGGCACCAGCCACCCCGGCGCCGCCAACAGCGCCGCGGCCGGCGAGGACACGACCACACCTCCGGTGAGCCAGTCCGAGCTGCACCGGCGGCTCCTCACCTCCGCCGATCTGGGCCAGGGGTACACGGAGGTGCCGGACAGCGGGAAGCAGCGAAGCGACGTCGGCATCACGGGCTGCCCGGCCCTGGAGAAGCTAGGCGACAGCGCCCAGGACGGCGAGCTCGCGTTCGCCGTGAAGGCGAAGGCAGGGTTCGCATACACCGCTGGATCAACGGGGAACTCGACGTTGGGCGAGGAGCTTCACAGCGATACTCCGGCCAAGCTGTCCGAGGGCACCCGGGCCCTGTTCAAGGCGTACGAGTCCTGCCCGAGCTTCACGATGACGTCAGGTACCACTCCCGTGAAGATCGAGATCGGCAGCGCGAGTGCGCCCTCGGACCTCGGCGATGAGCGGTACGCGCACACCATGACCGTCGCCAGCGGGGCCTCCACCACGGTGCTCAAGCAGGTGGCCGTCCGCACGGGCAACGTCGTGGTGATGCTCACCGGGGCGCCCGGTCTCGTCGACGCTCAGCTGCCGGCCGCAGTGGTGAAGGCCCGCTCCACGGGCTGAAGCAGCACGCTGACGAGGGGCGGCTCCTCCGGGGCCGCCCATCGTCGTTCCAGATCGAGAAACCTCGTCGTTCAAGGTCCCCGGCGCGGCGATACTGACCCGATGGCGATAGACCTCGGCGGCGCACGGGCCGCCCTGCGGGCGGGAGACCCCGCTGCGCTTCTCGGTTTGCGCGAGTCCCAGTGGCTCGACGCGAAGGCCCAGCTGTACGACCTCCGGAGTCCCCAGGGAGCGGAGTCCTTGGCGAAGCACGTGGCGGCCTTTGCGAACACCGAGCACGGCGGACTCATCGTCTTCGGCATCCGAACCCTTGAGCAGCACGGCCGCGAGGTCCTGGAGGAACTCGCTCCTCTCGGGCCGGTCACCCTCGATGTCAAGCAGCTCCGCGACCTCATGAAGGAGCGGATCACACCTGCCCCGCGGGACGTCGCTATCGAGCGCATCGACCGCGACGGCGAGCTGCTGTGCGTCTACATCGACATCCCCCCGCAGCCGGCTGGGAACCTTCCGTACCTCGTCGAGGCGCCTGTCGGAAAGCCGGGTCGCCTGAGCAATACGAAGGTAGCGGTGCCGATCCGCGAAGCGGATGGCACGACCTGGCTGCCCCGGTCGGATATTCACCGCCTGCTCTCCGCAGGGCTGGCAGCTCAGGAACGTCCCGGGGCTGCGGCCCTCGCGGAACTCGTCGAAGACGCGGTCGGCAGAGCGGAGGCCCGGCGATCTGAGCAACCTCGGTACCGGGTTGGACAGGGACTACCGTCGCGGGAACAGGAGTTCCGTGAGGCGTACGCCGCTCTGACCCGCGACGCTCCGGTGGGCGAGCCAAGTTCCGAAGTCCACTGGGACGACGGCGGAGTCGGCGTCCTACAGCACTTCGCGCCGCGGCCGCCGGCGCGCACCGGATGGGTCCTGTGCGCACTCCCTCATCAGCGGCCGGTCGCCGTAGCGGAGCCGGTGTGGCGGGCACTCGTCGAGGCTGGAAGTGGTGCTCCTGGCTCTCCGCTCGCAGCGATCGGCTACCCGTACGCGCCACCGAGATCCATGGCGCACGAGGTGATCGGCGAGGACGCGGAACGCGTGGATCTTGACGGCGGCCGTTGGGGCCGTGGACAGCTCGTACGGGCGGCCGACGGCTCTGGATGGCGGTGGGAGCCGCGCCAGCCGCCGAGCTTCGAGGTGACGCGGGGGTCCCGGAACTGGACGAGCGGGCCGGAGCCATCGCTGCGTGTGCGGGCGACGGTCACCTTGCCGTGGGCGGATCTGTCGGGCTCCGTCATCAGCCCTGCACGCCGCCGGGAGCTCGCCGACATGCTTCCGTTCTCGCCGCTCGCCGGCGTGGCGTCGATCCTCTCGGAGCGTCGGGGGATGTCCTGGCGGGCCTCCTCCTGGGAATCGGGGCCGCACAGGAATGCCTCGGACGCCGTCAGCTACTCGAGCGGTTTCGTGGGTGCCGCGGGTGGGCGCGCACTGGCGGCGAACGTGATGGCGACGCTTCCCACTCAGCTCGATCCGGCTGCCGTGGCCTGCGCCGAGCTGTGCGTTGATCTGCCGTCGTGGCGGGAGGCGGTGTCCCCCGGTGACGGCACGGGCCGGGAGGAGCGCCTGTCCTGGGAGGAAGTGGAGGCTGTGTTCCAGGCTGCCTGGGAGACCGCTTCCGATCACGCCGCACGGGTGCTTGTCGACGACCCCGCGGCAATGAGGTGGGCTGATGTCCCGGCAGTCGAGCTGGGGATCTCCGCCGGCCAGCGCCACGACGGGGCACCGCAGATGCCTTTGGACGACGTCGTGGATCTGGCACCGCTGGGGGCGACCGATCGGCGTCCGTTGACGCGCATGTCCGTCACCCTGCGAACGGGGGTCCTCCTGCCGCCCGCTGACCGGAAGCGCCTGCTGCGGGAGGCGCTGGACCGGATGCTTCACGGTTTCGGCTTCGTCGACGCCCCGGAGGCGGCGCACAGGTAGCCGCTGCGCGGAGGGGGCCGAAGTCGGCCCCGGCGCGAACACCGCCGGTGGGCGGCCTCGTCAGTACCGGTGCCCGTCGCGCCGGTTCTGCTCGTCGTCGAGTTGCTGCCGTACGGCCGCCTGGGCAGCGTCGTGGGCACGGCGCTGCTCCTCGGCCTCGGCCGCCTGGGCACGCTCAGTCTCTTCCGCCCGTCGCAGTTCGGGATCCATCGTGGCCCGTACGGCGACCTCCTTGCGGAGTTCGAGGGCACGCTGCCGCTGCGCCTCAGCCCGGCGGCGCATCCGGTCGCCGGTGGTACGGGCGCGCGTGGAGTCCGCTGCGGCGATCTCCTTCTCCTTGGCGGCCACGGCCTCCTCGGTTCCGCCGAGCTGTTCCCACTGCTCCAGGAACTGGTCGTGCTCACTGGGCTCGCCAGCAACGGGCGCGGCCGTCTCGATCTCCTCGCGCCACGCGGTCCTGCGCCGCTTGGCGTCGGCGAGATCTTCCACGGCTTGGGCCCGCTGCTCCTCGACGGCACGCCTGTCGTCGCCTCGCAGGAAGAGACGTCCGAAGCGTCCGGTCTCCTCCAACTGAGACGTCGAGCCGACCAGGCGGTCCGTTGCAGCAGCATGGTCCGACTCGGCCACAGCCAACTGATCCTGCGCATGACGCAGGTCACGGATGGCCGCCACGCGACGCGCCTGTGCAGCAGTCTCCACGTCGATCCGACCACCGGGCGCGGCGTCCGCGGCGAGCTCGTCTGCACGAGCGAATGCCGCCTCGGCTTCCGTGTCGGCAAGACGCGCTCGGGACAGCGCAGACGACTCCGCGGTCCGCAGGGCGTTCCCCATGAGGGCCCCGAACGGTCGCTGTCGCCAGCCTGCGGGAGCCGGGACCGGTTCCTGGCCGAGCGCGTCCAGTGCCCGCTCGGCATCACGTCCGGCCTGAGCGGCGGCACGCGCCTCCAGGCCCTCCGCCGCTAGACGGCGGGCGGCATCCTCGGCCTGCTGCGCCCGGGCCTGCGACGCGTTTGCGACCTCGGCGGCACGCGCCGCGAGCTCGGCGAGACGCTCGTGACGCGCGTGAAGGGCGTCGCGCTCGTCGCGCCGCTGCGGGTTCTCCAGGGCCTTTCGCGCGGCCGCGGCCCGGTTGCGGATGTCCTCGGCGGCCTGCTCGGATGCCTCGGCGGAGCGCCTTGCCTCATGTGCTTCGTCAGCCGCGCGCGCGGCCTCCCGCGCCCGGATCGTGCCGAGTTCCCCGCGCCGGGCGACGTCCTGGAGGCGTGCTCGGTCGTCCTCCTCCGGCGCGCTGGAGGGAGGCGTCGCCTGGCGGAAGCGGTCGACGGCGGCATGGGCCAGGTCGTAGTCGAGGGCCTGTACGGGCTCGGCGGGCCGGCTCCCCAGGGACAGGTCCTCGCGGCCGTAGTCCCACCGCTCGCGGTACAGGTCGATCGCGGTGGCCGCCTGGATCCAGAGTTCTCGACGCGGGTCGCCGTCGAAGGGGACAGGACCGAGGGCGTCCAGCCAGCGGGCACCCGCGTCGGCGGCGGCGAGCACCCGGGCGCTGGACACGGCCTCCTCCAGGGTGGGCTGGGCGTCCCTCCAGATACGGCGAACGTGATCGGGGCCAGGCGCGGGGGCCGGGCCGAGCGGCTCGTCGCCAACGAGCTGGGCGAGGTCGCGGTACGCGGCGGCGGATGCCAATCGGGAGCGCCAGAGGCGAACGTCTTCGGGGTCTTCGGGCTGTCGGCCGTAGGCGGCTGCCCAGCCCTCGCCGAGGGTCGCTTCCTCGGCAGCGGTGGTGGCCAGCTCCTCCGTGCGGGCCGCGATGGCCTCGGCGAGGGCGTGGGCGTACTCCGCCTTCTCGCCCTTGTGACTGGCCGGAACCACGAGGTGGAGGCGGGCGAGAAGATCGGCCCCCGTCCCCAGGGCGCCGGTCTGGTGTTCCGCCTGGTCGAGGGCGTGCAGGACCCGGTCGTCGGTGTGCAGACGCCAGTGGAGGACGGCGGCGACGTCGTCCGCGTCGCCGAAGCCGCGCGTGGGGATGGCGCGCTCAAGCGCGGCGACCGGATCCTCGCCGCCGGCCTCGATCCGGGTGAGGACGTCCCGAAGCGCGGGCCAGGCCTCGGCCGTGACGATGGCCTGGGCCATCGGGATTCGGTCGCCGATTTCACGGAGGAGCTGTTCGCCCACGATGTCGTCGAGGGTGAACCGCAGCCGGGGAACCAGGGTGTGAAGGGCTTCGGCGGCGTCGAGGGATTCGCGCTGTGCCACGGTGGCCGAGCGGGTCGTGCCGTCCCTGCCGACGATCTGAGCCCACGCCTGGCGGGCGGTCCGCACCGGGTCCGGGGCACCGACGATCGGCTCGATCTCCGGCGTGACAACGAGGTAGATGTGGTTCTCGTACTTGCCGCGCGTCGCCGAGGGGTACGCGGCGTTGCGCGTCATACCGGCCGAGAAGAGGGCATGCGCGGTGTCCGTGGTGATGCCCTGTGCACGGTCCTTGGTGATGGCGTAGCCGAGCTCGACGGACTGCTCGACGTACGCGGCAGGCAGCACGGCGCTGGCCTTGGACTGGTCGGAGCGTACGACGAGGCTGCCGTCGCGACGGACCTTGGTGACGGTCCAGAGGTCGCCGTTGCGGACGTATCCGCGGCCTCCGCGGACGCGGATTCGGCGGTCGATGGCTCGGGTGACGATTCGGTCGCCGGCGCCGAGCTCGTTTCCGTCGCGCAGGCGGATGGTCCTGGCCGAGTCGACGAGGCCGGCGCTGACGCGATCGTCACGGGCGCGGGCGGACAGGGCCGAGGCGGTCGCGTTGTCGGGTGCGATGAGGATGGAGACGAGGCCGTCCTTGGTGTCCCTGAGCCATGCCTCGTACGCTTCGGCAGCCATGGCGTCGGCACTGCCGAAGTGGATGCGGCCGCGGGAGTGGTACGCCTGGAAGGAGCTGGTGGAGTCGCCCTCGGCGAGTGCCTTCGATGCCTCGATCTCCCAGGTCCGAAGCTTGCCGTCGTGGTCGCGGAAGCGTCGGACCTCGGTCAGGTAGAGCGCACCCGCGTCTTCCTCGATCTGGGCTAGAAGGCCACCGGGCCCAGGCGCACCGAGCTGGAGCGGGTCACCGACGGGGAGGAGTCGGCCCCCTGCGGCCGTCACCTGGTGAAGGAGGCTGGCCATGTCGGTCGAGGCCGCCTGGCCCGCCTCGTCCACGATGACGATGGCCCCGGCAGGCAGGCTCCAGTTCGGCGCGCCGGGGGAGACCAGCTCGCTCATCGTGAGCCAGCGTCGGATGTTCTCCGTACGGATGGCGGCTTCTTCCGCGAGGACATCCGCCTGGATCTGTCCGTTGGACATGCCGATGACCGGGATGCCGTAGGCGTCGCCCACTTCGCGGATCAGGGCCATGATTGTGGTCTTGCCTGCGCCGGCTCGGCCGATGATCGCCTGGACTTGGCGGTCGCCGGTGAACACGCCGTGGACGATCGCGAGCTGTTCCTCGCTGGGGGTGAACCCGCGCTGCGCGTGGCCGGCGTGCAGCGCGGCGGATATCTGCGCGTGGGTCAGGCGGCGCACGGCGGCCGGGGCTTTCGCGGCCTGCACGACTGCTCGCTCCGCTGCCTTGATGCGGTGGGAGGTGAAGCGCGTGCACCCGGCGTCGTGGAAGAGGGAGGTGCCGTCCGCGCGCCGGTAGGCGGCAGGGACGGGCAGCAGCTCGGGCATGTCCACGAGCTCGCAGTGCTCGACGGAGAGCGTGGCGGTCGTGAGCTGCTGGACGGCTTCCTCGAAGCGGCCTTCGAGGGTGATGTGCAGTCCGCTGGAGACGAGCTGACGCACGACCTCGGCCTCGGCGTTGGGCCGGGTCCAGGTCTCGCGTTGCTGTTCGAGGACTCTCACTGCGGCGGCGGGGATGTCCTCCAGGCGGGTCACCCGACGCGCCTCCAGAGCGTGGGCCTCCGGGGTGTCGGTGGCCCGCCGGCTGGCACGGTCGGACTCCTCGCGGCCGAGAGCGAGGACCTGCTCGGGGCGACGGAGCCCTCGGCGGCGGGCCCGGTCGCGCCAGTGGGCGCGTTCGTCCTCGGGGCTCCGTAGTTCCTTGTCAGGACGGTCGGTGAGGGCGGCTGCCTGGGCGAGCTGGTACGCCTCGGCACGGTTCGGCTCCCGGCCCTCGCGCTGCCGGAACGTGGACATCAGTGTCCGCAGGTGGCGCTCGGTCTGCTTACGCCGGGTGGAGAACTCGCTGATCAGCTCCTTGCCGATGCCGCGGAACTCGCGGACCGGGCGCTTGTCGAAGCTGAGGCTGTCCTCACGTTCGACAGCGGTGATCCCGAGGTCCTGCGCCATGCCGCGTTCGAGCTCGGCGGCGTAGATCTCGCCGAAGGTGACGCGCTGACGGTGAAGAGGGCGGGCGTCGAGGGCGAGCCACTTGCCGTCGGCGAAGACCTTCGAGCTGATGGCGATGTGCCGGTGGAAGGCGGGGTCGCCGGCACGGCTGGAGCGGTGGACGAAGATGGCTGCGGTCAGTCCGTCGGTGGGTATTTGGGCCACGCCGTTGGCTCCGATGCGCGCGTAGGCGGCGTCGGCTTCGATGCGGTTCCACATCTTGAGGAAGGCCCGCTCCTCGATCTGGAGGAGCTTCTCCCGTCCCTCGTCGTCCGCCAGGGCGTACGCCACGGCGAAGGACTTGACGGGGGCGACGACCATCTCCCATCCGGCGCGGGCCGAGCGCTCGCCCTCACGCTCGACCTGGTCCCGGAGCTCCTTCTTGCGGGCAACGGATGCCTGGGGCTCCAGGCGAAGCCGCTCGGCGTATCGCTGTTCGACCGTCTTGTACTGACGCCAGCGGCGCCCCAGGGCTTCACCGGTGATCGGGTCTTCGCCGAACTTGAACAGGGCGTCCGCGTGTTCCTGGGAGACCTCACCGGCGAGGCCGAGGGCATCAGCACCAAGGCCGATCCAGGTTCCAGGGGTGTCGGCCCCGGCGGCCCAGTGGTCCGCGTTCTCCTTGACGCCGAGGGTCCGGTCGTCGCTCGCGACGGTGCTGAGGAGGTAGTCGATACCGGTGCCGGCGCTGACGGGATGGATCGTCAGCAAGGGCGTCCACGCCGCCCTCTCGACACGCTCAGGCGCGGGGCCGAGGAGAGCGTGAGCGAGTCGTTCATGATGGTGATCGTATTTGATCGGGACGCATATGCCAAAGGTAATGCACATGGTGTGGCTGGATGATCTGGCACAGATCATGATGACGAGCGTCGGTGCAGGTCAGAGCAACTGCGGAACGCAGAGTTGCTTCAGCGGGAGGCACAGTGCGGTGTCAGCTGGTGGTGGCGGTCAGGGAGCATCGGAGCTTGCGGGCGACGTTGTCGGAGAGCAGGTCGGCGATGTCGCATGACTAGGTCCGCGGTGGCGAGAGGAGGGCCTCGGTCTCCACCGACTGCTGGCGGCCGCGTAGGGTGACCGACGTGATTCCGCTGCCGCCGCATCGAACCAAGGGCCCCGGCATCCTCGGTGCCACGCCTGAACAGCCCGATGGCCCGTTCGGCTGCTGGCCCGGTGACGACAAGGAGCACGACGCTGCCGCGCCCGACACCGCGGTGCCCTCGCCTCACATCGGGCGCGAGCGGTGATGCTGTGGCGACAGGTCCTGGCCGCGCTCACCGACAACACCCTGGACGACGCGGCCCGTGAGCAAATGGTGGCTCGCGGCGCCGCGCAACTGGCCGTACGTCGGGCGCCCGAGGGCCAGCAGCCCACCCGGAAGAGGTGATGGCGGTGGCGTTCGAAGAGTTCGCGGTACTCCTCGACGCCGAGCAGGCACGGACCGCCCTGTATGCCGGCCCCGAACCCCTCGTCCGCGAAGTGCCCGATACCTCGCCCTGACGGCTGGTCTCCCCCAGGCCATCCTGGAGACATGGCGAACCGGACCGATGATCTTGCTGACCTCACCCGCCAGGCTGTCGATACCGCGGGTGCGCTCCGCGTGCTGGTCGAGCGGATGAACGATCTGGGCCTGCGCATGAACGACTACAGCGACGCGGACCTGCTCGTCGTCGCCTCCGGCTACAGCGATGAGGACCTCCGCACCGTCGCCTCCGCACTACGCGGCACCGCGGTGATCACGCTGATGGACGCGGCAGACGCCGAGCTGCTGAGCGATCTCCTGCGGAAGCTCCGCGGCGGTGCAGGGCGCCTCTGACCTGACGCCGCCGTACGAGCGACTGAGGCTCAGCTGGCCGGCACTAGGTAGACGGAGGCGGCCCTTCGTGCCTTCTCCCGCTGCTCAAGGGCTGCTCGAACTTCCGGCGTCTCGGCGGCGCGCCGCAGGGCCTCGTCAAGGCCCATGGCCGGGGCCGGCATGGGGATGGCTGAGGCGGCCTCTCCGGGACCTGCTTCGACGCCCATGAGGTTGCACACCTGTGCGGCGAGGGTGATGTTGCCGGCCAGCGTGGCAAGGTAGTAGGTCTTCACCGGTTCAGGTGCTCGATCGCGGCATGGTTCGCACAGGACACCGCTCGGGCCTTGGGCAGGGTAGGCGAAGATCAACGGTTCGCTGCTGTGCTCGACCAGCACACCGCACTTCAGGCAGGGCAGCGGTGCGGGTCTGGGGTCGTACTCAACGGCGTAGAGCACAGGGTCCGTCATTCCGGTCGCTCCTTCACGTGGCGGTCGTCGTCTGCGGCTCGTTGCTCAACGACCCTTCGGGGCGGTGGAAACGGAGGCGGGCAGGGCGGTCGATCTGCTTACTCTCGGTCGAGTGTGAGCATCGCCGCAGGTCGGGGGCGGGGTCCGGCCTTACCTGTGGTCTGGGCGTCTGCCTAAGATCCCGGCATGACTTCACGTAACAACGAATCGGTGCTGTCCCGGAAGCAGAGGCTCCGGGACAAGCAGAGGCGGCAGCTGAAGGTCCTGGACGCGGTCGAGAAGCACGAGAAGAAGCTGGCCACCATCCAGGAGGAGAAGGAGCGGAAGATCGCCGCGATCGAGAAGGACGCGGCGGACGAGGCGGCCACTGTCGAGAGGGAGATGGCGAAGACCATCGTCGAGGCCGTCGACGTGTTCGGCAGTCAGCAGAGCGCCGCTGATGAGCTCGGTCTGTCGCTTCGGGAGATACGTCGCTTCCTGAACCAGGAGGACGATGACGAGGCGGCTGAGGCGTCTGACGGTACGGATGGAGCGAAGGGTGCTGCTGATGTCCAGGCCGGCGCAGCCGAAGGCACGGTTACGGGGGACGGCCCGGCGGCGGGTGGGGCTGCCGCGGTCACCAGCTCCGCGGCCGCGAGCGACGTGGTACCGGCGGCGGAGGTGTCGGCTGCGTAGTTCAACACGGGACGGCCCTCCTTGCCGCGCACCTGCGCAGCGAGGAGGGCCGTCTGCTGTTCACCGGGTCGTACCCACTAGGACCGGCGGCCGGCCTTGGCGGCCTTCTCGCGCCGCCCGATCCACTCCTTCACCTCGGTGACGCTTCGGGCGCTGTTGGCGTCCTTCGCCGGGAACGGGTCATCCGGGTCGTTGCCGTACGTCGTGGCGTAGTACTTCAGCATGTCGGTGGTGGTGCCGACGGCTTCGGCCAGGGCGGTCGGTCGGAGCCTGTCGGCGGTCTGGCCGCGGTGGGGTTCGATGGCCCGCAGGAGCCGGTTGGCGGAGTCGGTCGTCTTCAGGCCGAGCTGTTCGGCGAGCCAGGCCGGCGTGACGGTGGTGCCGGCGTTCTCGGCGCCCTGCACCAGCTCGAGCACCTCCTGCTCCCTCGTGGTGAGACCGCGGGCGTCGCGGGTGGAGGTCTTGGACGGCTTCCGCTCCCGTTCGGCGTTCTGCAGGATCCACTCGCGAACGGCCTGCCAGTCCCGCTCGCCGCTCTCGTCCGGCTCGGGGAAGGGGGTGTCGGTCTTCTCCGCGCTGTAGGCGCTGGCGTAGTAGTTCACGCCGCGGACGCTGATCCCGAGGGTACGGGCGAGGTCCTTGCTGTCCATCTTCGCGCGGCGGGGGCGAGCGCGACGCGCTGCTTCCGCGACATCGCGAGGGCCGGAGGCGATGTCCTCCCCGCCGAACCTGTCGACGATCCAGTTCAGGACGAGGTCGCGGTCGCGGAACTTGACGCCGCGGGGTCCGGTTTCGGGGAGCTCGGGAGGGAAGTCGGCGAACAGCTCCTTGTCGTACACCCAGTTCCGGACGCCGTGGAGGGTGAGGCCGGTCGCGTCGGCGATCTGCTTGTTGGTGATCTTCGCGGGGAGTTCGGCGAAGGCTGTGCGCACTTCGTTGATCGGTTTCATGGGCTGGTGCTCCTGGTGGTGGCCGGCGCTCGGCGGCTTGGGGGGACGCCAAGAGGCCGACGACGGGGCGGCGCTCTCGCTCGTGAGGACGAGAGGTTCGTGTCCGTCGTCGGCCGAGGCGCCGTGGTGGTGTGTGGCACGGCGGTTCGGTGCGGTTGCTCGTACGGGTGGCTATGGCTGTTTCACCACGCTCCTCGGGCTGTGTGCGCAGCGGTGCCGCTGGTGATCCAGTCGGCGAGGGCTCGGATGTCGCGTAGGGCTCGGTCGAACTCGCGACGGCTGTGGTCGCGGACCTCCGGCGAGGATCGGTGCGCGGACTGGCCGTACCAGACTCCGGCGTCGAGCGCGTCGGCCCAGCGGCGGGCCAGGTCAGCGAGGAGCTGTTCGGGGAGGCCGTGGAGGCAGGTGCAGGCGGTCTCGGTGAGTTCGGTGCGGAAGCGTCGAGCGTGCTCCTGGTGCTCACGGAGATCGGCGGGAAGCGTGATCGGTGCGCAGTGCCACGCGGGCAGGTGGGTGCAGGGGCTGACGTGTCCGATGGCCTTGGCGATGGCGGGCGCGATGGTGCGGGTCTGGTTCAGCACGTGTGTGGTGGCGTTGTCGTGCTGGAGGTCCAGTGTGGTGGTCATGGTCTGTTCCTGTTCGGTGGTTGTGGTGGCCGGGTCCGGACTTGCCCTCCCGTCTCCGACGTTTACTAAATTACCTACTCTGAGTAGTCTGGTCAAGCGACGCCGCCGATAGCTCGTGCTCGTCAGGCCACCAGCCGGCGGCGGCGGCGTTGGCCTCGTGCCCGATCGCGGCGGTCTCCAGGGTGTCGGGGCTTCCCAGGTAGGCGGCGAACGGCGAGGCGGGGAGGGCTTCCGCGAGGGATCGGATGCGGAGGGCCTGTTCGGAGAGGATGCGCGCAGCGGCGGCGAAGAGGTCGCCGAGGGAGTCGGCCGAAACGAGGTCCGCCCAGGTGCCGTCGCGCTGGCCCCGCACGGTGACACGGAACGGCTCCGTACGAAGGGTGTACCGGTAGTCGGGCTGGCCGGGGCTCTCCGGTACGGACGGCGGGACAACGGCGGTGATGAGGTGGGGCGCCCGGGCGTGGACCCACGCCCGGTATCCGGCCAGGGTCATCTGCTCGGGCCGCGCGAGGGTGGTGATGTAGTCGGCCAGGGCCGGGACCTGGTGCGTCGGGGGTGCCCAACGCGAGTAGATCCGGGCTTCGGTCCGGTCGTCCGGTCCGAGCCAGTCGAGGATGGCCCGCTCGGGCATGAGGTGTCCGTTCCCGGCCGCCGCGCGGGCGACCGTCTTGATTGACCAATTCGTTGGGCGTAGGGCAGCTCCGCGTACGTCGCAGGGGTGCCAGAAGTGAAAGACGGCCCCACGGAGAGGCGCCGCCTGGTCTGCGGGCGCTGGAGAGCACCGGCAGACGGCCGGCTCACAGGCCTCGCTTCGCCTGGATCCTGCCGCGCAGCGGCTCACGCTCGACCACGCACGCCGGCCCGCGCACGGTCCAGCGCTCGGCCGGTTCGGCGCCCTCGGACGGCAGGGTGTTGTCCGGGCCGGGCTCCCACACGAGCATCGACGCCGTGTCGTCGCAGCCGTCCAGGGCTTCGCGGTTCAGCGACCACAAGCTACGGAGTGCCTGGTAGATCGTCGCGTTCCGCTCCTTCGCGACTCCGAGCACGGTGGTGGCGGTGTTGATGGTGCCCTGCCCATCGCGGGCCCTGCGGGACAGCTCACCCTGGGCGACTCCGAGGGAGGAGATGACCTCCAGCGGCCCGTACTCGGCTCGGTCGTTGGGGCGGAAGCGGACGTAGACGATCACCATGTCTCCTGTGTGATGGCGGCCGCGAGCCGTGGGGCCTCGACCGTGTCGGTGTAGTCGGGGTAGCGGGGGCCGTGGTGGCGTAGGCCGGGGTGGAGTACGGCTGCCGGAGCCGGGCGGCCGTGACGTCGTTCCGCGCGCGCAGCGGCGAGGAGGTCCATCGCCCGCTGCGCCTTGACCTCGGCTTGCTCTCGGAGGTGGACGGGGCACTGTGCGGGGACGGTGACGCGGGAGGTGCGGAGGTCGATCTCGGCGGTTACACGGCGGATCATCGCGCCCCCACCGTGCGGTTCGACGAACAGCGTCAGGTGTGCGTGGACCCGGTGGTCGTAGGGGCGGAGCAGGGTGTACTCGTTGCGCCAGGACCGAAACTCGGTGTCCGGCGAGATGCGCACGCTCGTGGACACGGTCCGCCCGGTGCTGGCCGAGCGGGTCAGGAGGGGCGCTTCGGGGTGCGGCTCGGTCCGCTGCACGTGCCGGTGGAATGGGTACCAGCCGGGTCCGTAGACCACGGGTGTGTCGTCGAGGGCGTACGTCCAACCCCCGAGGGGCAGCTGGACGCCGTACATGTCGAACTCGTCTTCCGGGGCGACCGTCGGGGACGGGGGTGTTCGGGACGGCATGGGGCTTTCCTGTGCAGACGGCGGGGGTGGTGGGGGTGTTCGCGTACGAGGCGGCTCGATGCCGCCGCGGACGCGGTCGGCCGGCGAGCAAACGGACGCCGGGCTCATGGTGGCCGCGCGCTGGCGGCTGTCAGCGGCCTGGTGGTGCGTACGGCGGGGCGCGGCTCGGGCGGTTCGGCGCGGACGCGGCCGGGCCGGCTCGATGCCGGTCTGGGCGCGGTCCCGCGCGGACGGGCGGCGGGCGGGCCGGGGGCCGCATCGCGCGACGCGGCCCCCGGGGCGGCTAGAACGGCGGCTGGTCGTCCGCGCTGGGGGCGGTCGCCCACGGGTCCGCCTGCGGGGCTCCGCTCTGCTGCGCCTGGCCCCAGCCGTTCTGCTGGCCCTGACCGTTGCGCTGCACCTTGGCCACCTTGGCGGTCGCGTTGCGCAGGCTCGGGCCGACTTCCTCGACGTCGAGCTCGTAGACGGTGCGCTTCTCGCCTTCGTTGGTCTCGTAGCTGCGCTGGCGCAGGCGGCCCTGGACGATGACGCGCATGCCCTTGGTCAGGGACTCAGCGACGTTCTCGGCGACGTGTCGCCAGACGGAGCAGGTCAGGAAGAGGCTCTCGCCGTCCTTCCACTCGTTGGTGGTCTTGTCGAAGATCCTCGGGGTGGAGGCGACACGGAATTTGGCGACTCCGGCGCCGGAGGGGGTGAAGCGGAGCTCTGGGTCGTCGACCAGGTTGCCGATCAGGGTGATGGTGGTCTCGCCTGCCATGGGGGTCTCTCCTCGTTGGTGGTTCTGTGGCGGCCGATCCAGGGTTGCCCTCCCCTTCTCGACGTGTACTAGTTTACTTCTCGCGGGTGAACGTGTCAACCTGGCGCGGTGATGTGCCCCGCACCTGCCGCAGGGCGGCAAAGGCGGCGCGCGGCTGGGTGGCGGCAAGAGCCACGAACAGCGCCGACTCGCGCGCGCGGCTCCCGATCCAGCGCCCGGGGCGGTGCCGCACCTGCCAGTCGGCCCAGTTGCCGAGCCGGCCCCAGGGGCGGAGGCGGCCGAGCGCGTACCCCAGGCTGAGCGCGGCGAGGATTCCGGGAATGGTCATGCCCTGTCTCGTTTCGGTGGGCGGACGCGGCGCGCCCGCCGTTTCGGCGGGCGCTCCGCGGGGAGTGCCGGGGCTTCGCCGCCCCGGCGGGCGGCGGCTAGTCGAACATGTAGCTGCTGAACTGGCGGAGCAGGGTCCAGCCGAAGTGTTCGGGCATGGTGCCGTACTCGGGGAAGATGTCGATCAACGCCGACGTCGGCTCGTCGGGGACGGAGACGTCGACGAAGGTGTCGCCGGAGCGGTACTCCCACCAGTGGAAGCGGTACGGACGGCCGTTGATGTAGCGGACGTGAGTCTTGCTGAGTTCGCCGTACGGGCTCTCGTCGACGGCCTCCAGGAGGCGGGGGCCGATGGCGGGGCGGGTGGCGGTGGACATGTTCGCTCGTCTCGCTCGATGGTTCGTAGTGTTCGACCCGGGGTTTGCCCTCCCCGTTCCGACATATACTAATTTACCTCTTGCGGGTTGAGTTGGCAACCTCGCACGCCCGACCTCAACCGGAAGACCGAAGGGGACGGGCGCGGGACGGTTCAGCCGACGCGCCGGAAGGAGTCGGCGGCGTATCGGGCGAACTTCTCATTCGCGTCGCGCCAGAGGTGCTGCCGGGCGTCGGCGACAGGGTTGCCCATACTCCCCCCGGTTCGCTCGGAGTTCCGCTCAGCCTCGGCGATCTTCTCGTGCCACGTCGCGACGACGTCGCCGCTGACCTCCAGGGCCTCGATGAGGTTCACCCACAGCTCGATCTGGAACTGGTAGCCGGTGATGGCCTCGAAGAAACTGTCCATCCGGACGTTCTCCGCCGTCAGCTCCTCGGCATGGAGGCGACCCCACCAGTCGTT
This sequence comes from Kitasatospora sp. NPDC040550, assembly GCF_055594965.1. Taxonomy (NCBI): domain Bacteria; kingdom Bacillati; phylum Actinomycetota; class Actinomycetes; order Kitasatosporales; family Streptomycetaceae; genus Kitasatospora; species Kitasatospora sp. NPDC040550. The sequence continues at coordinate 142,054 of NZ_JBVIWC010000020.1, read as the reverse complement.
CGCGTAGCGCCGGGCGTTCTTCCGGCCGGCCTCGGCGGCGGTCTTCAGGCGCTCCTCGAATGCCTTGCGGTCGCGTACGGCGCGGTCGGTGCGGGCCATGATGTGCTCCTCGTCTGCGGCGGTGCTTTTATGGTGGCCGGTGCGGGGTTCGCCCTCCCCTCTCCGACGTGTACTAATTTACTAGCTTTGGGGTGGGGTGTCAACACCAGTCCCGCGTACGCGCTCCATGAGCGGCGCGGGGGGCCGGCCACCGCCGGGCCCGGGCGGGCCCGGCGGCGATGGTCAGCGGCGGGCGGCAAGGGGGCCGCAGGTGGTGTCGGTGAACGGTTCGGCCACAGGTAGGGGCGAGTCGGGGAACAGGGCCTGGTTGACGGCTCGGGCTTCCAGCCAGTCGGCCCAAGCGCCGTCGCTGTCGATGGCGAACACCTCTGGCATCAGGACGTGGGCGCGCAGGAGTACGGCGGTGACGGCCACGTCGTAGAGGCATGCGGCGGTCTTGGTGAAACCCCAGACGAACGGACCGGACGGGGAGAGCCGGTCGGGGTCGAGCTCCAGGCGGAAGTCCTCGCACGTCTCGTCGCCTCGCCCGTTGAAGAGGATCAGGCCTTCGCCGATCACCGGCGCTCCGCGCCCGTCGGATCCGCCCAGGGGGATCCCGGACGCCTTCGTGAAGTCCATGACGGCGGCGGCGTCCATGCGCAGTTGGAGCCAGTTGACCCGGAAGGTCTCCGACTGCGGGGCGTAGGCGAAGTAGTGGGTGTATCCCGTGAGACGGTCCTCGGTTCGGTGGTTCGTGGTGCGCGGCCCAGGGCTTGCCCTCCCTGTTCCGACGTTTACTAGTTTACCCGATACGGTCGAGCACATCAAGCCGCGAGGCCGCTGCTCCGGCAGGAGGGAGGGTCACCGTGCACAGGAACGGTGGCGTGGCCCCGTCCTGGAACCCGTAGGTGGAGTGCACGCACCACGGGCGGGCCCCGGGGACGGCCCCGGCGTCCCAGTGGAGGACGGCCGCGTAGACCTCGGCGAGTGCGTCACGCAGGAGCGCTTGGCCGTCTCGGTCGAGCGCGTCGGCTTCCTCGCGTGTGGCGATGACGGCCCCGTACACGCCTTCGATGCGCAGGAAGGTGACCGGGTGGCGGGGGTCGGCGTCGTGGGCGGTGCGGTCGAAGATCACGCGCTCTGCCCGGGGCCACAGCGCGCGGATGGCGGGGGCGGCGGAGTGGAGGAAGGCACCGGCCATCTCCGTATGGGCCTCGTGGAGCCGATGCGCGCGGGCCGCGAGGTGGGCGGCGGGGTCCGCGTACGGGTCGGGCAGGGGCGACTTGGCGGTGTCGGTGCTCATCAGTCGGCCTCGCTCTCCGGGTTGCGCCGGATCATGCGGTAGGCGGCGGCCCGGCCGCTGGCGGTCAGCAGGTGGCGGGCCCGGATGCGGGCGGCGCGCCCGGCGGCGAATGCGACCTGGGCGGCGCGGTCGCCTGCGGCAGCGCGGGCGAGCAGGTCCGCCTGCGGGTCTCCGGGGCTCTGGAGGGTCATTGGAGGTCCGTTCAGGGGTGCATGTGGGGGCTTGAGGCCGGCCGGAATGCCCGGCCGGTAGAGGGCGTCCCCGCACCCGCCGAGGGGCGCGGGGGAGTGTGCGGGCTACAGACGGACGGTCTGGCCCTGGTCCTCGACCCGGTCGGGGTCCGCCTGGGGGTCGTCGGCGTACTCGGCGACGTGGTGCGAGAGCTCGTGGCGCAGCTCGGTCGCCTGGATGGGGTCGAGGGAATCGAGGGGGCGGGCGACGAACTCGGCCCCGTACTCGTAGTCGTCGACCCGGTAGTACCCAAAGCCACCCCGGTCCACGGTCTCCGCCCGGTTGCCGTACAGCTCGTGGACGAGTTCGCGGATGGTGTCGAGCTGGTCGGCGGCGGTCAGCATCACGGCGGGCATGAGGTCTCCTCGACTCGGTGGTTCGTGGTGGCCGTCCCGGGGTTTGCCCTCCCCGTTCCGACATGTACTAATCTACCCTCACAGGAAAGGTGTGTCAACCTTCCCGGCGCTTTCCGGGCGGGAAATCGAGAGACTCAATGGCCGCGCACAAGGTGATAGGTCCCGGCTCCGGCATAAATGGGGATGACACCGCCGTCGTTTATCCAGTTGACCGCGAGCGACTGCGCTACGGCCTCGATGTGATCGCGCCAAAGCTGCGGCACCCCCTCGGCGCCGTGGTCGGTCAGATAGTCGAGCGCGTATTCAGCGACGGCCGATTCCGGGTCAAGGTTCCATTCAGTCGTCCTGATGTATCCATCCTGGCACTTCTCCGTGAGATCTTCGGCGCTCACCTTCTCGTGGAAGTACCTGACGACTTCGGCGGGGTAATGGTCCAGGGCTTCGGCGATGAGGACCAGATCTTCAATGCTTTCGGTTTCCCGCAGCTCGATTCCGCCGAATCCTTCGAAATCGTGAATCGCGTACTCTTCCGCTCCTCCCTGCGGAGAGGCCCTGAGTACGGCGTCTATTTCGCCATAAACGTCGTCTGCATCGCCGTGGATCGCTATCCACTTTCCGTGGAGCCGTCCGGCGTTGTAGTCGGAAAGGGAGGCGACATAGATGGCATTCACGGAAAACGTCCTTACCTTGGGGTGCCAGTGCGGGCGGGGCGGGCGGCCCTGCGCGGGCCGCCCGGCGGCGTTTAACCGACGACGCGCATTCCGATCAGGCGCGGGCTGTCGTCCATCACGCCGCACCAGTCGTGCGCGCAGTCGGCGCACAGATGCGGGCAGCCGCAGGTGTCGCGGTTGAAGTCTGAGATGTGCCAGCCCTGGTCGTAGGCGGCCCAGGCCCCTTCGTCGGCGTCGTCGGGGAATCCCGAGTCGGCCCGGCAGTCCTCACGTGCGCACTGGATGCGGTCGTACTCTTCGAGCTGCGGCGCGACCGCGATCTGCGCGGGCGGGGCCTCGGTGAGGACGGCGACCATGGGACGACTCCTTGGATCGGTGGATCGTGGCGGCCGGCCCGGGGTTTGCCCTCCCCGTTCCGACGTGTACTAGTTTACCATTGCGGTGACCTTTGCACAATCTCTGAACAGCGACTTTTCCCCGATTTCGGCGCCATCGTCCGGGGTGGAGCAGGCGCGGAGCGGCTGTGTGCCTCTACGGAGCACCCCCGTCAGCCCGGCCGCCGGGGGACGGCCGAAGCCCCTACGAGCGGATACCCGCCGACCTTTCTTCCTCCCGCCCCGGCAAAGGTAGTTCCAGGCCGCGCGGGCCTGGCGGTCAAGCGCGGGAAGGAGTACCGGAGCCGGTATAGCGACGTAGGAGCGGGCCGGCGAGGACACGGACTGGAGCGCTTGAGGGCCAGGCCCGCGCGGCCACAATCAGAAAGCCGGGGATGGAGGTAGACCCCGGTGCCGGCCGGAGCGCAGCGAAGGTTGGCGCCGGGGAGCAGCGCCCGGCGCCAGCCGGGCTCCGCCCGGGGCGGAGCCCCCGGCCCGTGCTTCTCCCCCCGCCGACAGCGGATCCCCCGCGGGGGACGCCAGGCTGCACCGAGCTGGCCGGGTCGTGGGCGGCACCCGGCGCGGTGGGGCCGGGTCAGCCTTCGCCCGCGGCGGCTAGGTGAACGAGGAGCCGAGGTCCGCGGCGTGCCTGAGCGGTTCGGGCGCTCGGCCTGATGCGGGGGCCTGTCGGTTACGCGGCAGCGTGCTCGGTGCCCGGGAGGAGGGCGCGGAGGGTCTCGACCCGCTGGGAGGTCCTGACCCGGGCGGCCCGGGTCTCGTTGAGGGTCTGGTCCAGCTGGTGCAGCTCCTTGGTGTACCTCTCCAGGTAGGTGGCGGCGGCGATGCGGCGTCCTGCGGCTTCGAGGGCTTCTCGGTCGGGTCGGGCTCGCCAGTGGGCGACGACTGCGCCGAGCACGGCCGCGGCGTGCCGGCCGGTGGCGGGGGGCAGGGGAATCGCGTTGGAGTTCTTGTTCCGCCGGAAGGTTGGTACCCGGGCGCCGGCGTCGACGTCTTCGAAGAACACGCGGGTCAGGCTGGCGAGCGCGATCCCGTTGATCGTCAGCGGGTCTTCTCGTCGGTGGGCAGGGGTTGCGGGTTCTGTGCCGAAGAGGACCAGGAGGTCGACCGTCCGCGGGCGGGGTGACTCGGTGGGGTCCGCGAGGAGGGTTCCCGGGGAGAGGACTGCGTGACCGTGGACGTGGGGAGCGCGGAGCTTGTACGTGCTGCTGCCGTCGGCCGGGTTGGTGGTGATGTCCATTCGGAGCAGGCCGTACTGGCCGAGATGCTCCTCATGGTGCATGGTCTGAGGAGGTTCGAGGGTGATGATCATGGTGTCCTTGCTCTCGGTGGGCAGCGGGGCGGCCCGGCGTGGGGCGGGCGGTGGCGTGCGCGGTCCTGGCTGCTCGATGCCGCCGGAACCGCGGCTGGCGGACGGGCCGGGGCCTTACCGCTCTCGCGGAGCGGCGTGCTGGGGCTCGAGGTCCCAGGGCAGCCCTTGGCAGTCGACTCGGACCGTGTCCGGTACGGCGTCGTCCAGCGCACCGCCGGGGCTGAGGGCGTACACGACGGTCACGCGGAGGGCGGCGCCGGTGTGGTTGCGCAGCCGGCCGTTGAGCAGAGCGGCGATGTCCTGGGGTGTCGCGCGGTCGAGGGGGACGTATTGCCCCGTGATGCACTCGGTGCAGCCGCAGCCGGGCGGGTCGACGGCTATCAGGGTGGGCATGACGGTTTGGGCCTTTCGGGATTCCGCGCTGCCGCCGCGGTGCCGGGGGCGGCGGGCGGGAGCGGGGCGTGCGCGGGCGGGGCGGCTCGATGCCGCCGCGCTCGCGGCTGCCGCGCTGGCGGGCGCCCGGCCTCCGGCGGTCGGGACTGCGGCCGGGGCCGGGAGGTGAAGCCGGTGGTCAGTTCTCCTGGTGGAGCCGCATCTGCCACACGGGGTGGTGGACGGGGACGCGGCAGGAGGCACTGGCGGCGCTGTGGTCGGGGCGGACTTCGAGCCGGATGTCCGGGCGCTGGTCGGGGGTGCAGCGCTCCCGGGCCCTGATGGGGACGAGATAGCCGTTTTCGTAGACGTTGACGGGGGCGTAGGAGGTGTCCGGGCAGAGCGTGAGCATCTCGGTGCCGGACTCGGTCACGACGAACCACCACGTGGAGGTGGTGGTGCGGTCGCTGGGGACGCGAAGGGGAAGGTGGCGGGCGGGCTGGGGGCGGGTGGCGGTCGCCTGCATGGGCGGCGGGCCTTTCTCTTCGACGTGCTGCGGTGGGCCGCGTACGGCGGCGGGGGCCGGCGGCGGTGGGCGCGCGCGGGCGCGGCGGCTCGATGCCGCCGTGATCGCGGCCCCGGCCCGGGGAGCCCGGCCCGTCCGGGGTGGGGTGGTCGGACGGGCCGGGCGGGTGCCGCTCCGGGATGGGGTGGGGGCCGTGTCCCGGAGCGGCGGTCTTGGGGTTACGCGCTGGCCGCGAGGCTCATGGCGGTGAGGGCCTGGCCCTCCAGCTCGAAGGCCGCGTCCGCGTCGTCGAGCGTCTGGGCGGTGGCGGTGATGGCCTGCATGAGGCCGCCCGCCGTGGTCTGGCCGCCCTGGATGAAGTGGGTCAGGATCGACTCACGGAGCCCGTCCGTGAACTTGAGCTTCTTGGAGACGACTTCGATCGTCTTGACGGGGTCGGTGATCGGGCGGCCCGCTTCCTTCTCAATCTGGGTCAGCTTGGTCTCGACGTACTCGCGGTCAAGGAAGGTGGCGACGGCGTCGCGGGCCTGGGCGGTGATCAGTTCGAGGTTCTTGGTCTCGGTGTCGCCGGACCAGCGGATGACGCCTTCGTCCAGCTTGGCGCCGAGGTGGACGGCTCGCAGGGCGTCCTTCTGGATGGTCATGCCGTTCTCGCACACCTTGACGGTGATGCGGGGGGTGATGGTGAACGCGCCCGCGCCCACCTCGGAGTTGGCGATCACGAATCCGGCGCTGACGATGGGCAGCTCGTCGCCGGTCTGGCCAGTGAAGGGGGAGCGGTAGCCGCGCAGGAGGGTGGGGGCGAGCACCTTGATGTGCTCGGACTCGACGCGGACGATCATGCGGCGCTCGGTGAGGTCGCACCCGGTGATACGGACGTCGTGGCCGGATGCCTTCACGCCGCTGAGCGCGGCCAGGAGGACGTCGAAGTTGTCGATCATCTTGTAGCTGTCGGAGAGGAAGGCGCGGAGGACGCCTTCGCCGCCCTGGTGGCCGGTGAAGCCGCGCAGGAGGAACTTGCGGGCGGGGTCTTCGGCGAGCCACCCCATGACGTTCGCGTCGTACAGGTCGACCTTTTCGGCGCGCATCCGGCGCAGGTAGGCGAGCGGGATGCCGAGCTTGGAGGCGATGCCCTCGTCGGCGACGGTGGTGGGGCGGTAGGTCCCGTCGGCGATGGTGACGCCGGTGTCGGTGAGGATGGGGGAGAGGCCCTGGACGTTGAGGTTGCCGCCCTGGAAGGTGAGGGCGGAGGCAGGGGCGACCATGTCGATCTTGGCGTCCTGCTGCCGCTTGAGGATCTGCGCAAGGTCGGGGAGGTCCGCGTTCCGGGCGTTCGACGCGGCGTCGGTCGGGATGACGACGGCGGCGCGGCGGGTGAACTGCTCGGCGGTCTCGATGGCCATGGTGCGCTCCTTGTGAGGCTGGTCTGTGGCGGCCGGCCCGGGGTTTGCCCTCCCCGTTCCGACATGTATTAATTTACCTCACTGGGGGAGTCGGCGCAACTCCTGACCAGCGATTTCGCCGGTTTTTTCGGCAGGTTTCTGCGGCCCGCAGACTGCGCCCCCGTGTGAGCGGGGTGTCCCTCCGGTCGGTCGGCGGCGCGGTGGTGCCGCGCCCGGCCGGGGCCGCTGGCCTCGCGCAGCGACCGCGCAGCGGCTTGGGCTAGTGGTCCCGGCCGGGTGTGGCAGGGTTCGGACGTCGATCGGCCGGAGGGACACCCCGCGCCCCGCCCCTTCACCCCCCACGTGCCGCTGTCGAACACGGGGCCCTCCCCCCCTCTGGGAGTGAGGCCGGGGTCCGGGGCGGAGCCCCGCGTTCGACAGCACGGTGGCCGGCGCCCGCTCGGCCGCGCCCCGGCTCAGGCCCCGCCCGCGGGCGGCATGTCGTCGTAGGCGGCCCCGATCTCGGCGGGGAGGAAGACCCACGGGATCTCTCCGGGGTACAGGACGCGGGCGATCCGGCTGGGCCGCCACGCTCCGGTGTCGCCGGTCCGGCTCATGGTCGGGCCCAGGTAGGTGATCGGCTCGCCGAACGGGTCCGTGACCCTGTCGCCGGGCTTGATCTCCCGGCCGGTCCGGGCGTCGCGCAGAATCCGGATCGGCTCGTGCGGCGCGTGCAGCTCGCCCCGCATGGCGTTCCTGGTGATGGTGTACGGGAGTTCGCTTCGGCGCTGGGCGTCGAGCCGGTACTCGTCGAGGGCGGCGCGTCCGGGTTCGGTGATGACCGCGGCCGCGCCCCCGTCGGCCCACTCCAGCCAGCCTCGGCTGACGCACTCGTGGATGTCGTCCGGTCTGAAGACGGCAGGGGCGTCAGGACCTGGCCGGAGCGTGAAGTAGCGCACGGCGCCGTACTCCCGGGCGGCGAAGAGGCGACCGCGGGCCGCAGCGGCGAGGCAGCGGCCCTGGCGGTCGCTGACCCTGCTCTGGACGATGGCCATCCCGTTCACCGCGCCGTGTCCTCGACGAACGTGTGGCGGGCGACGGAGAAGTACGTGCAGCCGTCCGCCGGCGGGTGGACCTTGCAGTGCCAGCATGGCCGGGCATCGGGGTAGGTGGTGACATGGTGATGGCATTGGTACCCCGCATGTGCGCCTTCGGCGCGCAGGTGGGACAGCAGGATCAGCTCGAAGCTCCTGGGCTTCGCCCAGCCGGTGATGCCGCGCTGGGGATGCGGATACTCGGTGTCGCCCCCGGAGAGGACGATGCTGCTGATCGAGACGAGAAGCCTGCCCTGCTCGACGTCGACGGCGTGGATGGAGTACCGGGTGCGGCTCCTTCCCCTGCCGGTCCATGGGGCGTGGGTCGGTCCGTGGGCGTGCCCGAGCACGCTGAGTCCTTCGAGGTTGCTCGGACTCAGCGTCGGTGGCGGGTCCCACAGGGTCTGTCGGCTGCTCACGCGGTCACGCTCCCGGTGACCGCGTGCGCGCGACCATCCGCTTCGGCGGGCTGGCTGATGCGCGCCCGGATCTGCGCGGCGCGGTCGGCGACCTCGTGGGCCGCGGGCATCGGTCCGCCGCGGCCTTCGGCTGCGAGTCGGCGGATGCGGGCAGCCTGCCGCTCCAGGATGCCGGCGGCCAGTTCGAACAGTTCCTCGTCGGCCCCGGCCTGGTGGATGACTTCCCAGCGACCGCCGGTGCCCGGCTGGAAGAGGTTCTTCTCGCGGACCGTCACACTGAGCGCCCGCCCGGCGGGCTGGTCATCCTCGGCGAGCTGGACGAGGTAGTGGAACTGCACGTCGGCCCCGGGCCTGAGAAAGGTCATCCGGTCGCGCGTCTCGTCCTCGCCGAGCACGTACGGCACTCGCTCGGCGGCCCAACCTCGGAAGAGTTCGGCACTGGGCGCCTGGTCGGTCTCGCGAGCCACGTGGACGAAGTCCGCGAGCGCAGGCAGGAAGGTGCTGGGGCTCAGCCAGGGGTTGCGCTGCAGGAGCGCAGGCAACTCGTTCTTGGGCTGGTGCCATTCGACGATGGCTCGGGCTCCCATCGGGATTCCTCCTTGGGCTGGTGGTTGTGGTGCGCCGGTCCGGGTTCGCCCTCCCGGACCGGCGAAGTCGCTGCGTCCCCGGTGGTGCGGGGGCGCGCTGGACTCAGGGGTAGGTCGGGTTCACGTACTTCTCGGTCGGAGGTGCGGCAGTGCCGGCTTCGAGCGGGAGGTATTCGTGAGCTCCCGTGACGTTGTAGGTGCAGCGGCTGCTGTCCGGGTAGGCGTAGATCAGCTCGGTTCCCCGGTAGACCCGGTGCCATCGGAAGGACCATCGGACGGCGAAGTAGCTGCCTTCGTCGACCTCGACGGTGCCGATCTCGCCGACCGAGTATTCGGTGTACGGCCCGGGGGTGAACTTGTCCTGGATGAGCATGCCGACCTTGAGGTCGCGGGCCGCGACGGCGGGCAGGCCCGTGGCCAGGCAGGCTTCGCAGGGGCCGTTGGCGTGAGGCTGGTGCAGCATGAGCGCAACTCCTTGGAGGAAGGCGGCGTGTGGTGACCGATCCGGGGCTTGCCCTCCCCGTTTCGACGTATACTAATTTACCCATCTGGGGTGAGGCTGTCAACTTCCGCTTCCGGCCCCTTTGTCGACGGCGCGACCCCGAACCCCCAACTCGCCGATACGCTCGACCGACGACATTCGAGGGGGAAGCATGGAACTGCACGCGACCCGCGGCGGCACGGCCAAGACATCGAGCGCGACCGGCGGGATCATCCCGGGCGACGGAGTCGCGCCCGCGCGGCTCGTCGCCCAGCCCCAGCCGGCGTACGGCGCCGTCGTCCTGGACCTTCCCGCGGGCGAGCCGGTCCCGACCGACCTGGCCCTGATCGACGAGATCATGAGGGCGACGGACCGAGCGGACGGCCGCTGACAGCCCCGTCCGACCCGGAAGGCCGGGGCCGGATCCACGGGCCGGACCATGCCGGCGGAACCGCTCACGCGACAGCGCACCGGCTGAGAGCCGGGCCGGGCACCGGCTCTCAGCCGGTGCGGCGGCTCCGCCTTCGGCGGGGCCCTACGACTGCGGCGCGCACGTGACGCAGTCCTCGACATCGCACCCAAGGCGGCGGCGCCCCTTCGGCAGGCAGTCGGCAGCGAGCTGCGGCTCGAAGTCCAGATCCCGCTCGACGAAGTTGGGCAGCCCCGTGGTGGAGCGGTGTGACTCCAGGGCAGGGAGGTCGATGTAGCCCCACTCGCCCTGCGTGTCGTCGGCGCCGAGCCGGGCCCAGCCGAACGCCTCCCCGCTGGCCGGATCGAACTCGGCCACGTACCAGTCGCCCCACGCGGCGAAGTAGTGCGCGTGGATCGTCTTGTGCTCGCACGGGATGCCGTCCGTGGCATAGATCGCAGGGACGTCCCGCAGGACCTCGCTCGGCGGGTAGAAGTCGTGTCCGCGCTCGCGCCGCCAGACCTCCGGCGTGAGGATCTGGTCGGACTGGGTGGCGGGCACGTGCTGCTCGGTCATAGAGGTCCCCTGGGTCGAGGCGGCTTGTGGTGGTCTCGTCACGCCGGGGTTTGCCCTCCCCTTCATGACGTGTACTAATTTACCCCATCTGGGGATGAAGGGCAACCTGCTCACCGACCAGGGGATCCCCCTTCGGGCGATCCGACGCCTTGAGTGAGGGGAGACGGGCGGCCACCGCCCCGTTTGCGAGGTGCCTCACGCGGTGCCGCACCTCGTACTCCACCGAGCGGGCCGCGGGCGACCTGCCGGTGACCCTCCCTTCGGCTCCGCAGGGCCCGAGGGAGCTCCGCTCCCTCTCGGCGGGTGCGCGGTCGCACGACGGACGGCGCGCTCGTGCCTACGGTGGAAAGGTGACTACCCCCCTGTCCGACTCCCGGCCGGCGCCGATCCGGATCCTGCTGCCCGACGGCGAACAGGAGATCGTCGGGCGCCTCCACGCCCGGCGGCAGCTGCCCGACGGCTGGCTCTACCTCGTTTCGATCCCGGTCTACAGGACCACCGAGGACGGCGGCATCGAAGCTGCGGAGTACCGGATGTGGCTGCGTCCCCAAGAGCACCTTCGCCCCGTCGACGGGGCGGCGTACGACTCCATCCCCATCGAGCGCCTGGCCCCGCCACCCCTCGTCGAGCAGATCCTCGGGCCCCGCCGGCCCTCCGGATGGGTGCTGCAGAAGCTCGGCGGCCGCCGAGGACCGGCCCAGGGCGTCGTGCACGCCGTCGACTGCGCCGAAGCCCCGGAGGGAGTCCCCGTTCTGACGTGGGAGCAGGCGCTCGACGCTGCCGAGCGCCCGGGCGTCCGGCTCTGCTCCCTGTGTGCGGCAGCCGAGCTCGACCCCGTCCTCAAGGGCTTCGACGAAGGATTCGGCGAGCGAGCGGGCCTTGAGGACGACCCCTACGACTGGGGGGCGTAACCGGGCTGTCCGAGGTTGGGCCGGCCGAGGCGCGACGGGCGCGCCGCGCGCCCCGTCTCGTGCCGGGCAGAGGACCGCAGTACCGCGTCGAACGCGTAGCCCAGTCAGCCGTCGCTCTGGCAGGCGTCGCACGGGCTGAGCTCGTCTTCACCAGCGGGGCGCCCGCAGGCGCACGTGCCGCACGACCACCGGAAGCCAGCGGCGTGGACGCGTCCTTGGACCTCGTTGAAGAAGTCGGCGCCGGAGGCGTCGGGCTTCGACAGTTCCTCCAGGACGATGCGGGTGACGTCGAAGGGGTTGAGGGTGCCCGTCCGGCGGGCGGCGAGGTCAGCGCTCGCCAGGAGCGTGCGCGACGCCGCGCCGGCGAGGCGCTTCGTCGCTGCGGACAGGAGGTTCGGCATTGGATGTCCGTGGGGTCGGGGATGACGCCCCAGGGCGCCGAGTCAGTGCGGCACCCTGGAGCGGGGGCGGCGTCAGGCTCCGAGCAGGGCGGCCGAGTTGAGCCGCGTCGTGATCTCATCGAATCGCCTTCCGCACGGGAGGCAGAGCCAGGCGCTGATGATCGCGCCGTTCAGGGCCACGCGGGAGTGGCGCTTGAGCGCTTCGGGGCGGCGGCAGTCGTCGCAGTGGTTCGTCATGGCACTCCTTGTGCGGATGGGGCCTGTGGTGGACGGCCGGGGCTTGCCCTCCCCGGTTCCGACATTAACTAATTTACCTTACTTGTCGATGGTGATCAACCCCGTCCGGAGGTCACTCCACGGACACAGGAGTCTCAGCGCCTCGCGGGCCGTGGCCTGCACGTCGAGTTCGTACACGCCGAGCTCGTCGTCGCTGCGCGCGCAGTGATCAGCCCAGTCCTCATACGGGTGCCGAGCGAGGTCGGCGAGAGGTTCCGCGACCTGGTCGAAGTGCAGTCCGTCCAGGTCGAGGCGGGCTCCGTCGTCCGTCGTCATGTGCAGAACGACGAGAGTGTCCGGGTCTGCGCCGACTTCGACGGTGACGGTCCGGGCGCGGCGGTGGCCGTCTCCGGTCTCCCGGGCCTGGAGGTCGGCGGCGTGGGTGATCGCAGCGACCAGGAAGGCGCACCGGACCTTGGGGTCCTGTGCCGCCTGGGCCCGGCCGAGAAGGGCGCTGTACGTCGGGAACATCTGTGTCTCCGCGGGTTGGTCTGGAGGGGGACTCGGGGTCGGCTCCGGCCGCCTCGGCGGTGCGGGGAGGCCGTCAGGTGGCCACGCCGGTGCATTGGCACTGGCAGGCGCAGCTGTCGCACGGGCGGCAGTCGTCGACGGTGGGGCATTGGCAGGTGCAGTGCCTGAGGGTGCAGCCGGCCTGGTGGACCCGCACGGCGCCGGGGTCTCGGAGGACCGCGAGGGCGCCGAGGACGGCGTTCATGGTGAGGCCGGGGAAGTGGAGAGCGACCGTTCCGTCGTCGTCGATGGTCAGCTCGTGTGCCGCCGGTCGCCCGGCCTCGGCCTGGGCGTACCGGCCGGGCTCCGCGGCGGCGATGTCGCTGGTCGGCTCGTTCGTCCCCGCCCTGACCAGGGGGAACCAGTCACGGCCGTGCACGATGTCGGTGATCAGCTGGGCGACGGGAACGGGCAGGGCCTCGGCGCCGAGGTGGAATCCCGGCAGGTCGTCCGGCGCACTTGGCCACAAGGTGATCTTGCCATCCTCGGCGGCGCGGCCCGTGAGGCAGAGCGGGTCTTCCGGGTCCTCGGCGTCGAGCTCGGGGTAGGCGGAGCGGAGCAGGGCGGCCCCGGCGAGGGCGGCGGCGTGCTGTGCTGCGCGCCATGCCGCGTGGGAGGGCCTGAGCTCCTTGGGGAGCCGGGGGGCGACGACAAACACGGGGTTCCTTTTCGGCGGTTGCGGTACGGCCGACTGCCGGGCTCCCGGCGGAGGAGTCGGGAGCCCGGCAGCCGGTCACGTCTGGTGTAGGGAGCGGCGCTGGGCGCGGACTGCGTCGGCGCGAGCGTTCTCAGCGGTGTACCCGCAGTCGCAGCCCGGGCGGCAGTAGGCCCCCGCGGGAGCTCCGCACCCCTCGCACGGCTCCTCGAAGTCGGTGGGCCTGAAGGGCGGCAGCCCTTGGGTGGTCATCGTGTCCTTCCGGGTGGGCGGGGCGCGGCGGCCGTGACGGAGCCGCCGCGCGATCTCTCGGGCTACTTCGTGGGGGCCTCCCCCTTGAGGAAGCACGCGCTGAGAGGGATGCAGTCGATCTCGTGCTCCTTGTCCTCCTCGGGCACCCACTCGTGCTGGCGGAGGCGCCGGGTGGACTCCTCGTCGAGCCGGATGACCGTCTTCTGCCGCCCTCGGGACGGTGCCGAGATGTTGATCAGGGTGCCGCTCAGTCCGGCGAAGTACTTGGGCCGGATGCGCGCGACGGTGATCTCGTCGCCGACCTTCAGCATCGTCACGCGCAGCGTTTCCAGCGCCTCCCGCCGCTTCTTGGTGGCCGGGAAGAGCGCGTCGAGGTGGCTGTCGTTCGCGTGCTGCGCGAGGAAGTCGTTGACGGCGTCAGCGGTGAGTCCCATCACGGTGGGCTCCTTTCGAGTGGGCGGGCTTCAGGCCGGGTAGCAGCCGGAGGCTGCGAGGCGGGTGAGGGTGTACTCCTTCTCGCCTTCCGGGACATGCCGGAAGTTCGCGAGCCGCCGGGTGGACTCCTCGTCGAGGCGTACGGCGGCGTAGGCCGCCTTCCGCGGCTGGCGGTCGACGTGGACGACCTCGCCCGTCAGTCCGTTGAGGCGGGCGTCCTTGTAGGAGTCGAGCCGGACCTTCTGCCCCGGCGCGAGGTTCTTCGCGCGTTCCTTGCTCAGGGAGCTGCGCCGCTTCCTGGCAGTGTCCTCGAAGCGCTCCAGGTCAACGTCGGTGGCCTGGCTGCGGACGAACGCGAGTACGTCGTCGAACGTGATGGTGCTGGCCTCCATGGCCTTCCTTTCCGGGAGGGGGGCGGGGCCGGGCCTTCCCGGCCCCGGTGGCGGATCAGCCGAGATCGATCAGGAACCCGTACACGTCGGCCTCGGTGAGCGGGGCCGCCCAGGTCGTGTGACGGCACCGGGGACGGGGACCTCCCTGCGGCTCCGGCGTGTCCGGTCCGGTGTCCGGCCCGTAGTGGGCCAGCAGGATCGCGGCGATGAGGTCGAGCGGGTGAAGGTGAACGGGCTCCGGCTCGGGGGCGGTGCGCTCGGTCACGACGACGTGCAGCTGGACGATGGGGCCTTCGGCCCGGTGTGAGGTCACGAGATTCCTTGGTTCGTGGTCTGTGGTGTCCGGCCCGGGGCTTGCCCTCCCCGTTCCGACGTGTACTAATTTACTCTACTGAGGTCCTGGCGTCAACTCCCGTTTGCGAGACTCGTTCAGGCTTCTGACCATTCCGGCGACGGCGTTGGCCTGATCAGCCGTCAAGCCCGGAAGATCCAGGGAGACACCCGCCCCGCCTCCCTCAACGACCGCCTCGACGGAGCCGCCGTTGATGTATGCGCATCGGACGGTGGTCTGCCCGCTGCGGGGGGAGTCCGGCACGACCACGACGGTCGCAGCAGGGGTCTCGAGCGTCTCGGCAAGGCCCTGCGCGACTCGGGCACGCGCGCGGCGCTCGGCGCGCTCGGCCCCTACGAGCGCCTGGTGCTGGGCGCGTGCGGCCTCGTACTGAGGGAGGAGCCTGCGGCGGATATGTCGGGCGACATGCACGGGATCGCGGTGCGTGACGCCGATCTGAGGGGATGAAGGTCCGTAGCGGACCCTATGGCTGTTCGCAGCCGGCAGGAGGCCGCGCACAAGCCCGGGGAGGAGGACGAGACGCGCTCCGCGGCCGTCGGTCAGTTGGTAGTGGCCGGGCCAGTCCGCGGGCCGGGGTGCCCACTGCGGTCCCAGTTCGGCGGCGACGGCACGTGCAAAATCGGCGTTGGCCTCAGGGTTGGCATGAGTCGGGGTGGACATGGGTGGATGCGCCTTTCGTCGGGACGGCGCCCGGGGCGGCGCGGTGCGCCCCGGGCTCGGTGACCGGGGTTCGGCTACTTCACGCTGTCCACGGCGGCGTTCCGCTCCTCGCCAGTGAAGGTGAACTCACCGGTGCGCGTGCCTCGCGAGACCATTCGGCCAGCCGTCGTGAGGGTGGCCCGCGTCTGCGAGGTGTCGAACCCCAGGGTCGTCGCCTCGGGAACGCCCAGGCTGCCGCCGACCTCGAACGCGTCCTGGTTGGCGCCGAGGAACACCACCGTCCACCCCTGATGCTCCCTGGCTCCGTCAACCAGGTACCGGACCAGGCCGGGGTCGAAGCGCTTGGAGCGGTTGTCCTTGCCGTCGGTGAGGATCACGAGGGTGACCTCGGACGGCTGCTCGGCGGGCGGCAGCGTGGCGATTCGCTGCCCCTCCTGCCACACCGTGGTGCCGACGGCGTCCAGGAGGGCGGTCATGCCGCGCGGCTGGAAGGTGAACTCAGGGATCTCGTCCAGCGGACGGCCGGTGTAGACGGTCTCGATCTCGTCGTCGAACTGCACGAGAGTGACGGTGGTGACGCCGGGCGCCTTGCGCTGCTCGTCGAGGAGCGCGTTCAGTCCGCCCTCGGTGTCCTCTCGGACGCGGTTCATGCTGCCCGAGCGATCGAGGACGACGATCAGGTGCCGACGGTCAGGGGTGGTCATGCGATCTCCTTGGAGCACGGTGGTTCGTGGTGTTCGACCCGGGGCTTGCCCTCCCCGTTTCGACGTGTACTAATCTACCTTTATGAGGTGTGGGTGTCAACTCTCCCTGATTGCGGAGGTCGACCGTTCAGCAAGCTCGCGGCGCCACAGGCGCTCGTCGGCTCGCTTCGCCTCTCGACGGGCCCAGCGGCGCGCACGGCGCCGCCGGGCGCCGCGCTGGCGCGGTCCGGGGTGCCGCTCGTCGGGGAATGCCGGAACGAGGCGATAGTTCAGGACCGCCATGTCTCCTCCTTCTGGGATCCCACCCCGCCGCCGGGGTGGGTCGTTGCTGTGGGGGTAGCCGCGCTCGCGCGAACCCTCAGGCGGCGCCACCCGCGGACCTTCCTGACCGGCGGGCGCGAGGGGGCACCCGGGCGGCTACGACTTGGCGTTCGCGGGAGCAGGAACGGCTTCGACTCGGCAGGTGTGATGGAAGATGCTCTTGCGCGTGGCGAGGACGCCGACCAGGCCGGCCGCCGCAATGCGCACCCCGCACGCGCAGTCCAGCTCCGCGTACGGCGGGGGAGACGGCTGGCGCCGCGCCCAGAAGCGGGGGAAGCGTCGCTCGACAGGGCGGGCGGTGGTGGCGGCGGGCGTCTCGATGTGGGCGCTCACGATGCACTCCTCACGGGTGGTTGTGGTGGTCGACGCGGGGCTTGCCCTCCCCTTCTCGACATGTACTAATTTACTGCACGGGCTGAGGGTTGTCAACCGTGCTGGCTCCCGTGAGCGGGCGACGGCGGGGCCTCCCCCAGAGCCGCAGCACGGTTCGGTAGGCCAAACCGGGAGAACCTGCCTCGTGCAGCTTCCGGTACGCCGCGCGCCGGGCGGCGTCCTCCTTGGCCTCGCCGGTGAGCTGCTGGCTGATGGCGAGCGCGTATCCCAGGTACGCCGCGCCGAGCATCGCGTCGGTGAGGTCGCCGAGGACGGCTTCCTCCGTGGTGTCGTTCCGCTGGGCCGCTCGGTGGACGAGGTGGGCGAGTTCGTCCACGGCCTCGTTCATGGCTTCGGACGGGATGGCGTGGTCGGCAACGAGGGCGGGGAGCTGCGTGTTCATCGGGTTCCTCTTCCGGGTGCTCGTTCGGGTTGGTCGGGTGCGGCGGGTGGTGTGTACGGCCTGATGACCGCGGACCCTTTTTCCCCCGCCCTCCCTGCGCTGTGAGATGTCGGGGGCCGGGCGGCGGAGTGCAGGGGAGGAAGGGAGTACCGCAGCCGGTAGAGCGACGAAGGAGCGGGCCGGCGAGGACACGGACCGGACGACCTTGCACGCAGCCGCCCGGCCCCCAGAATCGAAAAGCAGGGAGGGCGGGGGAAACCCGTACGGACCGCAGCGCAGCGAAGGACCGTACGGAGACAACACGGCCCCGGCAACGCCGGGACGACTATCCCTCGTCGGTGGCTGTGGCGAGGAGACCCCCCAACTGGACCTTCACGAGCTGGAGGGCAGCTCGCGTGTCGTCCAGGGAGGTGGAGAGCAGGTCGGAGTGCTCGTTCGTGGCCTCCTGGAGAGCGGTGAAGCGCTCGTACAGCTTCCTGGCTTCGTCGGCCTTCCCGCTGCGCTGGGCGGCGGCGATGTCCCGGGCGAGTTCGTCGAGTTCGTCCTTTGCCTTGGTCGTGAACGCCATGATGATCATCTCGCGCATCTCCTCCTGATCCGGCAGGGGGACTCGTACGAGGTGGCTGCCCTCCCCGAACCGGCCGACGAGTTCCCGCAGTGAGCCGAGGACCTCCGCGTGCTGGCGGTGCACGAAGTACACCCCGCCGGTGGGCCGGACCCGGATGGCACTCAGGTGCTCGACGTACCGTCGGACCACCGAGCGCAGCTTGTCGCTGGTCAGATAGGTGCATCGATGGCGGAACGCCTCGTTGATGTCGGTGAGCATCTGTCGGACGGTCGTCTGCTCGGCCTCGGGGAGCTTGGCGATGGCGGAACGGTCCTCCTCGATGGTGAGGGCGCCGGCCCCTTCGGGGCTGTTCTCGGAGTTGTCCCGGTCAAAGGTGCAGATCGCGATGCGCGTGTCGTACTCCAGGCTCGTTCGTTCCTCGTCGCGGATCTCACGGACGACGTGCCGCACGATCTGGCCTCCGTCTCGGCGTACGGGCCGGACCATCAGGGTGGCCGTCTTGAGGAGCTCGTTGCGCCCGCGGCGCCGGCCGCGCTTGCTCGCCGGGCCGGTTGCGCTCGGGTCGTCCAAGGGGTATGTCACGCGGACGCCGTCGGGGCCGGTGACTCGCTCGAACGCGTCCACGTGGCGCACAGGCGGAGGCAGGAGAGCCTCGTCCAGGTCCAGCTCGGTGAACCACCGGACGAGATCGTCGCGGGTCACCTTGCCGTCGAAGATTGAGTAGAGGACGAGGTGGCCGAGGAGCGGGGTGCCCTCCTCGGACATCGCCTCGGCGTAGGCGTCGAAGGCCGTGTCACCTGTCTTGAGTTCAGGGTCGGCCGCTGAGGGCGGGGGAGTAGTCATATCGCTCGGCTCCGTGCGAAAACGTGCGTTGGGGTAGGGACGAGAAGGGCGGCGAGCCTGCTCAGAGCAGCCGGAAGAGGTCGGACACTGCCCGGGGATCGGTCAGGTCGTCGAGACCGCGGAGGTTGTCGCACAGCGCGTCCAGCACGACCCCGGGCGCGGTCGCCGGCCCGTTGCCGATGGAGATGCCGAAGGTGCGGAAGTCCAACCGCCGTTTGGTCTCGTTCCAGCGGTGCATCCATTCCTCGGTGACGCCGCATTCCCCGTCGGTGATCAGCACGATGTCTCCGCGCGCCCGGCCAACCTCGTTGAACTCCGCCTCCAGCAGGTCGACTGCCGCTGTGAGCGGCGCCTCGAAGTCCGTTCCACCGCCGAAGAAGCACTCCGCGAAGTCGACGACGTCGGCGATGCCGGCCGGGGCGGAGCTGGGGAAGCGGTGGACGCTCAGTTCGCTCGCCGAGCTGAAGAGGATGCCGACGAAGTCCCTCTTGGCCTGCCGGGCTTGGTCGAGCAGCGCCAGGGCGCATGCCTTGGCCCATGCCTCCCTGGTGATGCCGGCGGGATCCGCGGTGGTCATGGAGAAGGAGGTGTCGATGCAGGCGATGATCGCGCCCTGCCCCGTGTTCTGTTCCCCTCGGCTGTCGTAGAGCATGAGGCTGGCCTCGGCGTACCTGGCCGCGAAGACGGCCCGCATCACCGGAATGCCGAGGTGAGCGAGTTCGGAGGGCACAACGCGGGAGAGGTCGTCGCCGAGGGTGATCCCGACGAGTTCTCCGGGGGCGTTCTCCACCTTCCGGGCCCGCTCGCCGAGGGCCATGAGGCGGAACCTCCCAATGAGGTCCGCGAACTGTCCCAGGCGTCCTGTACGGAGTCGTTCGGCGAGAAGGGCCCGCTCCTCGAAGGGCATCCGCTCCAACTGCCCCTGGTCCACGCCCCAGGCCCGCATCAGGGCGTCCTCCTCGTGGGCGGCCTCCGCGGCCTGGGCCATCGCCCGCCGGATCGCCGTACGGATGGTGGGGGTCACCGCGGCGAGGGCGTGCGCGGCCGCCTGCACGGCCTGCTGAGCGGCCTTGTCCGCAGATTCGGCCCCCTCGATCGCCTCGTCCACGGCGGCGGCCACGTCATCGGGCACGGCGCCGTTCTCGTCTTCCGTGCCCCCGGCCCGCGCCAGCGCCTCGGCGACAGCGCGAGCCGCGTCTCCGACGTCGTCCTGGGCGTCGTGGGCCTGGCGCCCCTTCTCCTGGGCGTCCCGCGTCTGCTCGAGCAGACGCCGCAGGGCGTCGCTCTGGGCGAGGACGGCCATGGCCGCGGCGTACGGATCGCCGACGGTCGCACGGTGAAGTTCCCCGTACTCCGGGCTGCCGACCATCGCGGTGACGACCTGGTGGTTGATCAGGCGGGACTCATCCATGTCCGCCCGCTCGCGCAGCTGGGGAGCCGCCTTGAACGCAGAGAGGAAAAGGTCGCGCAGCAGGTCCGGCGTGTGGTCGAACCGGTCGTTGAGTTCCTCCGCCAGATCCTGGAGGGCGGAGGCCTCCTCGAAGGTCTCCGCCCAGGTCATGTCGTCGAACCGGTCCGAGACCACCACGGCGGTGGCCTTCGGCTCTGGCGGCGAGCTGGCGAGCCCCAGCCAGCGTCCGGCCCGCGCAGCCAGGTCCTTGAGCTTGGTCAGCTTCTTACCCACAGCCCTTCCCTCCGCCGGCTCAGACCTGCGCCTGGACCAGGGAGGCGTCGACACCGAGCGCTTCGGTGAGAACGCGGGCGTGGACGGCCTTCTGGCGGGCGATGGCGCGGTCGATGGACGCGGTGGAGCGGCCGGCCTGCTCTGCGTCCGCGCGGAGCCTTCCGAGCCTCTTGCCGGCGCGGGCGAGCTTGGTGTTCGCCTCCTTGATCGCCCAGTCCGACAGCGCCTCACGGGACTGACCGGCCTTGGCGTCGAGGTCGGCCGCCAGTTCCTCGATCGCGTCGGCGAGGTCGAGCGCTTCCCTGGCGTCGGGGTTGACCATCTGGAGCACTTCACGCTCGACGGTGGGCCGCTGCGCGGGGGAGTCCCAGAGCACGTGGGTGAGCACGGAGAGGTCGTTCTCACTGACCTCGGTCCGGCCGTCGAGGAGGGCGGATGCCTGGAGCAGTCGTACGGACACCCGCCAGCGCCGGTCGGAGGAGATGAGTTCGCGGCGCCGGAGGGAGGCGCGCAGGGTGCACATGGCGTCCACGATCACGTCCGGGACCTCCACCGCGGGCACCGCGGTGGAGACCGCGTGCTGGAGCTCCGCCAGGGTGATGGTCGTGCGGGCGACCGGGGCGGCCTCGGTGACCGCGGAGCGGATGAGGGCCGCGAAGTTCGAGGGGTCGTTCAGGTAGTCGACCTCCAGGCGGACCAGGAGCCGGTCGTAGATCGCCGCGCTGTCCTCGCCGGACGGCAGCTCGTTGGACGCCGTGATCGCGCTGATCAACGGGCACGCGATGGGGGCGCCGCCGTTCTCCGGGTGGTAGATCCGCTCGTTGAGCAGCCCCAGCGTCTCGTTGAGCGCGGCCGTGCTGCACTTGAAGATCTCGTCGATGAAGGCGATGTGCGCGGTCGTGGCCCGCCCGTCGTAGACCTGTCGGTACTCGCCGCGGCTGAGGGCCGCAACATCGATCGGGCCGAACATCCTCGTGGGCGCGGTGAACTTGGAGAGGAGGATCTCCCAGAGGTTCGCCCCCTCGATGCGGCCGGTCAGCTCCCGGGCGAGCTCGGACTTCGCGGTACCGGGCGGGCCGAGCAGCAGGGAGTGCTGGCCGGCGAGCATCGCGGTCACGAGAGTCCGCACGACGTCCTCTCGTTCGTAGTACCGGTCCGTCAGCTCGGACGTGATGGCCCGCAGCCGCTGCGCGGTGCTGTCCGCGTCCTCGAACTGCCCTGCCGTCATGGTGGTCATCCCCTCTGCCACAGCTTCCCGTACGCCCCGTAGCGTAGCGTGAGGGATTGCAAAAACGGACGTTTTTGCAGAGCCGAAGGGGAAGCCGACGCCCCGGATCAGCAACCGCCTGCTCGCTCTGCCAGCGGGGAAGCAGTGTGGTGTTCGGCGGGCCGCAGAGGTTCGTCATGAGCCGCTCCTGCGGGAGGCGCACCTGACAGCGCCCCTCCCGCAGGGCACCACCCTGAACTTATGCCTGGTCGGTTTTCCCCCGGGCCGACTGCGTGAGGAGGTCGTCCCGGATCCGCTGGAGGACCTCGTACAGCCGGTCAGCGCGGGCGCTCTGCTTCGGGCCGAGGTCTTCCCGGGGCGCGTCGAGCAGGACGGCAAGGTGTGCGGGCTCCACGGGCGCGTTGACGCTCCGCCTCGCTTCCACGAGGGCGTTGGTGACCGCCCGGCTGTACTCGATCGGTTCCAGCTGGGAGTGGGAGTTCTTCAGGTCCATGGCGGCACGCGCGGCACTGTAGAGGGAGCCGCGGAATCCGGGCTGGATGCGGTGCCACGCCGGGTCGTGGGGGGCGGGCAGGGGGCGGTGGTCCCGCTCGGCGGCGATGACGGCTTGGAGGGCGGTGTCGCGGTCGGCGAAGGCGCGGCCGGTGGCCGGCTTGAGGGTGCAACGGCGGTGCTTGGCTGTCCAGCGCCCGCCCGGGTTGGAGGAAGTCGGTTCGAGGGTGCCCACCGGCTGGCCGTCCGCGCAGACGATCAGCACGTCGCCGTGGTCCAGGTCGGGTTCGAGGGTCCAGGCCCGGCCGTCGACCGTGCCGAGGGCGGTGGTCTCGCTCGCCACGGCGGCCGCCCGCAGCGCGGCGATGAGCCGGGCACCGTCCTTGCTGCGGTCTAGGACGGACTCCGAGATGCTCTGGAGCTGGGCAAGGTCGCCCTCGTGCGGGGCGCGGGTGGCCATGCGGAGCGCCGCGTGGCGAAGCGCCGGCGCGAAGAGAGACAGGTGCCCGCCACGGCCGGCGGACGCGGTCGCCAAGGGCGCCGCGGCGCGAGCCAGCGCCGTGGCTGTCTGTTCCGTCAGCGCGGCCCACCAGGTGGGCATCGCGGTGGCCAGCTCGGGCTGTCGGCGCAACGACGCCTTGATGACGGCCTTCGCGGCGATGTCGCGGTTGTTGAAGTGCCTGCCCTTCGTGGGGCGCACGGCCGTGAGCTGTTCCCGGGCCGACCATCCGAGGAGGGAGCGGCGCCCGGTGCTCGCACGCTCGGGCGTCACCGTCCCCACCTGCTGGCCGTCGCGGAGGACCGTCCACGTGTCCCCGGACGAGGGGTAGCGGGCCATGCACCAGCCGGAGCCTGCTTGGAAGCCGAGGTCCTCGATGGCCGCGGGTAGCTGGTCGGCCTCGTCCGGCGCTCCGGATCCGCTGCCGACGGTGTCGGATCCGGGGGACTGCTCCTGCGGGCTCGGCTCGGCCGGAGTTTGGGGCGGTGCGGCGGGGCCGGGCACGGGCTGGCCGGCCGTATTGAGCGTGAACATGTCCATCTGCCCTGCGGACACGTCCTGCTGGGCGGCCTGACCGGTCTCCTCCGCCTCGGCGACGGCTGGCGGAGCCGCCAGGGCGGTGAGGGCGGCGTTCTCGGCGGTGAGCCGGGTGACGCCCTCCCGCAGCTCGGCCAGGGCCCGCTCGTGCTCGGCGCGCAGCTCGGCCAGTTCCTGGGTGTGTCGGGTCTGCTCTGCCTTCCGGTCCCGATCGAGGACGTCGAGCTGCCGTTGAAGGCCCTCGGCGCGCTCGCGGGCCACGCCGAGGTTCGTGGTGGTGGCGGCCAGCTTGCCCGCGGCCTCGTCCCGCTCAGCGCGGACGCCGTCCAGCTCCTCGGTGTGCCGGTCAGCGTCGGCCTGCCGTGCCCGCTGGAGTTCGTCGAGGGCGGTCTGGAGGCCTCCGGCGCGCTCGCGGGCGTCGCCGAGGGCGTCGTTCGTGGTACGCAGCTCGTCTTCCAGAGCCGTGATCCGACCCGTCTGCTCCTCCAGCCGGGGGCGGAGCGCGGCGAGTTCGCCGTCCAGGCGCCCGGCGTGCTTGGTCAGTTCGACGTGCTGCCGGTTCAGGGAGGTATGGGCCTCGACCAGCTCGGTATGCCGCTCGGCGAGGCGCCGCTGCTCGCCCTGGAGGTCCTGGTGCGTATCGCGCAGGGCAAGGTGGTCGTCGGTGAGCTGACGCAGGGCCTCGGTCGCGGCGCCGGCCCGCTGGTCGGCCTCGGCGGCCTCGCGCAGGGCGGTCGCCGCCTCCCGTACGGCGGCGGCGCGTTCCTGGTCCGCCTCGGCGGCGGCACGGGCGGACGCCTCGGCGGCGGCCTGCGCGGCGGCCGCCGTCTGCTCGGCGGCGGCGCGGGCGGAGGCGGCCTCCTCGACCCGGACGGCGGCCGCGTGGTCGACGGCGGCGAGGTGGGCGGCGACGGCGTCGGTGTCGGCGGCGGCCTGCTCACCGGCGAGGACAGTCTCCAGAGCGGCGGCCACCCGGGGCAGCAACTCGGCGAGCACGCTCTGCTCGCGGGCCCGCCGGGCGAGGACGACCGGCAGCGGGTCCGGCGCGGGGGCGGACTCGCTGACTTCCTCGGCGGCGCGTCGTGCAGCGGCCTCCGCCTCCGCCTTCTTCTCCTGCCGGTACGCGTACTGCTTGTCCCGCTTGTTGTTGTGGGCGGGACAGAACTCCGGGGGCGGCCCGGGCCGGCCCTTCGCGGGGGTCTCGCGCGCCTCGGTGCAGTCGGGGTAGCGGCAGTCCGCCGCCGCCCCGGCGTGGCCGGCGAACTTCCGTTCCAGCCACGGGTCCCCGGCACCAGGGGCAGGGACGGTGGCGGCGACGCCGTCAGTGAGCTCCGGCACCGGAGGCCTCCGTCTCGGTCCGCGCGAGCTCGTCCTCCTGGGCGGCCAGGCCGGCCAGGTGCCACATCGTGTTGCACAGGTGCTCGGCGGCCACCGCGCCGTCGACGAGGTCGCCGTTGGCGCCGTCGACGAGCAGGGCGGTGACCTTCTGGGCGACGCCGCGCCGGATCTCCCGGCGATGGCAGGCGTCGGCCGCGGCGTACTGCGCGTCGGCGAGGAACTGGTTGCCCTCCTTGGTCGTGAGATGCTCCACGACCTCCGCGACGCTCAACTGGTCCGCCACCATGTCCCCTTCATGTTCCGGTGCCCGCTTTCGGGCGAGTCGATCCTATCGGCGGGCGGCCCGGCGCCGGGCGATGCCGCCCAGCGCCCTGCTGTCCGCTCTCGTACGTCCCGGCGGGCATCCGGAGCCCGCGAGCCTGCCGCTCGCCGCGTTCCTGGCGCCCCGCCCAGCGGCGGCCGAGGCCTCGGCGGCGGGCGCTTCTACACGTCCTTGACGGCGCGCCAGCCGAGGGCGGCGGCGATGAGTACGCCCAGCAGGCCGCCGCCCGTGCAGACCCACACGCCGCCGCTCCCGGGGACCCCGGTGCCGAGCAGCCAGGCGACCAGGGCCCCGGCGGTGATCCCGGTGAGCCCGCCGGCGGCCAGCACGCTGACGAGCTTGCGGTGCATGCGTCCTTCGAAGTCCATGCCCGGAGTATCCCCCCTCTTCTCCCCAGCCCTGGGGCCTGTCGCCTGATCGGGACGTACCCCGGTAGTCCGCGAGTACCGCGCCGGGCCCCTAGCCTGCCGTTTTCCCGGCCCGACGAACCTTCCTCACTATCCTAACTCAACTCACTTTTGAGTAAAATTGACGAGAGATGAGTGAGGTTAAATATGCCATGACGTGCGGAAATCCCTGTACGCGAATCTGAGAGGCGATGAAGGTTCCTGAACCAATGTCCTTGCAAGCCACTTTGGAGCGCTCAGAATGGCTTTGGTGAGCCGGGCCGCTGCGGCGCTGGGCCCGCTCTCGGCGGGACGGTGCCGCGCGCAGGAGGCCGCTCACAGAAGTCGTTGAATCCCGGACGTTGCCGTGTTGGCCCTCCCCGAGGGCCTGATTCGGGATACGCTCCCCTTAGCTGGAATCAGAAACCGGCGCGGACACGACAACACGCGCCAGCCGGTATCCGGCGGACGCAACGACTTCGCCAGGACGGCCCGAGAGCGCAGGGGGAGAAGATGACGGGGGAGATCCCGCAGGAGCAGGTGCCCACGGGTCCGGGCCAGCAGGCACTGTTCCCGGTGACGGTGACCGCGGTGCGCCGCGAGGTCACCTACGCCCGGCCGGACGGCGGCGCGCTCACCGACGGCGACTTCGCCCGCCTGCACGCCCTCGCCCGCGGCGGCGCCCGGTGACCGGCCCCGCGCCCGAAGAGCAGCAGGCGCCGGACCCGTTCGCGCGGGCCCGCACCCTGCTGGAGCCCGAGGCCGAACGGCGCGGCCTCACCGTCCCCGAGCTGCTGCACCGCCTGGCCCGTACGGGCCGCCGCCACGCCCCCGCCGGCCCCGGCCCGCGCGGCACGCTGCGCTGGGCCCTGCCGCACACCCCCGGCGGCCTCCCCGGCGACGCGGTCGTCTTCGGGGCGATGAGCAGCGGCAAGGCGCCCAGCGACGCCGACCGGATGCGGGCCCAGCTCACCGCCGAGGGCGCCGCCTTCCGGGAGGAGACCGCGCTGCGCGGCGGCCGCGAGGTCACCGAGTTCCACATCGAGCCCCCGGAGGCCAGCCGGTGACACCCCAGCCCGACCCCGCCGCCCGCCGCCTCCCAGCCCTGCCGCCCGCTCCGGCCGCGCCCGCCCGGCCCGTCGTCCTCTTCAGCGACGAGGCGTCCGCCGTGGCGCACGCCGCCCGGGTCCCGGAGTGGGTGCGGACGACGCGCTCGCCGCTGGAAACCCTGACCTGGCAGGCCCCGCCCACCCCGTACGAGGAGCCGTAACCCCGATGGCGTCGACCGAACTCGTCCCCGCCGCCGGGCCCGCCCCGGCGGTGCGCCGCCGCCCCCGCGCCGAGGCCGATGTGCACCTGCCCGGCGGCGGGCGGATCACCGCCTCGGCCGCCCGGCGCCTGAACAACGCGGTGCCGCGCAACTCCCGCAGCGCCCGCGACTCGCGCTGGAGCGCCTATCAGGACTGGTGCGACACCTACGGCTGGGACACCGCCGAGGCCAACGCCGTGCTCTGCTTCCTCGACGACCTCGCCGACCGGGGCCACCCCGCCTCCACCCTGGACGCGCACTTCGGCACCCTGCGGATGCTGCGCGCCATGCACCGCACCCCGCTGGACAAGGTGGAGATCAAGAGCTGCCTCGCCATCATCTCCCAGCGCCGCGGTGAGGAGGCCGACGACCCGCTGGTCGAGCCCGGCCCGCTGCAGGCCGACGGCGTCGACCTGAACGAACTCCGTTTGATGGTGCGCACGCTGGACCGCACCACGGTGCGCGGCAAGCGGGACGCGGCGGTGCTGCTGCTGGACTGGTGGATGGCCGGCCGCGCCTCCGAACCCGCCCGGCTCAACCTCCACGACATCCACTTCACCACGGTCAAGGTCACCGACCCGGCCACCAAGAACAAGACCCAGCGCCCGGCGCTGATCGTCAAGATCCGCCGCTCCAAGGCCGACCAGCAGGCGCGCGGCCAGGAGGTACGCATCCTCGCCCCGGACGACCAGGAACTGTGCCCGCTGTTCGCGCTGCGCGCGTGGCTCGACGTGCTGGCCGACGACGGACAGCTCACCCCAGGCCCGCTGCTGCGCCGCATCGACCGGCACGGCAACATCGGCGTACGCGCCGCCGGCCGCCACACCAAGGACGAGAAGCGGCGCGGCGGCATCACCGCCGACACCGTCAACGACATCGTCAAGACGGCCGCGCAGAAGGCGAAGCTGACCCCCACCCAGACACCGGAGGAGCGGGCGGCCGAGGCACTGGCCGCGCGAGAGGCGAAGGAGGCAGCCGAGAACGCGGCCACCGCCGAGGAGTCCAACGCCATCATGAAGACCTGGCGCACCACCCGCCGCGCGGCCCGCGCCGCGATCCGCCGGATCACCGGACACTCCATGCGCCGCGGCTGCATCCAGGCCATGCTCGACGCCGGGAACCCGCCCGAGGCGGTCGCCGTCCACTCCCGGCACTCGCCGCGCTCCGCCGCGTTCGACGCCTACCGCAAGAAGAAGCTGACCTGGGACCAGAACCCCACCGCCGCCCTCGGGCTGGCGGCCTGACCCCGCGCACCGAGGAGAACCGTGCCCACCACCTACCCCACCAGCCTCCCCGCCGTCCCCGACAACCGGTGGAACGCCGACAAGCTCGCCGACCGGGGGATCGAGCGTCCCGCCGAAGGGCGGCCGGTCGCGGTCGCCGACTTCACCCTCGACGCCGGCACCGCCGAGCAGGCCGAGGCGCGCCTGCTCGCCTACATCGACCGCGCGTACGAGGACGACCTGCGCGGCGCGAGCGCGACCGCGGCCGAGGAGTCGGCGCCGGGTCGCTGGCGGGTGACCCTGCGCGTGCCGGGGGAGTTCTGATCCGGCGTTGAGGTCCGGGCCCGCCTCTCTTCCTGCCGGAGCCCCCAGGATTCCATCCGGGCACCGTGACGTGATGGCGCCCCCGGCCCGGTGCGCATCCCTGGGTACCGGCCGGGGGCGGCGGGGCTGGCTGGTCATCAACCCTTGTCCAGGAAGTCCCTGGCGCCGCGGAGTCTGGTACGCAGCCGGCGTTGCGTGACGCGGCTGTCGAGCCGGACGTCCAGGGCTTGCGGGAGGCGCGTGTCCGCCCGGCGGCCGGCGGGCAGCAGGGAGGGGTCGACTCCGTCGCGCCGGGCGATGAGCACACCGAGTTCGTAGCGGCTGAGGGCGTCACGTCCCGCGAGATGGAAGACACCGGCCGCGTCGGACATCGCCAGCTCCCAGAGGGCGGCCGCCAGGTCAGCGACATGCACGGGGCAGCGCACGTCATCCGTGAAGAGGACTCCTTCCCGTCCGCCGGTGGCCAGTTCGTGCACGATCCGTTCATGAGCGGACCGGCCATCGCCGATGATCAGCGAGGTGCGGGCGACGACCGCGGCAGGGTGAAGGAGACGCACCGCAGTCTCGGCGGCGGCCTTCGCCGCCCCGTAGGGGGTCACCGGGTCCGGGAAGGCCGTCTCGTCGTAGTTGACGTCGGAACCGGAGAAAACGGCGTCGCTGGAGACGTGCACCAGACGGATCCTCCGCCGCTCGGCCGCCTGAGCGAGGCGGACGGGGCCGTCGGCGGTGACCGCCCAGTCGGCCTCCCCGCTGGACGCGTTGATCACCACGCTCGGTGCCACCGTGTCGATGACCTCGTCGAGCCCACGGGGTTCCCTCAGGTCCAGACGGTGCCACGAGGCGCCGGGGGCGTCGCCAGGGCGGGAGTTGAACGTCGCGGCCGTGACGCGACCGGCGGACGTCGCCTGGTGCACCAGCTCGGTTCCCAGGAACCCCCTGCCGCCGATGATCAGCACCGTCATGCCGGTACACGGTAGCGGAACCGCACACCACCCCGCAGGGGAACGGGGAGGCCCGCCGGCGTCACGCGCCCGGCTCCGGCAGAAGGGGGCTTGGCCGTCCACGCGGCCTCGTTCGCGGTTGCGACACCTGCCGGGGCCTAACGTGTGCTTATGGCTGCGGCAGTCGTCCTCTTCGTGATCGCGCTCGTCCTGGAGGTGGGTGGCTTCGCCTGGACCTTCTACGACATCCACGAGGCGCGGCGGAGACTACGCGCACACCTTCATCGACCCCGCTACGTGTACGGGTTCGACGTTGGTGTCGGC
The DNA here is from genome assembly GCF_055594965.1 of Kitasatospora sp. NPDC040550. Taxonomy (NCBI): domain Bacteria; kingdom Bacillati; phylum Actinomycetota; class Actinomycetes; order Kitasatosporales; family Streptomycetaceae; genus Kitasatospora; species Kitasatospora sp. NPDC040550. The sequence goes on along the minus strand of NZ_JBVIWC010000020.1, from coordinate 113,242 downwards.
GCGGAGGCCTTCGGCGTCACCGCGGAGACAGGCGAGCCGAAGACGCTCGCCCAGCGCGTCGAGGCTCTGGAGGCGTGGAGACGCGGTGTGCCCGAAGAGCTCGACCGCCGCGACCGCCAGATGACGGCTCACCTGGAGACCCGGCTCAAAGGCGACCTGGAGGCCACCCGCCAGTCCGTGGAGACCCAGTTCCAGCAGGTCAACGAGTATCTGGAAGGCGGACTGAAGAAGGCGGCAGTCAGCGTCCGGGGACCCGTGATGCTGTTGGCCGGCGTCATCGTCGGATTCTGCGGAAACGTCGTCGCGCTCGGCGGATAGGTGTGACGGCGCTCTGGTCAAACCGCCGCAACGGCCAGAGCGGGACGACGAGTGCGTGGGAGACGTTGCCGCGTCCGGTTCCGCCAGCTGCCGTGGTGAGGCCGCGTGCTCAGTCCTGGCGTCGTCGGGCGGCCTCGGTGAGCAGGTGATGCAGTGCGGGTCCGTTGGTGGGGACCTTGACGCTGTGGATGACCGCGTCGCGCGGCTGGCCGACAGGATCGGTGGCGGACAGCTGCACGTGGTCGGAGCGGGTGAGGGCCTTGAGGGCGGGAGCGTATTCGTCGACGTCGAGGACGAGGGCTAGGGTCGCGTGCACGGGCTGGAGCCATTCGATCTCCAGTCGGATCAGGCTGGCTGCCGGTGCCGCGAAGGCCCGCCACCGGGTCGAGGTGTCCGCGCCCCCGGCCGGCGGGTCGGTTGCCAGCATCCGCAGCAGGTCGGCCACATCGGGGCGGGCCACGAGATCCACGGTCAGGAACACCGCCCCTCCCTCGCCTCGCACGGAGGTAAGGACCCGCCGCAGCGGCACGGACTCGGTGAGGACCTTGCGGGCCTCGTCCAGCAGGTACGTCTCCTCGTCCACCTCCTCGCGCTGCTGGTCGTCGAGGCCGAACCCCAGGTCCCCGGCGGGATAGCGCTCTTCGGCGGGGGAGGTGGCCAGCCGGTGAAGGCACTCGGCGAGCGCATCGCGGACCGGCTGGGTACCGGGCCGGTCGGCCGCGGCACTGACCAGGGCCTGCCCGGCCAGCAGGAGGAAGCACAGGGCGGGCTGGGGTGTGGAGGGGGCAAGACGCAGGACAGGGTCGTGGCCGGCAATGCGGCCACGCAGGAACCGCAGCATGGACAGGATCGTCGGCGCCAGGTCCATGAAGACCGGCTCCTCCAGGAGCTCGGCGAACACCAGGTCGCTGCTGGAACTGTGGCGCTCGGTCAGGAGGGCGACGGCCTCGAGAGCTGCTGCCTCGGCGAACAGCATGGTTTCGGCCGTCTGCAGAAGGCCCGGGTCCGTGGTGGGAACGGTGCCCTCGGCGTAGGCGCGCAGCACGTTCTCGCCGGCCTCGGTGATGGAAGAGGGCAGGTTGTCGTACACCTTGGACACGGGGTTCTGCTCCCTGATCGGTCGGGCAACGGCTCGGGTCCGCTGTGTCGTGGGCCGGCGGCCAGGCCTCAGCCGGGCTGCCGCGCCGCTCGCCACTGGGTGCTCAGCTCACGGCTCGCCTTGCGCAGGGCGTACTGCTTGTTCTCCGGGTCGGCCCAGCAGGTCGCGAAGATCATGTAGGGGGTGTCGCCGTACGGGACGAACCCGAGCGTCGCCCACAGCTCGCGCAGACGGTCGCGGGCGCGGGCCCACTCGTCCTTGCTCATGCCCGTCGCGTCGATCGGGGCGGGATGCACCATCACCGCGCGGCAGCCGGGCGCCAGGCGGCGCAACGCGTCCGCGGCGATCATCGGCCCCAGGCCGAAGCCCCGCCATCCCTCGACGAGCTCGGCCTTGTCGAGGACGAGCAGGTCCTCGCCCCAGGTTTCGGTGAGTTCCTCGAACTCCTCGGTGTAGCCGTCGTGCTCGTCGTTGAAGACGGTCTCGGCGATCTCGTAGAGGTTCTGCGATTCCTCTTCCATCGCCCAGAACGGGTTCTGCGTACCGCCCCATCGGACCTTGACCAGGTCCAGCACGCCGACGTGGAGGCGGTGCGGGCAGTCCTCGTCCTCGTCGACGAACCCGCCTTCGTCCTCGGTCCGGTTCCACCTGGCGGTGCACTGGTCGCAGGGCGGGATCTCTTCCAGACCGAAGCCGTCCTCGCCCAGGTGGGCGGTCACCCGCCACTTCTCCAGCGTGTCCTCGCGGTCGCTGTTGTCCAGCGACGCCTCCAGCTCGTACGACAACTGGATGTAGCCGGGGTCGCAGGGCATGTCACTGAGCGGGCGCTTGAGGGCCGGCGAGGCAGAGGTCACCCGGCCAGCGTAGCGGCGGCCCCAGGGCCCTGTGGCCGCGACAGCGGACGCGCAGTCACCGTCCCTCGCCGTACGCGGCCTCTCCCAGTGCCCGCACCAGGAGTTGAAGCTCTCTCTCATCAACCGCCGTGATGACCTGCTGGAGCTGGACAGCACCGGATCCCACGAGCGAGGCGGCGAATTCCAGCACCGCGACTTCGCTGCGGGAAGCCCGCCGGGACCAGCCCAGGGTGAGCATGAGCCGTCCGATCGCGTTCCAGTCGATCGAGGGACCAGAGCCCGACCGGTCAATCAGTGGCTGCCCGGCGGCCTCCGCGAGCTCCTGGTCGTCGAAGAAGCGCCGCAGCCAGAGGCCGTCACGGTGCGCGCCCAGGAGCCGGGTCGCCGCCCGCATCTGCTCGTTGCCCACGTCCCGCAGCAGGCTGTCGGCGAGTTCCCTTCCCGTCGTCTCTTCCATGGCCATCATCATGGGCAGCTCCGTTCGGCGGAGGAGCCAGGACCGGCCCTGATCCACTGTGCGCGGATGTGGCCCCGCGTCCACGTCGTACACGCCTGACGATCCCCCCAACGCTCCGTCGACCGGCGTCCTGCAACCCGGGAGAACCTCGGCGAGGAACACCGCCCGGCATACGCGGCGCCTACATCACGGCCGTGCGGCCGGCTCCGCGGCGGGGTCCCGCAGCACGGGTCGCTCCGGGTCGCTCCAGTCGACGTCGTATTCCACGTTACTCGCCCAACTGCGCCAGCCGTGGATCGAGGAGTCGAAGAAGGAGTGCAGGCTGACAGATTTGATCGTGGCAGGGCGGTGCTGAGCATCCCAGGCCAGAACGTCGACGACCGGGCGGTCAGCGACGATCACCCACCCCGGGGCGGCGATCCGCCGCGGCCAGTAAGTGGGGATGTCCATGATGAAGTAGGGCGCGGCGCCGCTCTCCAACTTCCATGTGAAGATCACCGCCGCTCGCTCCCCGGCTGGCACCTGCCGTGTCCTGACGACGGTGGGCGGGACCTCCGGGGCCCGCGTCTCGTCGTAGGCAGGGTGGAGCGCCCCCGGCCGCCTCCTGCGATGCGCCCTACGGCCCTCGTTCAGTTCCTCGACATCGAGGTGGAATCCGGCACTGATCTGCTGGGTGACCCATGCGGCGATGGCCTCGCGGGCTTCTGCGGTCCTCACCTACGTGAGGCTAGGGGAGACACCGCGGGGGAACCAGGGCGCCCGGACGGAGGACGCACGCCACTCGGGGAGATCACCAGGGTGCGGTCGATGATGTGGAGGGCATCTGTTCGAGCTTTCCGGCTCGGGAGATGGGCGCCGAGTCGGCCGCCGCGCCCGGTGGCGTCGCCTCGGGGCCGTCGGGATCGTTCACCGGGTGAAGGTGCCGGGCCGGGGAGGGTCTGGCCGTGAGCTGGGAGGGGAACGGGTGTGGCGCGTTCGTTAGGTGTGTCGCTGGCCGAGGCGTATCCGCAGGTCGCCGCGATGTGGTTGCAGGAGCGCAACGGAGGGCTGACGCCGCAGAAGGCGACGCCCAAGATGCAGGTCGCGGTGTGGTGGCGGTGCGCGGCCGGCCACGAGTGGCAGGAGAACATCTCCACCCGAACCACGCTGCCGAAGTGGAAGAACGGCGACGTCGCGGCCTGCCGGGAGTGCGTTGGCTACCGGGTGTCCTACACCTATCCCGACTGCGGGCACACGGTGAAGGTCACCCCGGAGTCGGCGGCCAAGAAGCGAGGGCGGTGCTGGGACTGCCAGAACCGCTGGTGGCAGGATAACGAGCCGCGCCTGAAGAAGGAGTTGTCCGCCGCCGCGAAAGCGGCGGCCGGCCGCGCGGGCAAGCTGCTGGACACGGTCGTCCTGCCCGCGGACATGCCCGCGCCGCTGGCGGCGGAATGGCGGTGGTGGGCGGCCAAGCACCTCCAGGGCGCCATCGCCGCCGAGGAGAAGATGGGCAAGGAAGGCCGCACGGACGAGGTCCTGGCCTCGGTCACCGAGATGGCCGCCCGGCTGACGCCGACCAAGGAGAAGGCCGGCCGGGCCGCGGCCACCGATGGGGTGCTGCGGATCCTCAACCAGGCCCACTGGGCGGAGGGCTGGCTGCACGTCCTCACCGGCCGCGGCCCGCGGCCCGTAGCCGAACAAGACCTCCAGGACATCGCCCTGATCCTGGCCGCCTACCTCCAGCGGTGGACCGACGACGCCGCCGCCCAGGTCGCGCAGAACCGGGCGGACGGCTACGGCCCGCCGAGCACCCCGCAGATCACCAAGGCGTTGACCGGGGCAGTCCTGGACTTCACCCGGACCGTCCTGGGGCCGAACTGCCGCGCCTACCGGGAACTGCGGCTGCCGCTGGTCCCCGACGCCAAGGGCCGCTACGGGCGGGCCGACGTGGTGATCTGCTCGCCGCTGTCGCCGGACCTCGTCATCGAGCTCGACTCCCGCCCCAACCCCGCATCCGCGCAGAAACTCGCCTTCGCCCGCGACGCCGGCGCGTTCCCGCTGTGGGTCCGCTTCGGCGAAGGAGGCATCGACAAGACCGAAGGCGTGATGCTCCTCGACCTACGCGAGGCCGTACGCGGCGTGTGCGACGCCCAGCCGTCGGCCGGGGCATCCTGAGCGGCATGGACGATGCGCGCGACGTCCTCACCGAGGACGAGGTGAACGACCTGCTCAGCGACGACGACCGGGACGCCGGCGGGGAGGACGACGGGTACGAGTGGGTGGGGTGAACATGGCCAGGCGCCCGGGCGGGGGCATCCTCCCGCCCAGGCCCCGGCGCGCACGGGCCGTACGCGGACGTCCCGGCGCGAGGGCTGGTCAGCTGACGGGGATGACGTAGGCGCGGGCGAAGTGGGTGCCGATGTGTGCTTCGTGGAGGTGCCCGGCGATGGCGCGGTCGCCTTCGACGCCCATGACGACGTGGATGTGGGCGAAGCCGTTGCGGATCTCGCCGGTGCCCGTCATCTCGCCGGGCAGGTCGTACTTGGTGATGGTGTCCTTGAGCGCATTGCCTTCGGGCATGGTGGAGACGGTGAAGGAGTCGGCGGCCCCGATCAGGGAGACGATCGCCGCGTCGGTGATACCGGCCTCGGCGGCCTGGCGGTTCAGCTCGTCGACGAGCTCGCCGGCGGGGACTTCAAAGACGATCATGCGGGACTCCGTCCGATCATGGGGCTCAGCTCCCGCAGCATGACCGAGGAGCACCAGCGGGCGCCAGAGTCCCGGGGGTTGAGGGCCTCCCGCGCGAAGCGGGTTGCGAGGAAGTCCGCGCGGTGGCCGTACGCGGCGGGCTGGGAGACGATCCGGCCGGCGGTCGTCCAGTCCACGGCGCACACGCGGGAGGTCACGGCCGTCATGTAGAGGTGGCGGACCTCCTCGTCGTGGGACAGGACGCGGGCGACCTGGTCGGCCTGGCCCTGCCCGGGGAGCTTGGCGAGGATGCCCGCGGCGTTGACGCGCAGGATCGCCACGTCCCCGTTCAGCATCCATCGGCGCAGGTGCGCGGTGGATGCCTTGTCCGCCATGGACGCGGTGACGATGTCCGCGCCGTGCGTGGTCTGGACGCGGGCCAGGGGGACCGGGTCGCTCCCGGCGATGCTGGCCGCCATCTCGGTGGCGAGCGCGCCGTGCGTGACGGCCAGGGCGGACAGTCCCAGGAAGGCTCGTCGGTTCACGCGATCGAGCCTAGCCTCCGCCTCCAACTGCCCGACAGGGACGCCCAGTACGCGAGACAGGTGCCCGATCCAGTACCTGCCGGGGATGACCTTCCCGCTCTCCCACCTCTTGACCGCGTCCCGGCCCGGCGCCCCAGTGGGGTCACCAGCGGAAATGGCCAGCTGCTCGGCGAGCTGGACTTGGGACCAGGGCTTGAGTAATCGCAGATCACGGATCAGCTGTCCGATCGGCATGGGCCCATGATGCCCCCCAAGATGCCCCTCCGTGACGGTGTCGGGACGGTTCACCCTTGCGGGAGCCCGAACACGGAGGTTGCGTCATGAACACCGCACACCGGCCCGTCTCCCACCGGCAGCTGCCCGAATGGCTCACCGAGGGCACCGCGGCCGTCGACGAAGGCGGCCACGGCCGCCGGGGCATCGTGCAGTTCATCGGCGAGTGGGAAGACCCCTCCACCCGGCGCGTCACCAAGTGCGCGGTCTTCCTGCGCCCCGAGGGCGGCGGCACGGAGTGGATCGTCGCCGACCACCGCACCCTCACCCAGGGCTGAACCCCATCAGCTTCCCGCCCCGGCCAGGGGCGGGCAGGCGGGTCCTCGGCGGGCGAGCTGCCCCGGGCCCGCAGCACCACCGGTACGGGCAGCCGTCCCGCACCCGGAATCCGCAGAGAAGGAGCCGTCCCATGGCGCAGTCCAAGTCCGGTATCGCCGCCGTCAGCACCCCGGCGTCGGCCCACGAGACCGACGAGGTCACCGGGCCCGTCGTGGTCGCGGTCGACGTGGAGGACGAGGAGTAGTCCTCCACGCCCGTCCGCGTCCTGACCTGGGCGCCCCTCCCGTCTCGTGTGCCCCTTGCGGGGCCGGGGAGGGGCGCCCCTCGCGCTTCACCCTGGAGGTGCAGTGATTCACGTGTACGTCGGGCCGACGCTGCCGGCGTCGGAGCCGATACTCGCCTCGCCGGGCCTGCGGGTGCTTCCGCCGGCGCGGCACGGCGACCTGTTTGACACCTCGATCGGCGGCGGCGACACGGTGGTCCTCGTCGACGGCGTGTATCACCAGGCCCCGGCGGTGCGGCACAAGGAGATCCTGGCCCTGATGGGCAGGGGAGTCCGGGTGGTCGGGGCGGCGAGCATCGGCGCGCTGCGGGCGGCCGAACTGGCGCCGTACGGGATGCTCGGCGTCGGCAGCGTCTACTCCGCCTACGTCTCGGGGGAGATCGACGGTGACGACGAGGTGGCGGTCGGGCAGGCCCCGGACGGGGAGTTCGGCGCGCTGACCTGGCCGCTGGTCAACCTCCGGTACGTGTTGGGCCTGGCCGTCTCGACCGGCGTGCTCAACGACGATCGGGCCGCCGGGCTTCTGGAGGCGCTGCGCGCGGTCTACTACCCGCAGCGCACCTGGGCCGCCGTACGGGCCGTGTGCCGCCGCCAGGGCGAGACGGAGTTCGCCGACTGGCTGCCCAAGAAACGTGAGCAGGACCGGCACTTCGGTGACCTCAAGCGCACGGACGCGCTCGAGGCCGTACGGACCGCGCTCGTCGGCACCACGGCTGCGACGGACGAGGCCGCCGTGGTGCCGGGGTGGGAGACGGCCTACTTCCGCCGCTGGTCCAACGCCACCGTGCGCGAGCGTGTGGACGGCCTGGAGCTGTCCACCGAGGACCGCCTGGTCTACCAGCAGGTGTTCGATCCCGGATTCCGCGAGAGGTGGGCGGCCTACCTCGAACACCGTTCCTTGCACCTGGCCGACGGCGGGCCCGGACTGCCGCTCGCCGAGCGCCTGGCCCGTGCGTGCGGCGGGGACCTGACCGCCGACCGTGTGTTCCACCCGAGGCCCGATCTGCGCGACGAGCAGACCGTGGCGCTGCTGCTGGCCGGCGAGACCGCCGACGACAGGCGGGCGGTCGCCCGGTACGCCGATGCCCTCGCCTGGGCCCGCCGCAGCCGGCCCGGGTTCTCGACCGCGGCGGTCCGCGACGAGGTGGCCCGCGATCTCCTGCTGCGGGTGTGGCGCTGCCCGGAGGAGGAGTTCGACGCGGAGGCGTCCGCGCGGGGACTGGTCCGGGCGGCGAGCGCGGTGGAGGCGGCCAAGCGGCTGGTGCCCGGGTTCCTGGAAGAGACCGAGAAGAGGACGGAGGCGGCCCGTGGCGGGCGTTGACGAGCTGGTGGCGCTGCCGGGCACCGTACGGGCCCGGACGCCCGAGGAGACGTGGGCGGCGGTGGCCGGGCGCCTTGAGGAGTTCGGGATCACCCGGGTCGCGGACCTGACCGGCCTGGACGTGATCGGGCTGCCGGTGTGGACGGCGATCCGGCCCGCGTCGAAGACCTTGTCGACGTCGCAGGGCAAGGGCGCCACTGCGCTGCTGGCGAAGCTGTCGGCGGTGATGGAGGCGATCGAGCTGTGGCACGTCGAACAGCCGCTGCCCGTCGCCGCGCACGGCCCGGCCGCCGAGGTCGCCCCCGACTGCCCCCTGTCCGCGCTGCCGACCACCGCCCCGTACCCCCAGGGCGCCCTCGCCCGGGTGGTGAGCGAGTGGGCGGCCGGCACCGGCCTGGTGACCGGGGCGAAGACGCTGCTGCCCATCGACCTGGTCCGCCGCCGCGGCCAGCGCCCCGCCTGGACCCCGGACGTGTGGCGCGCGACCAGCACAGGACTTGCCTGCGGCAACACCCGCGACGAGGCGCTGCTGCACGCCCTGTTCGAGGTGGTGGAGCGCGACGTGCTGCACCGAGACGCGCAGTCCTGCGGACGGCGGCGCACGCTCATCGACCCCCGCACGGTCGACGACCCGCTCGGCCGGGAGGTGATCGCCCGGCTCGCGGCCGCGGGCATGGCGCTGGAGATCGCCCTGGTCGGCGGCCCGTACGGGCTGCCGGTGTGCGTCGCGTATGTGTGGTCGGAGGACTACCCGGTCGTCTTCGCCGGCGGCGGCTGCCACAGCCACCCGGGCATCGCGCTCACGCGGGCGGTGACCGAGGCCGCGCAGTCCCGGCTCGCTGCCATCGCCGGAACCCGCGACGACCTCCCCGCCGATCCCGGCAGCTTCGACACCGTGCTCTTCCACCCCGCCCGGACCGCGGGGCTCACGCCGTGGCCGGAGGCGACGGCCTGCTTCGCCCCGGCCGCCGGCGGCTTCGCCGACCAGGCCCAGGACATCGCCGGCCGCGTCCAGCACGTCACCGCCCACGAGCCGGTGGCGCTGGACCTGTCCGCCCCCGGCTGTCCCGTCCACGCCGTGCAGGTCGTCTGCCCCGGCACCCGCTCCCGGATCAGAAGGTCAATGCCCCGATGAACCCCACCACCACCCCGGCCCCGGCGCCGCCCGCGCCCGCGCGCTCGGCCCAGTACGACGCTTTCCACGCCGCACGTGCCCGCACCAACCTGGTCGCCAGCCTGTACGCCCAGGCGATGGGCGAGGACTACCCGGCCGAGGTCGCCGCCTCCAGTTCCTGCGACTGGCCCCTGCTGGGGCTGCTGACCGCGCGGCTGCGACTGCGTCCCGGACAGCTCCTCGTGGACGCCGGATGCGGCGCCGGCGGCGTCGGCCTGTGGCTGGCCCGCGCCCTCGCCGTCCGCCTGGCCGGGTTCGACCTCTCACCCGTCGCCGCCGCCCAGGCCACCGCCCGCCGCGCCCACTTCCTCGGGCCCACCGCCGACCGGGCCGTCTTCCACGTCGGGGAGCTGGAGCGCACCGGCCTGCCCGACGGAGCCGCCCATGGCATCGTGTGCGTGGACGCCCTGGGCGGTGCGGCCGACCGCGCGGCGGCGCTGCGCGAGCTCGGCCGCGTCCTGGCCCCGGGCGGCCGGCTGGTCGTCACCCGCGCACTGCGGCGCGGTGCGGAACCGGCGTGGCACGAGCAGGTCGAAGCCGCCGGCCTGACGCAGGAACACCTGGACGAGCGGCCCGGCGAGGCGGAGATGTGGGAGCGGCTCTACCGGCTGTGGATCGCCCACGCCGACCAGTTGCGGCGCGAGCTGGGCGAGGCACCGGCCCAGAACATGCTCCGCGAGGCACACCGGATGCTCCCCAAGGTGCCTGGCCGTCGTGCCGTCCTGCTGACGCTGCGGCGCCCACCGAGCACCCCGGCCGGAGCGGGTCCGGCCGATAGGATGGCCGCGCCCGACCGCCGCCCCGGCGACAGGCCCGCGTCCAGCAAGGAGACCCCGCAGTGAACCAGCACCACGCCCGTACGGCGGTGTTCTCAGCTGGTTCCTGGGGCACCGCCGTGGGCAAGATCATGGCCGACGCGGGCACCAGCGTGATCATGCACGCCCGCCGTGGCGAGATCGCCGACGCGATCAACACCACGCACCGCAACCCCGGGTACTTCCCGGACGTCGAGCTGCCCCACACGGTGACGGCGACCACCGATCCGGCCGCCGCGCTGGACGGCGCGGACTTCCTCGTGCTGTCCATCCCCGCGCAGTCCCTGCGTACCAGCCTCGCGGCCTGGGCCCCGCACATCGGCCCCAAGACCGTGATCGTGTCGTTGATGAAGGGCATCGAGATCGGCTCCGGGCTGCGTGCGAGCCAGGTCATCACCGAGGTGACCGGTATCGGCGCCGACCGGGTCGCGGTGCTGTCCGGCCCTAACCTCGCCGGGGAGATCATGGCGGGCCAGCCCGCCGCCGCCACCATCGCCTGCCCCGACGAGGCCGCCGCCCACCGCGTCCAGCGCGCGTGCCACACCCCGTACTTCCGGCCCTACACGTCCGCCGACGTGACCGGCTGCGAGCTCGGCGGCGCCGTGAAGAACGTCATCGCCCTCGCGGTCGGCATCGCCTCCGGCATGGGCCTGGGCCACAACGCGCAGGCCATGCTCATCACCCGGGGACTCGCGGAGACCACCCGGCTCGCGACCGCGATGGGCGCCCACCCCGTCACCCTCGCCGGGCTCGCCGGCCTGGGCGACCTGGTGGCGACCTGCTCCTCCCCGCTCTCCCGCAACCGCACCTTCGGCACCCACCTCGGCCACGGCCTGACCGTGGCCGAAGCGACCGTAGCCACCCGCCAGACCACCGAGGGCGTCAAGAGCGCCGAGGCGATCCTCGCCCTGGCGGGCGCCCACGACGTCGAGATGCCGATCACCGAGATCGTCTCCGACCTGCTGCACGAGAAGGTCACGCTCGACCAGGCCGCGTCCGCGCTGATGCAACGGCCCCCCAAGCCCGAGCACTGACCCCCGCGGCGCCCGCCCGCGGGGCCGCCGCTGTCGCCTTCACCCTCCCGACCCGGAGGTCCCTCACCCATGCGCGAATCCGTGCTGTCCGCTGTCCAGATCGTGCTCACCCTCGCCCTCGTGGCGTGGATGATCACCGGCTTCACGCCCCTGCCCGGCCGCTGGCTGCGCTGGAAGATGTTCTGCCGGGCCACCTTCACCATCGTCCACCTCACCGGCACCAAGGACGGCCACGCCGAGCCGGTCAACGTCTACGACCACCTCTCGCCCGGCTCCTTCATCCTCGGCACGCCCCAGCTCCAAGCGATCCTCGACCACCTCACCAACAGCGGCCGGTACGACCGGATCGACGGCACCGGCCGCGTCCTCACGGCCCGCGGCGAGCAGCCCGTGAAGGTGGTGAACAGCCGTGTGGTTGGTTGACGCGCTCACCTCCGGCTTCACCCACCCCACCGACCCCGGCAGGCTCCAGCTCTTCCGGATCATCTTCGGCACCGTACTCACCGCCCGGTTCGCACTCGCCCTCGGCCAGGGCGGCTGGGACCGCCTCAGCCCCGGCTCGCTCAGCCTCCACCTCGCCGAACAGCGCTTCGGACCCCGCCGGGCCCGGCTCCTCGCCAGCGTCTACCGGCCCGCACTGCTCATCCGTACGACCGCCGCACTCGCCCTGGCGCTCGGCATCGCCCCCCGCCTCGCGCTGCTGGTGGTCCTGGCCGGCGCCGCCATGGAACTGCTCTACCTCAAGAGCCCCAACGCCGTGCGCTACACCCTGCTGACCGGCTCCTGCCTCCTCGTCGCCGGGAACCTCGGCCACGGGCTGACCATCGAGCACGCCCCGAGCGCCGCGAACACGTGGGCCCTATGTCTCCTCGTGCTGATCACCACGGACATCTACTGGAACAGCGCCTGGCAGAAGCTCCGCAGCGACCAGTTCCGCACCGGCCTCTACCTCGCCCAGTGGGTCCACACCTACACCCAGGTCAGGGACCAACTCCCGCACCGCCGAGGCCAGTACGCCGTCCCCGCCTTCGTCCGCCGCCACCTGGGCAGCCTCACCGACCGCGACATCCGCATCTGGCGCCTGCTCGCGGCCACCGTCATCGCGGCGGAGCTCGCGCTGCCCATCGCGCTCCTCATCCCGCAGACGATGCCGTACGCCGTCGCGGCCGGCATCGCGATGCACGCCGCGTTCAGCTGTCTCAAGCCCCGGCAGCTGATCACCTTCTCCGGCCTCACCACCGGCACCTACGTGGCCTTCGTCGCCTGACCCTTCCCCCGGACCTCCGCAGCCGACACCAGGCCCGAGGACCGGGGGGGCCAGCGGGAACCGTGCACGTCGGTGCCGGGGTCCGCCCCGGCCGCCGCCACCACCGGGAAGCCGGACGTACCGTGAAGCCATGGCCGGGCGAATACGCCGGTGCGCGTACGTCATGTGCTCGAAGCCGCTGCCGGAGGGCTCCCGCAGCGACAAGCGGCCCGGCCCCGCGGTCAGGACTCGGCGCTGCGCCGGTTTCCGCCCCGGGAGCGGAAGGTGACCCCGGCGTCCTTGAGTAGCCGGTGCACGCCGCCGTAGGAGCGGCCCGTCTCCTGTGCCAGGGCCCGGATGCTCGTCCCGGAGTCGTACTTCTTCTTCAGGTCAGCGGCGAGCTTGTCGCGGTCCGGGCCGGGCGCGAGCCGGCGGGCCTTGGTCTTGTTCGACATGGGCGGATTCCTCCCTGGAAGGCGGCGGACGCTGCCATGATCGCGTGAGGCGGTGGCCGCGGCCACCGGTTCGGCGCAGGTGCTCGGACGAGAAGAAGGGGGCGGCTGATGACGATCACGGACCCGAGCCAGTGGGAGGACCTGTTCGTCCGCGACGTCGACGAACAGCCGGTGCAGTTCGTACGGCCTGCGGACACCGACCGCCCGGTGTGGGCGGTGTACGAGGCGGCGGTGTACGTCGGGAGCGTGACGGCGGAGGCGGACGGCGGCCGGCCGCTGTGGCGGGTCCAGGGAACGCGGGAGGCCCACCGCGACCTGGACGACGCGATCCGTGCCCTGCGGCGCCCGGCGTCGTGGACCCGCGAGCGCGAGCAGGTCGCCGCCTGGGCCCGCCGCCTTCTCGCCGACGAGACGCTCCTCGCGGTCGACGTGGAGACCACCGGCCTGGAGAACGCGTACGCGGTGCAGATCGCCGCCGTCGACCGCGCGGGCGCCGTGGTCTTCAACGAGTACGTGCAGCCGAACGCCGCCCTGGAGACGGCCGCCGTCGCCGTGCACGGCATCACCCCGGACCGCCTCGCCCAGGCCCCGGCCTTCGGCGAGCTGCTGCCCCGCCTCACCGACGTCTTCCACGGCAAGGTCGCGGTCGCCTACAAGATGGACTTCGACCGCGGCGTCATCGAGCGCGAGCTCCACCGCCATCACCACGGCGACGCCGCGGCGGCGGACGCGTGGCTGGGCCGGGTGCGGTGGGAGGACGCGATGGTGCCGTACGCGGTGTGGCGCGGACTGTGGTCGGCCAAGCGCGGCGCCTACCGCAACCAGCCGCTCGGCGGCCCGCACGACGCCGTCGCCGACGCGCGGCTCCTCATTGCGAAGCTCGAACAGATGGCCGCGACACCAGGCCAGCAGGGGCCGGGCCCGGCATGAGCCCCCCGAACCGGCGTCGCCGATCGCCTGAGCCGGGGCAGACCTCATACGGCCAGTGTCTTCGGCCCTGCTACAGGGCCCTCATCACCGCGACGACCTTGCCGAGGATCGCATCGTCGTCTCCTAGCCGGATCGGCGAGTAGGCCAGGTTGCACGGCATGAGCCACGTCCCGTCGTCTGCGATGCGGAGCTTCTTCACCGTTGCTTCGCCGCCGTCGAGGAGGGCAGCGACGATATCTCCGGGCTCGGCGGTGCTCTGGCGGCGCACGGTGACGATGTCGCGGTCGCGGATACCCGCGTCGATCATGCTCGTTCCGACGACCGTGAGCGCGAACAGGTCACCGTGCCCGACGACCGCACGCGGCATCGGGAGCACGTCCTCGACAGCCTGCTCGGCCGTGATGGGCGGGCCAGCGGCGATCTGCCCGATCAGCGGTACGTGCGCCACGAGGGCGGTGCGCTCGGCCTGTTCGGCCCGTGTCTCCAAGTAGGCGTCAGACGGTGTCGGCAACCGGTGGGGGTCGGCAAGCACCTGGGCGTGCGGAGCGAGTGCGTACGCCCGGGGCCTCTGCGGGTCCCGCCGCAAGAACCCCTTACGTTCGAGGGCCTGGAGCTGATGCGCGACGGAGCTGGTGCTGGAAAGGTGAACCGCCTGACCGATCTCGCGCATCGACGGCGGGTAGCCGCGCGAGCGGACGGATTCGAGGATGCATGCCAGGACGGCGCGCTGCCGGTCGGTCAGGCCGTCGGCGTCCTCACGGATTCCCGGGGGCCGGCCGGGAAGCGCATTGGCGACGTGCATGGAGCCCCCCATCGTCGATCTTGCTGGTACCGAACGTAACCCGGGCTCCTCGGCTTGGGGAACAGGGTTTCCATCCGTTCGGGTACCCGAACGGAGCGGGATGTTCAGCTAGGCCGGCGATCGGGCCCCTGTATCCCTCGTCCAGATGATGCGCAGGTCACAGCGCAGACGCCGCTGCTGACACTGCTCGCACCGCAGCAGCCGGGGTGCGAGAAGCGGACGTGATGTCGGCATGAGCAGACCCCAGGCGGGCCTAGGGTCCAGCGATATGACTCATCGCATCAGGATCGCGAGCAGGGCTTCGGTGATGGCCACGGCCCAGGTGGAGTGGTTGATGGCGGAGATCGTCCGGACGACGCCCGGCGTGGCACCGGAGTTCGTTCCGGTGTCCACCGAGGGCGACCGGTGGGCCGGACCTCTGTCGGAGCTGGGCGAGGGCGGGAAGGGCGCGTTCATCAGCGCGGTGACGGACCGCGTGCTCCAGGGGGAGGCCGACCTCGCGCTCCACTGCCTCAAGGACATGCCTGGCGACGTCCCGGCGCCGAAGGGGCTGATCTGCCTGTACCCCGCGCGCGACGACCTCAACGACGTCCTGGTCCACCCCGGCGGCCTGAAGCTGGACGACCTTCCGCCAGGCACCCGCGTGGGCACGTCCGCTCCGCGACGTATCGCCCAGCTGACGGCATCGCACCCCCACCTCGTGATCGTCCCCGTGCGCGGGAACGCCGACACCCGCCTCCAACTCGCCCACAGCGGCCAGGTCGACGCCGTAATCCTCGCCAACGCCGGGCTGCGCCGGATCGGACGGGAGGAGGAAGGGACAGAGATCCTCGGCGCGTACCGGATGGTGCCGGCCCTCGGTGCCGGTCAGCTGGCGATGCAAGTCCACGAGGACGATGCGGCCACGCGCGCGGTTCTCGCGCCGCTGGTGGACCCGCGAGCCACCCGGGCGGCGGTCGCAGAGCGGACGCTGCTGCGCGCCCTCGCCGGGCACTGCCACGCACCGATCGCCGGGCACGCGCTCGCCGACGAGTCCGGGGCGGTGCGCTTGGCGGGCCGCGTCTACGCACCCGACGGCTCCGTGGTGCTGTCGTCCGAGCTGACGGGGAACACCCCGGAGGCAGTGGGTCGCGGTGTGGCCGAGGACCTCATCGGCCAAGGTGCGAACGAGCTCCTCGCCGCGTCCCGACGAGCGTGACGTCCGGCTGGGAGAGGAGCCTAAGGCGCGCGTTCCGAACCACTGACGTGGGACTTGTCACAGCGTGTAACGAGGTCACGGTTGGCATCCAGTGGAAACCGCTCGGCATCATCGAGGGGTGTTCGCCAAGCTCCGCCGCCGTCGCCCCACCACACCGGCGCCTCCCCTTCCCCCTACCCCGCCCCCCGCGCCGACGGCAGATCCTGAGGTACCGGCCCGGGTCGCTCGTCTCCGTACGGCGCTGCTCCAAGCCGGACTCGACCTCGCCGAGCGCAGCGCTCCGGAACCGGCGTGGTTCTCCACCTTCCGCGCGGGCAACACCATCAGCCTCAGCGAGCTTCAGCAGCAGGAACTAACCGACCACCTGGCAGGAATCGCGGCGGCGAACGCTCTCGACGATGTCGCCTGCGCCCGGGCCCTCGACAAGATCGAGGCGATCGTCGTGCTCGGCGAGCTGCGGGCCGAGGGCATCGTTTTCGGGTGTTCCCCTGCGTCGATCATCAGGGAGACCTCTGCCGCCAATCTGCGTCACCTGGCTGCCCTCGCACGCGAAGCCAGCGAGGACGGTGCACCACCACCTCGTCCCGGCGCCTGAAAGCCGAGGTGGTGCGGACAGTGCGGCAACGGATGCCCGTGGATGCGGGAGATCAGCCTGTCCAGAGCTCCGAGGCCCGCACGATCGTCCAGTCCCATTCCTTGTTGTCGTCGACGCCAGGGACGAGGACCAGGTCCTCCTTGCCGTCACGAGCCTGGGTGCGGGCTTCTCCGAGCTTGACCAGGAGAGCAAGGTGGAAGTCCTCGGGCAGCGATGGCAGCGGTTCCGGCACCCCGAGTCCGAAGGCGTCCTTGTGGACCAACGTCACCGCGTCTTCGGAGCCGATTCGGGACGCGGTGACCTTGTCCACGGTCGCGCTCAGGTGGGTGATGGCGTCGGCACGGACGAGCTGCCCGCTCCGGCCCTCGTGCTGTGTCGTGCCCATGACCCAGATGTCGGGCATGCGGTTCCTCCCCAAGTGGATGATCCTCTTCCCGCCATCCTCGCTGATGGCGCCGACAAGCGTTCGGTTGCCTGTCAGTCCTGAGCGGGGATGAGCCCGTCAGGCTCTGCGGAGGTGCGGGCCAGGCTGGTGCAGCCCACTGCCCCGCGGAACCAGGTCTCCTGGCTGAAAGCGGGCAGGCACGAAAGCGAGATCAGGCCGGTGGCGAGGCCTTGGACGCGCTCTTCCCAGATCTGTACGAGGGCGATGGCCACCGTCTCGGCTTCCGCGGGCAGGACCTCGGACGGCTGGAACCAGATCCGGGCGAACAGCGTGCCGTGCTCCTCGGCGGCTGCGGCCAGACCTTGCTGCTCACCGAGGGCTCGGGCTTGGGCGGCGATGTCCGCGGGCATCGGGTGCGTGCCGATCACAGCGGCGGCCGGCACGGGCAGGTGGACCACGGCGTCGGCGAGCCTCTAGGCGACGGTCTCCGGAGCGGTGCCTGGCAGCAGTCCCACGCCCACGTGGAGGAGTGCTTCCGCCGCGTGCGCGCCGTTCACCCCTTGCCGCCGGCTCGGTCGGCGGGCCAGCTCGTAAGTGGGGCGTGGCGGAAGGCGAGAAGGTGCCAAGGAAGAACGGTCTCGGGTTCTCTGCCGCTCCCGGCCTGGATCCAGGCACCGCTGGCCCGGCGGCGCCACGGCCTACCCGCGCCGTCGGTGACCGCGGCGACAGGAGCCTTCGCCTCCTCCTGGTCCAGGGGGCCGTACGTCATCAGGTCGGGTCGCTGGGTACGGCGAAGAGCCGTCGTCCGCAGCTGGACGGTGAAGTGCTGGCGGAAGCCGGGGACGCGCCCGGCCTCGTTGGGGTCGAGCACGCAGTCGTCCGTGACCGCGAGGCCTGCCTGGCTACGGGCAAGCGCGCGGGCGGGCCCTGGAGCTGGGGGCGCCGGAGGGCGGTGGCCGGGCCAGTCCAACCCGTCGTCGTCGCCGTCCAGCAGCAGCTCGTAGGTGTGGGGCTCCTCGTGCTCGCCGTCGGCATGTCCCAGGGGCTTCCCGCAGTAGTGCATCGTCCAGTCGTCCCGCGTCATCCACCGTACTGGGCAGAGGGCGCTGCCGGACCCGTAGCGCACGCGCAGCACGGTACGCGGATCGCGGTCGGGGATCACGACCGCCGATCTTCCGAGGGCGGCCAGCGCCGCCATGGAGGCCCGGACTCCAGGATGGTCCGGCTGGCAGACGAGGGTGAGCGTGCCGCCCAGGACGGGGTCGCTCGAGAAGCTCGCCCCGTTCATCAGGCCGTCGGGGATCCTGCGGGCGGTCAGCGCGGCTCGCACGACGTCGGCCAGGTGGCGCGACGCCTCGGCACGGACGTACCCGGCCCGGGCGTAACGGCGGCGGGCCGGGTCGTACGTGGCCTCGTGGAGCCGGGCGGAGGGGACGGTGCGTGGCCGACGGCCGGTGTAGGCGTCGACGACAACGGATTCACTCGGGCCGGGGGCGGTGATCATCAAGCGGGTCGGCCGACGCTCCGGGGCACACGGCCGGAGCGATTCGTAGATCGCGCCGGCGACGGGTGGGAGAGTGCCGGTCACGGTGCCGCCACGGCGTCGGTCTCGAAGTTACGCGGCTTTGCCCAGGGGTAGGCCGCCCAGGCC
This sequence comes from Kitasatospora sp. NPDC040550, assembly GCF_055594965.1. Taxonomy (NCBI): domain Bacteria; kingdom Bacillati; phylum Actinomycetota; class Actinomycetes; order Kitasatosporales; family Streptomycetaceae; genus Kitasatospora; species Kitasatospora sp. NPDC040550. The sequence goes on along the minus strand of NZ_JBVIWC010000020.1, from coordinate 94,861 downwards.
TCGTCCAAGATCGGGTTGATGGCGGGCCGCCCGTCGGCGAGGGATCGTAGCGACCACCCTGCGGGCGTGGGCTGCTCGATCTGGGCGAGCAGCGCCTGTTCCAGACCGGGGTCGGTCGCGATTACGGCGTCCTCGAGTTCGCTCGCCGGGGCGACCAGCGTGGGCACGTCCGTGGTCGGCAGGGTGTCCCGGAAGTCGGGGGTGTTGACGAGGTGGTACGGCTCCATGGTGACCACGATGCCGAACATCGGGCGGTCGGTGGGGATATGCGTGAACTTCGGGTGCCGGTCACGGATCAGCTTCGCGGTGGTGGTGATCTGCTTCCCTATGGCCTTGCCCAGCTTCTTGTCCAGCTCGTCAGCGAACTCGTGCTGAGGGCCGAGCCGCAGCTTGGCGGTGGGCCGGACGGACTTGACTTCGACCAGCAGCACGAGGCCCGGCAGGACCACGATCCAGTCGACGCTCTTCTCTCCGTTCTTCCCGTAGACGATCTCCGGGAAGACCTCGACGCCGGGCAGAAGCCGGAGGTGGCGGCCGACGTACTGCTCGAACAGCTCAGCAAGATCCCTCGTGAACGCCAAGAACGTCTTGTCGTCCGTGTAGTGGTCCCGGCCCGTGTAGAACAGGCCCATGGGGCTGACCTTGCCCAGTACAGCGGGCGTGACCGGGATGAGGTAGTCGCATCCGTAGCCGCGGACCAGCGGGCGGGCTCGCAGCGGGTTGGGGGTGTAGCGCCGCAGCAGGGGATCGGAAGTCAGCAGGCCGGCCTCGACGCGGGCGCGCTCCTCTGTGGCGCTGGTAGCGAAGTGCCGTTCCACCACGGTCTTGATCGCCGCTCGGCTGGTCATGGCCTCGAAGACGGAGAGCTCGTTCTCGGGCAGCCAGGCAAGGTCGAACCGGCCCTGCCGGGCGGTCGCCACGGTGTACAGCAACAGCCCCAGCCCCACGTAGTCAGGCAGCGGGCAGCCGAGCAGGTCCTGCTCCCATCCGGCGGTGAGCACCTCCAACGGTCTGGACGGCCTGGTCTGAACGAGCACGGCGAGGCTGCGCGCGAGTTCGGAGAAGTCGTCTTCCTGCCAGGTGAACTGCTGGCCCGCGACCCGGAGCAGGAACCCTTCCAGGCGCTCACCGACGGGCAGGTGCCGCAGCGGGTCGTCCAAGGCCACGTACTGGGCGAGGATCTCGCGCAGGTCGTTCTCGGTGGCCACCTTCTGCCGGTGCTCGTTACCGTGGGCCAGCGACACCCAGGCCGCGTCCGCAAGACCCCAAGGCCTGTACAGCCCGGTGCGGTCGGTGGTCCACCGTTCCTTCGTCGGCCAATGCGCGCTCGTTCGCGCGATCAGCGGCAGGAGGGAGCTGGGCGGGTGCCGGCGGACTCTCTGGACGTACTCGCGGTCGGCGACGGGGGAGCGGAAGAACGAGCGGGCCATGCTCCTGATTGTTCCCTGCGGGCCGTACCGAACGGGCCTGAATTTCACGTTGCCTGAGTGTGCTTCAGGTTCCAGCACGTAGGGCTGAGGCGCGTAGCGGTCGGGTCCGGGGCGAGGGGGGTACACCCGGGACCCGACCGCTACGCCTACGGTACGCCGGGACGGACCACCAGCAGCATTACTTTTCGATCATGTTGTCCAGGTTCGAAGGAGTGCGGCGATTCTCTCTGCCGTGCACTCTTCGTTCCGGAGTTCGATGGCCAGGGCGCTGACCTTGGGCTGGTCAAGTTTGACCGGGAGGTCGCACCCAAGGAGGTAGCCGTAGGCGACGGCGATGGCGACGCGGACGTTGGAGCGTTCGAGCCAGCGGAGTCGGCCGAGGGTGTGCGCGAGCGCGGCCGCGCGGACGAACGGGCCGTCGTAGACCGTGGTCTCGGCCCAGATCGCTCGGTGCCGCTCGACGGCGGCGATGGCGACGCCGTAGTCGAGGATCGCAGGGTCCTCGTGGCCGGCCTCCCGGGCCACGTCGAGGATCCAGGACAGGTCGATGCTCAGCTGCTTCACGCCGCGGCTTCTCCGACCGCCTCATCGATGACGTCACCGAAGTCCGTGAGGACCTCTCGGGCGCCCGTCATGAACCGCTCGCGGGCGTCGACCGTGCTGTCCTCACGCACGAGCTCGCCCACGTAGTCATCGACGGACATGTGCCTCTGGTCAGCTCGCTCGCGGACGAGGGCTGCGGTCTCCCCGACGATCTGGACCGGGGTCTGCTGTGTGTCGGCCATGCCCTTGAAGGTACCGGGCCCGGCTGTCCTGTGGGAGACGTTCCTGACTAGGCCCCGATCAGCTCCTCGACGAGGAGGCGCGCGGCCTCGGAGTGGTCTGGGGACCCGCAGGTCCGTCGTGGGAAGCGGCGGCCGCCACTGCTGTCTCCGCCGACCTTGATGCAGGTCTGCTCAGCCGGCGCCCGGCGGGCCCTCTTCTTCTCTTCCTTGGGCAGCCGCAGCCACTCCACGTCGTCCTGGAACCAGCGCCAGACGATGCGGTCGATCATGTGGCGGGCCGCCCGGGCTTCCCTGGTCCCGGCCGTGGAGCACCGCTGTGCGGCCTCGTCGAGCGTCTTCCCCGTCCTCGTCCACCCCGCGCTGAGGTCTCCGGTGACGAGCCCGGCGCGGCTGAATTCACGCATGTGGCGAATGACGGTACGCTTCCCGAATCCAGTCTCCTGGATAAGACGGTCCAGGGATAGAAGGCCCTGTGCGGCCTCCATGATCATCCAGGTGTGGGCACCGTGGTGTCCGAGCCTCCCGCCGTGGGCGAACAGGTCGCTGGCCAACAGCTCAAGGAGCCACCCGACATGATCGCGAAGCGCGGACCTGGATCCCTCAATCCCTCCTGAAGGTCCCCCCAGCACCCCCCGGCGCCCGTTCCGGGCTTGTGTCAGACCTGTGTCTGGTGCTTCTGAAGTGGCAGCAGGCCGGTGGAGGAGCTCTCCGAGCAGGCTCTGCGGGAGGGTGACCCGCCGGTTCCCGTACTTCGGGTCCCGATCCAGTTCTTCCAGGTGGCCGGCGTCCACCGCGCGGGTCAGGGCGACGTTGCACGTCTCGTGGCTGAAGCCTGTGGCGTCGGAACAACGGCGGGAGCCCAGGGAGACGTCCAGGCGGGCTGCCGCGAGCATCTGGAGGCCGGCGAAGAAGGCGACGGCGAGATGGGACTGGCGGCCCTTCTGGCTCCAGTAGGCGGGCCCCAGGTCGGAGAGGAACTCCAGGAAGACGCCGACGGCCATGGTGACCTCCGGAGCGGGGTCTGCGGTCTCCGCGTGCCCTTCAGGGCGACGGGCTTCGACTTCGGCGGCGAGCATCCACTGACGGGTGAAGATCTTCTGGGCGTCGGCCTTGGACCGCTTGCGTCGCTTCGTGCTGCCAGCGACCCGCTCGGTGGTGATGTAGGCGAGGCCCGGGTACATGCCTGACCATGCGGTCTCCCAGCCCTCGTCACGGGAGAAGCGCGCGCGTACGAGGCCTCGTACGCAGGAGAACATCCGGTCGGAGTGCTGCTGGTGCGGCTCCAGGGGAGTGTGCAGGGCTGCCCGGGCTCGTTCGTCCAGGGCGCGCCGCTGGCCAGGGAGCTTCAGGTGGCCGTTCTCGTCGGTCTCAAGAGGACGGACGCGGTCCGCACCGTGCACGTCCACCACGCTCGGGGGGAGCCCCCCGCCGCTGGGTGCGGGTTTCCGGCCTTCATGATCGTTTTCCGCATAGGGCCTTCTATCCCCCACCGGCGTGTGCTCGTTCTCGGCCGGGGGGAGGAAAGGGAGTTCCTCCTCAAGCCACTGCGTGAGCATCTCGAACTGCGCGGGGGTGGCTCCGTGCTTCAGGCGGTCGATGGCCTCGTCGACGGTGACGCCGTCAAGGACGGAGTGTCCGCCGTCCCGGTGAGGAGAGCCTGGCGGCCGGAGTGCGCCGTAGCCGGACAGGTTGCTCAGGGGAAGCGGGTCGAAGGTGGGGAAGATCAGGTTGGCCGCGTGCGCGAAGCGACGGACGAGTTCGCCCGGGACTCCGGCCGGGACGGCGAACCAGACGTGCCGGCCTCCACTGGGGCCGGAGATCGCTCGTACATAGGGGATGCCGGCTGCGTCGAGGTAGGCCCCCAGCAGGTGGGCGTCGTTGGCTGCGAGGGCGATGCTGTGGTGCTTGGCGTCGAAGTCGCAGCCGATCCGGGTGAAGGGGGGATCAGTGTGACGCCCCTTCTTGGGGGTGAGGTAGACGACCACGGGCCGACCGGCCACGGCTGCGGCCTGGTCGACGGTGATCTCTTCCTCGTAGTACGCGGACCAGCTACCCGTCTTCTCGTCCCACGCCAGGGCGCGCATGTCGCGCCGCGGTGAGACAGAGGACAGAAAGCGGATGAGGGTAGCCCTATTGGGGCATTCGTCTTCTGGGACGGGGCCGTTGAGGCTTTCACCGGACACGCCGGGGAAAGGCAAGGGGGTGCCGTCCCGGGGGGTCGTTGCTACTATGACAACGTCCTCTCGGGTCAGAGAAGGACAGCAGTGAGCCCGGCCCGGCGGTTGGTCCCCGACAGGTTGGTCTCGCTACAGGTCGATATGGAGCGGGTCTCAGTGGTCGCCGTAGGAAGCAGCTGAGATCCCGGAGCAGAACTTTTTAGGGGAGGTAGCGGGGGAGCTGGCGTTCATCACGGGAAGCCTCTGTTGGTCTAGAACAGGGGCGTTTTCGTGTGTCTGGACGCCTTCCACCGCGGTCAGATCACCCGGTCATCGGCAGCTCCTCCTGAGTGGCAGCGTGCTCTGCCGCAGGCCAGTCCTTCGTGATCTTCCGCAGGGCTGCCTCCAGGCTGGCCGGGGTCAGCGGCTCGCCTTCGGATGCCTTGGTCTTGAGCAGCAGATCGATCACGACGTTGATGACGGTCGCGGCGGAGAGGTCCGGGTGGACCTGCTTGATCAGGCCCACGATGAACTCGGCGTTGTCCGGGTCGAAGGACAACGTCGTTCGCCAGGGGAGGCCGGATCCCGCGACGTACTCCACGGGACGGCCGCGCCGACGGCGCGTTATGGGTGTCCCCGGTGTGGTCATGGCGATCATCCTATGCGTCTCGACTAGTGATGTGCATCAATTCGGCCGCGTGTGTCGGCGAATTTTCTCGTGATCTCCGCCCTGGGCCAACCGCTGCACAGCCGTCCGGGGCTGCGTACCCTGGACTCTACGGCCTTCTATCCATCGCCACGGGCCAGGTGACGGGCTCATCGGAGGTGCTGGACCGCATGTCTGAGCAGACGCTTCACCCCGCCGTCGCGCGGATGTCCATGCTGGTCGAGACCTTGATCCGCCAGGAGCAGGCGGAGAAGAAGCGCGCTGCCAACCTCCGCTGGGTGGTGAAGGACGTCCAGGCCGCGGCCGAGCTCGACGAGTTCCCGGAGAAGGCCAGGACGTCCTTCGACGATCTGTTGACGCTGTCCACCTGGTGGGTGTACTCGGACCTGGCCAGCGCGGGACTCACACGAGAACGCCACCGGCATCCTGACCACGAGGTACAGGTGCCGGCCAGCAACAGCAGCATGCGCACCCGGGCGACCGCCTGGAACGCCGTTGCGAAGTTCCTCGGGCGCCCCGTCCGGTTCCCCCTCGCGCCGAAGGATCCACCGAAGGCTACCGTCGCCGACCGGCAGCGCCGCGCCTTGACCCGGGAGCTGTCCCGGCCCGCCCATACCCCCATGTCCGAGGCGGGGCGCGTGCGGACCCTCGCGATGTACGGAGTCATCCTCGACACCCGGGCTCGCTCTGGCGAGCTCGTCGAGATGACGACCCATGCCCTCGCTCCGGATCTGTCGACCATCTCGTTGATCCGGCGCCCCCAGGGCGTGGGGGAGGCGGCTCTGCCGATCGTCGAGACCATCCGCCTCAGCCAGTTCACCCGGGCGGCGCTGAGGGCGTGGCTCGACATCCGCGCTGAGAGGATCGAGTTCGTCGAGGGCACCAAGGACGCTCTGTGGGTGTCGCTCCGGAACAACCACTCCGGGCAGGGGCGCGGGATGCGCCGGCGCCCGTCCGGCATGCCGCTGCAGATCCGCGGCCTGGAGCGGGCCTACAGCCGGGCGATCTCGCAGCTCAACCGGGATATGCCCGAGAAGGAGTCGGCTTGGACACCTCTCCCGAGGACGGTCGAGCAGTTGAGGCGGTCCGTGAAGAAGATCGAGATCGTCCGTCTCGATCTGGCGGCCTAGGTGTGGCCAGGCCTCCCCCGTCCCGTCAGATCGACTGAGGGCGACCCGTGACGCCTTGGCCGACTGCTCGTTGTCCTGAGCAGAGGGAAGTCTCCCGGGCTCCCCTCTGCTCGCTCGGTCGAGCGGGTTCTTTCGGCTGGCCGTACACCAAACCTCCAGGAGAGGGCGACAGCCCAAAGAACCTCGACGAAGGGCCCGCACCTGAAGGTGCGGGCCCTTCGTCGTGCCTCGCCTCGCACGATCACCAAAACGGCCGTTTTAGTCACTCGCTCAGCCGACTGCCGAGCGGCACTCGAAGTCCTTTGACTCTGGGGCTCGTTGACTTCGTATACACATCGGACCTGGCATATTCGCTTTGGCTGGTTCCGTGTAGCTACTGTGTCGCGGCAAAGCCCATGTGGTCCCGTAGAGGGGCCTGACCCGCGACCGGCGTTAGCCGCCGAGGATGAGCACGGAGCCCGCGATTGGCCATGCGAGCACCCTGGTGACGCACGAGATCGACAGCGGCGGCCCCACCCCTGTTGGCCGCCACCTCACCGACTGGCGAATACGCCGAGGCCTCGGTGTAGCCAATTTGGCGACGCGCGCCGGCGTCCCGGGCCAACTGATCGAGGACCTGGAGGCGGGGGAGGAGTGGGTCGACCAAGGCCGCGTGCTGAGCTCGCTCGCCGCCGGTCTCCGGCTGGATCCGGCCGAGCTGACCGGCCAGCCGTACATGCCGTACGGGCCCGGCCACTCCACCGTGCACTCCCTCGGGTGGTTCGCACGCCGGCATCTGGCGCGCATACTCTCCGCGGACGGCGCCGGGGGAGAGGCTGATGAGGCTCGACTGGCCGAGCTCGCCGAGGGAGTGAGAGCGGCCGACGACGACGGCGAGCTCGCCTCCGCCGCCAAGATGGTTCCGGGGCTGCTGGAACTGATCGGCCCGCCGCGCCCCGAAGACGCCGACCGCAGGGGCGCCGCACTGCGCGCGGCCGCGCACGTGGCCGTGAGCCGGCTCCTGCGCCGCCTTGGGTACCGGGATCTCGCCTGGAACCTGCTGTCCCACGCCTGTCCCCCGCCGGAGGCTTACCCTGCGGTGCTCGGGGAAGAGGTCTGGCTGCTGCTGGACATGGGCCAGTCCGAGCTCGCCGTCGCCCGGGCTGTGCGGGGGGAGGCCGATGTCCCGGCCGAGGTTCTACTGCCGCTGGCCGTCGCGCACGCGGCGCTCGGGCAGGCGGCGGAGAGCGAGCACCTACTCGCATCTGCTCAGGAGAAGGCCATCAGCGCGTGGCAGCGATCCCAGGTCGCGTCCGCCGGGGCCTTTGCGGCAGCGGAGGGCGCTGCCTACGACGAGGTGCTCGCTCGGGCGGAGGGGGCGGCCGACCTTCCGGCCGGCGACCGCTCCGCCCTTCTTGTTCTCACCGCGTCCGCCCGAGCCAGGCTCGGCCAGTACGGGGCGGCGGTCGAGGATCTGGCGGCAGCGGAATCCCTCGCGCCGTTGCACACCCGGTTGGACCCGCTGGCTCGCGAGCTTGTGAGCGTGCTCCCCGCCCGCGCCCGGGAACACGCCGATGTCCTGGGCGGGATCGCGGCGCGGCTCAGCATGAAGTGATCTCGGTCTGTTCCGGGAATGCCGGGTTGCGGCGGCCACACCTGGCCTAACCTACGCATGATCCAGGGGAGTTGGGCAGGCGATCATGGACGAGCGGCAGCAGGAGCGGGCCAAGCAGATCGGCACGAGAGTGCGGACGCTCCGCGGCAAGAGGGGCTTGACTCTCCGTGAGCTGGCCGGCCTCGCGGGTGTCTCGAACAGCTACTTGTCGATGATCGAGGGCGGGAAGCGACTCCTGAGGGACTCCTCCTACATCAGCGCGCTCGCCGACGCGCTGAAGGTCGCGCCGGCGGAGCTGCTCGGGCAGCCCTTCCTCCCTGTGGACCCGCACGCCACGGAGGCCCATGCCGCGATCCCGGCACTGCGGCTGACGTTGATGGGCATGACTCTGGGGAGCCCGCCGGACCGTCGGCCACCGGCGGAGCCTGTGACGCGGCTGGCAGCGCGGGTGCGGCGGGCGAACCGGCTGTACCACTCGGCGGAGTACGGCGCCCTGGCGGTGAGGCTTCCGGAGTTATTGGCGGACCTCCAGGCGGCGGCCGCGGCGAGCGAGGGTCGTACGCGGCTGAGGGTGCTGCGGCTGTTGGCGGATGCCTATCACCCAGCGTGCACCCTGATGCTCAAGTCGCTCGGCTACACGGATCTGGCCTTCATCGCGGTCACCCGGGCCAGCGAAGCCATCGCCGAACTCGAGGACCCGGTCTACACCGCTCTAAGCGGCTTCTTCGCGACGCACATCCTCATGGCGGCCGGGAGCCCCCAGCAGGCGTTGTCCAAGGCGACAGCCACGGTGAACCTCCTGGAACGCCACCTCGATCTCCCCAATGCCGAGGCGCTGCTCGGCGAGCTCCATCTGATCTCGGCCACGACCATCACCAAGGACCCGAGCCGACCTGCTCGTGACCGCACGTCCGACGTCCGCTCACACCTGACCGAGGCGGCGCGCCTGGCGACCGGGATCGGGGAGACGCGCGCCCTCCATCTCAACTTCGGACCCACGAACGTCCAGATCCACCGGGTCAGCCTCAACACGGATCTCGGGCACCACGGCGACGCGGTCACGGCGGCTACCGGCGTGCATCCCGAGATCATCAATGCGCCCGGCCGGCAGGCGGCCTACCACTCCGATCTGGGACGGGCACTCGTTCACGTACGCGGGCAGGAATCGGCCGCAGCCGAGCGGTTCCTGCGGGCGGAGCTGATCGCCCCCCAGCGGGTCCACGCCGATGCGCTGATCGGAGACTCCGTCAGCTACCTCCTCGGGAAGCGGCTGCCCTCTCATGTGCAGCGCGACCTTGCCGGCCTGGCGCACCGGATGGGCATCAGCCGGTAGCTCCTACGGCAGTTCGCGGGGACACCAGCCGCGTTCCCTTCCTCAGCACCCGCGATGAAAACGTCCGTTTTTGCACGCTGCCCGGTGCTGTTGCAGGGATTTCGCATGTTCACGGCTGTGAGCAAACAGGGGTGTGTCTCCGTCTACGGTCTGGCTCCGGCTTCGCGAGGAGAGTCTCCCCGCGAAGCCGGGACGCACGACTCCGAGGGCGCCGGCTTCCGGTGCCCGGCTCCGTAGGCGAGAGAGGGAAGCCGATGCTCGAATCCGTGCGCCACCTGGAAGAGGTGGCCCGCGAGTGGAAGATCAACCCCGAGGACGTGCTGCTCATCGCGCTGAACAGCTGCGGGGCGCGTTCGCCGCTGGACAAGCCGCGGATGCGGTTCCAGCTGGCGCTGGACTCGCGGCCGGCCGACCCGTCGTACCTGATCCTCTCGCTGGGCCGCGAGGACTCGCCGTTCGAGATCGACGAGCGCGAGCTGAGGCTGCACGGTGAGCGGGTCGGCGCGGTCACCGGCATCGAGGACGATGACGCCGTGCTGGGCTACTGGCGCAACGGCACCAAGATGCTCACCCTGAACTCCAACCAGCGGTCCCAGTGCGTCGGGTGCACGTTCTGCCCGAACACCCTGGAGGGCGCGTCGGACCCGGCGATCCGCGAACTCGACCTGCCCGGCTACTTCGCCACCCTCGCGGCGAACTCCGGGATGCCGGACCTGTCGGGGGTCGAGACCGTCACGGTGTGCACCGGGTGCTTCCTGTACGAGCACCTCGCCCTGGAGCACCTGGAGGGCGTGCGCGCCGCGATGCGCAGCACCGGCTGCGAGGGGACGCTGCACTTCCTGTCGTCGGTGCTCACCAGCGAGGCGGGCCTGGACCGGGCCGCCGGGCTCGGACCGTTCCACCTGACGCTGACGGTGGAGTGCTTCACCAACCGGGCGAACATCCTCAAGCAGTCCAAGGCCGCGCTGACGGTCGACCAGATGGTCGCCACGCTCGGGGCGGCGAAGGAGCGGGGCATCACCACGGACTTCACCTACATCGTGGGTCTGGACCCGATCGAGGAGGCCGTGGAGAACCTGAAGCGGCTGGTGCCGGTGACGACGACGTTCCCGCGGTTCCAGACGTTCCAGGCGCACAACCCCTTCATGGACGTCTACCGCGCGCCGGGGTCGGACACGATCGAGTGGAACCTGGCCATGCGCCGCGCGGTCGAGGAGCTGTTCGCGGAGACGGGGCTGCGGCCGCAGTGGTGGCAGAACTACCGCTCGCCGTGGGCGTACACCTTCGCCGGGGAGCAGCTGACCGGGGCGCGGATCTGATGGCCGGCCGGGACGGTGGGGCCGTGACGGTGGTGCGGGCGGTGCGGGTGTGGCCGGTGGCGGGGCAGCCGGCCGGTCTGCCGGAGGGGTTACCGGATGCGGTGGCCGCGGTGGCGGTCGCGCCGGCGGGTCCGTCGTGGGCGGAGCACCGGACCCGGTTCGCGATCGAGGTGGTCGGCGACGGGGTCTCGGGCTGGCACGCGCCGGTCGGGGAGGGCGTGGCGCGGATGATCGTGGACTCGCTCGCCGACGGGCTGGTCGGGCACGATGCGGCGGCGCCGCGCAAGCTCGGCTACCGGCCGCGGACCGGGCGGCACCAGCAGGGGGCGCACGCCCGGCAGGCCGTCTCGGCGGTCGAGCTGGCCTGCTGGGATCTGGCGTCGCGGGCTTCGGGCCGGTCGGTGCCGGAGCTGCTGGGCGGCACGGTGCGGGAGCGGGTGCCGGTGTACGCGTCCGCGCTCGGCCTGGACCCGGCCCGGCCGGAGGCGGTGAAGGCGGCGGAGTGGATCGCCGGGCAGGGGTTCTGGGGGCAGAAGTGGCCTCTCACCAAGGAGCTGCTGCGCCAGGGCCCGCGGGCCGTCGCCCGGGTACTGGGGGCGCTGCGGGAGGCGGCGGGCGAGAGCCGGTTCATGGTCGACGGACTGCGCCGGTGCCGGCTGGACGAGGCGCTCGCCCTGCTGCCGGTGCTGGCCGACCTGGAGGTCGCGTTCGCCGAGGAGCTGCTGGAGCCGGGCGGCTTCGCCTGGGGCCGGGTGCGGGCGGCCGGGGCCGGGGTGCCGATGGCGGCCGGGGAGCACGCGGTCGACGAGCACGAGCAGATGCGGCTGCTGACCGGCGGGTCGGTGGACGTGTGGCAGACCGACCCGGGCTGGTCGGGCGGGCTGGCCCGCTCCCTGCACACCACCGAGGTCGCCGCGGACCTGGGCATGGCGACGTTCCCGCACGGCGACCGGCTGTGGGCGGCGCTCGCGCTGGCCGGCGCGTGCTGCCGGGACAAGGTCCCGGCGGTGGAGTGGCACCTGACGCTGGAGCCGCTGCGGCAGCAGGTGTTCACCAAACCCACCGAGGTGCAGGCGGGGACGCTGCCGTCCGGGCCCGGCGCCGGGCTCGCCCCGCTGCCGGTCACCTCCTCGCCGCTCCCGGCATGGGAGATCGGGTCATGAGCGGCCGGACGTGGTCCGAGGTGCGGGCGGTCTGCTTCGACATGGGCGGCACGCTGGTGCGCCCGGAGCCGGTGGCGACGACCGGCCAGGTCGCCGAAGTCCTCGGCATCTCCCTGGAGGACGCCCGTGCCTTCATGGGCAGGAGCGCCAAGCGGCGCCTGGTCACCCCGCAGGACCTCGCCCAGGAGATCGCGGCCGACTTCGGGCGGCCCGCGGTCGTCGGCGCGCTCACCGAGGTGCTGGAGCGGGCCCGGCGCCGGGCCGAGGACCCGCAGCTGTACCCGGAGGTGCCGGACACCCTGGCCGCGCTGCGCGCGCGGGGCTTCGCGCTGTACGCGATGACCAACGCGCTCGGCTCCTCGGTTCCCGAGCAGGAACCCGCCGTGTTCCGCAAGCTGCTGGACGGCGTCTTCTACTCGGCGCGCACCGGCGCGATCAAGCCGGAGCCGGAGGCCTTCGCGGCCGTCCAGCAGGCCAGCGGGCTGCGACCGCAGGAGCTGCTGCACGTCGGCGACTCGGTGAACGCCGACGTCCGCGGGGCTGCGGCGGTCGGCTGGCACACGGCCTGGGTGGACCGGTACCACACGACCGGCCCGCTGATGTCCGCCGCGCCCACGCTTCGCCTGCACTCCCTCAACACCCTCCTCCTGTTGCTGCCCGCCCGGGCGGCGGCGGAGGCGATCACATCGGAGGTGGCCGGCTGATGGAGCCGTCCCGTACGTCCCGCCCGGCAACACCCCCTGTCCACGATCCGCTGACCGCGTCCGTGCCGCTGTTCGACCCCAGTCGGATGCCGCTGCGCACCTGGTGCGAGGGCAGCCGTGAGGACGCGGTCACCGGCCTGGTCGCCTTCCCGGACTTCCACAGCCACATCCCGCGCTGCCTGGCCGCCGCCCTGGAGGCGGGGCGGCTGGTGGCGCTGGCGATCGGGGACGTCGACGGGCTGAAGGACCACGTAGAGCGCACGAACTCCACCAACCCGACCTCCTACGGGCACCTGGCCGGCAACGAGGTCATGGCGACCGTAGGGGCCACGACCCGCGAGTGGTTCCGCGAGCAGCCCTTCGACTCCGGCTGCGCGGCGACGTTCGGCGGCGACGAGGTGATCCTCGCCGCGGTCGTGGACGACGCCGCCCAGTTCCACCAGGCCCTCGGGATCCTGCGGGACCGGCTCGGCGCCGCGCTGCCGGTGACGGTCTCCTTCGGCCTGATGTTCGTCACCGCCGGGGATCTGCCCAACGAACGGGAGAGGGGGTGGAAGCACGCCTTCACCGACAGCCTGCTCGCGACGGTGGACCGGACGCTGTTCACGCACAAGGCGGCGCGGCGCGCCGGAGGCGGCCAGGGCGGCATCATCGCCGTCACCCGCCCGCCCCAGCTCCCCGAGCCCGACCCGGCGGGCCCGGACCCGATGGTCCTGCTCCCGCTGCCGGTCGCCTCCGACACCGCGCATGTGGTGGCCCGGCCGGAGCGGATCGGCGGCCGGGACTTCCTGCTGCTGCCCTGCCGCGGACCGGTCGGCCAGCGCGGCGCCCAGCTGCGCGTCACCTTCCCCACCGGCAGTTCCAAGACCGTCGTGGCGTACGCGCTGCGCGGGCAGGCCGCGGTGCCGTACGCGGCCGTCACGGACGGCGTGACCGGCGTGCCGCTGACGGTGCAGGGCGTGCGGGACCGCACCCCGCGCAGCGTGCCCGAGGATCTGGCCGCCGCCCTGGAGCGGGCCGGGCTGGACTGGGCGGCGGTGCCCGCCCACGAGCAGGCGCAGATCCTCCACCTGGTCACCGAGGCCGGCACCGCGGAGATCCGGGCCGGGCGGCTCACCGCCGCCGTGGACGCGGTCGCCGCGCGGAAAGGAACGGCTCGGTGAGCGAGACCGTCATGGCCCCCGGGCCCACTGTTGCGGCGGGCCCGGGAGACTTCCCCGACTGGAGCCAGGCCGCAGCCCACGCCGCGGCGCGCGTGCCGGACACGGCCGTCACGGCCGCGTGGCGGGCGCTGAACTACCTGTGCGCCGCGCAGCTGTACCTGAACGACAACGTGCTGCCCACCCGTCCGCTGCGGGTGGAGGACGTGAAGGAGGCGCCGAGCGGACACTGGGGGGTGTGCCCGCCGGTGAACTTCATGCTTGCGCACCTCGGGCCGCTCACCGCATGGCGGCCCCCGGGCAGCGAGGTCCTCGTCGTCCACGGCGCCGGGCACGCCGGCCCGTCGGCGCTCGCCCACGCCTACCTGACGAAGACCCTCACCCTGACCGGCAGCGGACCGGGCTGGTCGGCGGCCGACCTGCGCGCGCTGGCCGCGGGCTTCCCGCACACCCGCTCCTACGGCGGGGAGATCACCCCGCTCATCCCCGGCGTGCGCTACACCGGCGGCCAGCTCGGGCCGGCGCTCGCCGTCGCGCAGGGCATGGTCCTGGACGCCCCGCACCGCCTGGTGGTCGCGCTGCTCGGCGACGGGGAGCTGGAGACCGGCGCCGCCGCGGCGGCCTGGACCGCGCGGCGGGCGCTGCTCGGCTCGGGGCTGCACGGCGCGGTGCTGCCCGTCGTGCTGGCCAACGGCCTGCGGATGGGCGGCCCCTCCCTCTTGGCCGGGCTCGACGAGGACGAGCTACGCGCGTACTTCACCGGCCTGGGGTACGAGCCGTTCCTCCACGACGGCTCCGACACGGCCGGCTTCCGGACGGTCCTGGCCGAGGTGTTCGCCCGGCTCCGCCCGCTCGGGGTCGCCCGCCCCCAGCCGGTACTCGTCCTGACCATGCCCAAGGGCGCGACCGGGCCCGAGCAGGTCGCCGGCCGCCGGATCGCCGGGACCCCGGCCGTCCACAAGACCCCGCTGAAGAACCCCGCCCACAACCGGGAGGAGTTCGACGCGCTCGCCGCCTGGCTGGCCTCGTACGAGCCCGCCACGCTGTTCACCGACCGTGGGCAGCCGTCCGACCCCGTACGGCAGGCACTGCCGCACCCGCCGCCCCGGCCCCGCCCGGCCCCGCCGGTGGCCCCGCTCGCCGTCCGCGGCACGGAGGCGTGGCCACTGCTCAGCGCAGTGATCCGCGAACGCGCCGCCGCCGGCGCCTTCCGCCTGTTCAGCCCGGACGAGGCCGCCTCCAACCGGCTGCACCTGGCCGACGGACCCGACGGCGGGATGCCGACGTGGGCGAGCGAGATCCTCAACGAGGAGATCTGCCACGCCTGGCTGCAGGGCTACACCGAGACCGGCCGCGACGCGCTGCTGGCCACGTACGAGGCGTTCGCCGCGGTCAACACCAGCCTGCTCGTCCAGCACCTCAAGCACCGCAGCGCCCGCACCGCGACCGGCCTGGGCGGGCTGGCGAACATCAACTACCTGATCACCTCGCTGGGCTGGCGCAACACCTACACCCACCAGAACCCGGGGCTCGTCTCCGCGATGCTGGAGACCGAGAACCCCACGGTGCACGTCTACACCCCGGCCGACGCCACCCGCGCGGCCGCCGTTCTCGCGGTCATGCTCGCCGGCCGGGACCGGGCGAACTTCCTGCTCGCCGACAAGCACCACACGCTCACCTTCCCCCCGGACACCTTCCGCGAGGAGCTGACCGTCGGCGCCGCAATCTGGCCGCACCAGAGCACCCCCGGCTCCGGAAGCCTGGACATCGTCCTGGCCTCCGCCGGGGACGTCGCGGCCCGCGAGCTGTCCCGCGCGGCCGGACGGCTCGCCGACGCCCGCCCGGATGCCCGCATCCGCTACGTGCACGTCAACGACCTGACCGCCCTCGGCGCTCCCGGTATCTGGCCCGCCGCGCTGTCCGACGGCGACTTCGCCCGCATGTTCCCGCCCGGTGTCCCGCTGCTGCTGGCTACCATCACGCAGGCCCCGGCCGTACGAGCCCTGCTGGCCGGCCGCGGCGAAGCCGCTCGCGTCCGCGTGGTCGGCTACCGCGACCCCGGCCGCCCTCTGCCCTCCGCCGACCTGCTGGAGCACTGCGGCATGTCCGCCGCCGCGCTCACCACCCAGGCGCTCTCGATGCTCAAGGAGCCGCGATGACCACCCCGCTCGCACCCGCCCCCGAGCAGCTGGCCGCCTTCGACCGCGACGGCCTCCTCATCCTGCGCGGCGCCCTCACCCCCGAGGTCCGCGACCGCGCGGCCGAGGCCGCCGTACGGCTCCTGGCCACCGACCGCTCCACGGGCCGGGACCGCTCGGTCGACGGCAAGGACGGCTTCCGCGGCGTCCTCGCCCTGGACGACGCCTTCCTCCCGCTCCTGGCCAACCCGGCCGTACTGCCCACGCTCGTCGGCCTGCTCAGCCCCAACATCCACCTGATGTCGAGCAACCTGATCTCCATGCCGTCCCTGCCGGACGAGCAGCGCACCATCCGAGTTCCGTCCCGGCACGGCTGGCACCGTGACATGTCCTCCACCGTGGCCGATCTCGGTGTCGATCGCACGCCTCGTCTGGCGATCAAGGTGGCGTACTTCCTCACCGACCCGGGCCCGGACGCCGGGCTCACGATGTTCGTGCCCGGCAGTCACACCCGCACCGGGCCCGTCACCGTCCCGGAGGGGGACATCGACCCGGCCGGCGCGATCACCCCGGACATCGGCCCCCACGACGTGGTCCTCTTCGAGAACCGCACCTGGCACGCCGGCGGCCTCAACCGCTCCGGCCACGACCGGCTCGCCGTGATGATGCAGTACGGCTACCGGTGGCTCAACGCCGTCGACGACCCCGACCCCGGCCTCCTCGACCGGCCGGACCTGGACGACGTCGCACGGCAGCTCCTCGGCGCCCGCGACCGCCACCCCGACGGCTCCGTCGCCCGCGAAGGATCCGGCTCCCGCCCCCTGGCCGACTGGTGGCAGCGCCTGAACGCCGCTCCGGCTCGTTGACCGAACGCCCGACCCTGACCGCACCCCCGCGAGAGACTGGACCCGTGACCTCGTACACGCCCGACGAACTGTTCGCGTCCACCGCGCCGTACTACGCCGCGCACCGGCCCCGCTACGCGCCCGAGTTCTACACCCTGCTCGCCGACCGCTTCGGCCTCGATGGCACCCAGCGCGTCCTCGACCTCGGCGCCGGCCCCGGCATCATCGCCCTCGACCTCGCACCCCTCGTCGGCGAGGTCATCGCCGTCGACCCCGAGAAGGGCATGCTCGAAGAGGGCCGCCGCCTCGCCGCCGAACAGGGCATCACCAACATCGACTGGCGCGAGGGCGACTCCACCACCCTCCCGGCGATGGACATCGGGCCCGTGCTGCTCACCGTCATGGGCGCGGCCTACCACTGGATGGACCGCGACCAGGTCGCCCGGGACCTCGACCGGATCATCGAACCGGGCGGAGCGATCGTCCTCGCCTCCGGCGGCGCCCCCGGCGACCTCGAGCCCGCCGACTGGCGCCACGTCGTCGACGAGGTCCGCACCCGCTACCTCGGACCCGAGCGCCGCGCCGGCTCCGGCACCTACTCCCACCCCAAGGAGCGCCACCAGGACGTCCTCGCGCGCTCCCCGTTCTCCCAGGTCGACACCGCGCGCTGGGACCACACCCTGACCCGCACCGTGGACGAGGTCATCGGCTGGGTGTTCAGCCTGTCGTACTCCAGCCCCGCCCAGCTCGGCGAGCAGAAGGACGCCTTCGAGCAGGACCTGCGCGCAGCGCTGCTCGCCTTCGCCCCTTCCGGGCGGTTCGACGAGGTGATCCGCACCGAGGCGATCATCGCCACCAGGCCCTAACCCGGCCAGGGCCGACTCGGGCATACTGCCCGCGTGACAGCACCCAGGATCGGCGACGTAGCCGAAGCGCGCGTCGCCCGATACCTCCGGGAGCGGGGCTACGCCTTCGAGGTGGAGCCCGAGTTCGGCACCGGCCGCCACCCCGACTACCTGATCACCGCGGGCGAGCACACGCTCGTCGCGGAGGTGAAGGCGTTCGAGACGTACGGCATGTTCGAGAACGCCGTCCCGGGTCAGGTGATGTCCCGCTCGCTCAGCGAGGCGCTCGCGCCGATCCGTAAGCAGATCAAGAAGGCCGCCAGCCAGCTCAAGGGCTTGCGTGACCGGGGCTGGCCGCTGGTCATCGTGCTCGACAACCCCGGCGGCCGGCCGATCCCGTTCGACTCCCCGCACATGATCCTGTCCGCGATGTACGGCGATCTCACCCTCCAGGCACCCGTCCTGGAAAGCGGGGCACTGGGCGACTTCTACGGGGTCGCGGGCCGCAACGGCAGCCTGCGCAACGACCACCCCTACGTCAGCGCCATCGCGGTCGTGCGCCGGGAAGACCACGCGGCGCAGTGGGCGGGAGCCTGGTTCAACGAGAACCGGGCCCAGTTCGGCGACGACGTCCAGGCCCTGGTCTCCGCGTTCACCAAGGCCAGCCAGAACGCCCCGGAGGGGGACGACCTGTTCCTGGAGGTCTTCGAGACGCTCAGCACTGCGGCGGTCCCCCTACCCCGCGACGTATTCAACGGACCCCGGGACCGCCGCTGGGTCCCGAACACCGACCGGACCGCGCTCATCCCCGTGGCAGGCTAGAGCTCCTTCGCGCGACCGAGGGCCTCTGGGGCAACGTGCTCTGCACCAGCCATCTCCACCACCACCCGGGAGTCCACCCGTGCCCATCCGACCCCCGATCCTGGCCGTCGTCAGCGGCCCTCCAGCGACCGGCAAGACCACCCTTGCCCGGGAACTCGCCCGGCACCTGGGCTGCCCCGCGATCCTGCGTGACGAGATCAAGCAGGGCATGGTCATGAACCATCCCGGTCACGACCCCGACGGCGACGATCCACTCAATATCCCGGCCCTGGAAGCGTTCTTCGCGACGATCACCGTCCTCCTACGGGCTGGCGCGACCGTCGTCGCCGAGGCCGCTTTCCAGGACCGCCTCTGGCGCCCCGGGCTGGAGCCGCTCACGGAAATCGCCGACCTCCGGATCATCCGGTGCACCACGCCCGCGTCCACCATCGCCCGACGCATCACCGACCGCGCCCGCACCGACAGCCACCGGGGCGCCCACGGCGACAAGGCCCTGCTCGCCGACATGGAGGCTGGAGTGTACGACCCTGATGGGTTCGTCCCCATCAGCCTGTCCGCCCCGACGCTGCTGGTAGACACCTCCGACGGCTACACACCAGGCATGGCAAAGATCCAGAGATTCGTGCTGCGGCCGTAGCACGAAGGGGTGCCAGCAGCGGATTCGGATGTTCTCGCGTAGCCACCCCTGTCGGCCTCACCCAGAAAATGAGTCGGGGCCAGACGACACGGATCCGAAGATCCGTACCGGCCTCGGAGGACCGGCTTGGGCAAAATCGTCTGGCCCCTCACCACAAACCACCTCGCAGGGTTCCTCAAACTCGAAGAGCGAGGTCACCCACAAGGAGATTCGTAGGAGTAACTATAGCGAGCGGCGGAGGGCGGACGGCGCCTCCAGCCGGTGCCGGCTGCTCAGCACCGGCCGCTACGCTCAGGCGGCGGCCTCGCGCAGGTCGGCGAGGAAGCGACGGAGCCGGGGGGCTTCTGCCGAGTCGGGGGCGATCCCACCGTTTCGCGCGGCGAACTGCCCAGCGAGCTGGTCGGCGCTCCAGCCGCGTTCCCCGGCCTCGCTGACGATCTCGAACCAGATCGCTTCCGGGTCGTCGTCCTCGACGATCTCGGCGTCGATCGGCTCCTCTTCGGCGGCGTTCGCCGCGTTCATGTTCTTCCTTCCGGTCTTCATGGAGCTCGCTGCCTTGGCCTCGGCGGCGCGCTTCGCGCTGCCGATGGCGACCAACTCGGCCTTGAGCTCGTCGGTCATGTCACCGGCTGCTTCCGCCTCCCGGTAGATCTTCAGCGCTGCGTCTGCCGTGGCTGCCTTTCGGGCCTCGGCCGCGTAGTCGCGGGTGGTTCCTTCGAGCGCGAGGTGGGCAGGCGGGACGGGGCTGAGTTCGGCGCCGGGGATGGTGCCGGTGAGTGCCTGGCGTGCGGTGGCCCTGACCTCCACGACTACGACGGGGAACTTCTTGGTCTTGCCCTCGGCGATGCGCTGACGCTGCTCGATTCGCATGCCGACGGGGATGACGCCGCGACCGCCAGTGCCGGAGAGGACCATGTCGACGACGCCCGGCCACTCGTTGGCCGCGTAGAACCCGTGCGTCTCTGCTCTCCAGACGCCGATCCCCGGCAGGTCGGGAAGGAAGACCTTGATCCTGCTGGTCGCCCGGCACACCTGCTGGGGGCCGAGCAGGTACCAGTTCTCTCCATGCCGGTCGAGGCAGATGCAGGGCTTCTTGGACAGCTTCTCGGTGATGCCGTCGCAGCGGCGTGCGCAGCCGCCGCCCGTCCACATCTCGTTGTACTGGGACAGCGGGTCACCGGGCGGGAAGAGGGCTTCGATGGTGGTCGCCTCGGTGATGACCCTCCACTGGTCGGGGTGGTTGCCCTGCGGGCTCCAACGTTCGACCTTGCCGCCCCACATCTCGGCGGCGGCATCGACTCGTGAGCGGTCGTGGCTGGAGACGATCCAGGTCTCGGACTTGACGGGTCGGTTCCGGCCCTTGTCGGTGGGCACGCTCCAGCCGGTGCGAAGGCGTCCGAGTTCGGCGGCCTGCCGCTGGAGGTTCAGGAGTCGTCCGGCCATCAGGCTGCCCTCCTCAGGGCCGTGGGGTCGAGGTCGGTGGGTGGGGTGAGCGGGATGAACTTGGTCTTGTCGATGTGCTGGAGGTGCTTGGCCACGGTCAGAGCTGAGCGGAATGCGGCGAAGGACGCCCGGTTCGCCTGCATCGGGACGAGGTTGACGCGACGGCGGCGGAGGTTGAGGATCGCGGCTCCGGCGACCTTGGGCATCGGGATGTCCGTGCCGTCGGGCGCCCAGATCACCGGCGCGTACCGGTAGGCCGCCAGCTGCATGTCGTACTCGGGCCACACGGTGGTGGACGCCTGTGTCTCGCTCGTCTTGATGTCGATGAGCCAGAGCTGCCGTCGGCGCTTCCGCGTCGCTCCGGTGGGCAGGTGCAGGAGCATGTCCATGGTCCCGGCGTAGCCCAGCCCCCGGTGCGCGACGGTAGCTTCGGCGGCCTCAAGGTCCCGATCGGGATTGATTCCCCAGACATCGAGGAACTTCAGGAACTGGTTGAAGTAGGGCGTGACTTCTGGGTCTTCCTCGTCCGGCACCGGGGCGCGTAGGAGGTGGGCCTCGGCGCGGTTGTGGACTCTGGAGCCGCGGTCCGCCGCCGCGTCACGCATGAGTGCCGGCTGCTGTTTGATCTCCTTCAGGATGCCTTCGGGGTCCTTGCGGGCCTGGGAGACGACCCGGGGCAGGTTGCCGAGCACGTAGTTGGCCACGACTTTGGAGGCCCAGGGGATGAGGATCGGTTTGCCGACCGAGTGGTCGAGCACGTTCGTCACCGAGATGAGGTCCGGGCCGCCTTGGGGGTCTTCGTAGTACCGTCCCTGGTCGGTGGCTCTGGCCTGTTGCGGATTGGTCATGGGGCCGCCCTCGGTGGCGTGGGGGCGGCAGTTGGTCGCGCCGGAGAGGCTCCGGCTTCGACCGCAAGGCGCATGGTCACGTGATGTCCTTGTCGCTGTGGTTGTGGCGGCCGACTCAGGGTTTGCCCTCCCTGTTTCGACATTAACTAGTCTACCTAACCAGGGAGGGGTGGTCAAGCCCTCCCCGGCTCCATTCAGCGACATTTGCCCTGGTGAGGTGGGGTTCGCGACGGCAGGGGCTGACTCAAAGAACCTTCAGCGCGGCCGCGACGGCCAGGCTGAGCGCTGCCGCTGTGGCGCGGGCGTCGCGCTCCAGGTCGGACAGCGCCAAGCGGATGGCGGAGCGCCTGGACGAGGGTGGTGACGCCGCGGCGGTTCGCCATGCGGCCGTGACCTGCGCGCGAACCTCTCCATGAACGCGTACCTGCTGCTGGGTGTGTTCGATGTCGGCGGCCGTCGCCGGCCCCCGGCCGAAGAAGGCGTTCGCCTTGGAGGTGGCCTCCAGCACGGTGACGGCGTCGACCCGGTTCGGCGCGAGCAGATTCAGATCGGGGATGCCGTCATCGGTCAGCTGTTCAGGAAGGCACCGCTCCTGGACTCCAGCCACGAGGACGGTGGCCAGATCGAGCGTCCCGTGGGGGTAGCGCTGCTGGAGTGCGATGACGATCCCGATCGCCTCTCTGTTGATCAGCCCTTCTCGGGTGGCCTTGACGAAGCCGGTGGCCGCGCGGGCTACGAGGTCCCAGTAGGCGGGGGAGTCGGGAGGCGGAAGGGCGGCGTCGGCGCCGCGTCCAAGAGGGGAGGTCATCGGCGGTTCCCGGTGTCGTCGGTGCGGTGGGTGAGGAGGTGGCGCTTGCGTTCCTCGTTGACGTACGACTTCGACCCAGCGCGGCAGGTGAAGCTGCCGCAGCTGCATGTCGCCTCGTGGTAGGCCCGCCCGGGGCAGCCGGGCGTGAGCGGTTTGCCGCTGGTCGTGTAGCGGTGGTCGGGTGGGCAGACGGTGTTGTCCGGGTCGGAGTGGTGGGCCCGGAGTGGGGCGGTGTGATGGGGCATCGGGCAGGTTCGCTTTCAACGGGGGGCATCGGGCTGGCCGGCTGCCCCAGGGACTCAGGCGGCGGCCGGAACGGGCCGCGCGTGTCGAGCGGCGAGGGAGGTCTCGCCGCCGGTGATCTCGGCGTAGACGTCGTCGAAGTTGTCCCTGGCCTTGGCCGGGGCGAGAGCGGGTCCGACGGCGAGGAAGTGTTCAGCGGTGGGGTACGACGGGCCGACCGTGCGCAGGTGGGCGCGGGTGATGCCGTGCTCGTCGACGGTGACGGGGGCGTCGTGCCCGGCGGCGAGGCTGGAGAGGACGGCGCTCATCGCCGCGCGTGAGCCGGTCTCCAGCGGCAGGACGCTTCGGTAGGCGTGGCCCTTGAGCCGGGGGTCGCCGTCGCGGGCGTGGAAGATGCGGCGAACCTCGTACACGCTCCAGTCGGCGCGTTCGATCCGGTCGTGATGGCGTTCGAGCAGGTGGTGAAGGCCCGCGTCTCGTACGACTTCGTAGGCGGCGTGACGGCCGAAGAGTCTTGCCTTGGGGTTCATTACGAGGGCGTTGTGCTCGATCAGCAGGGATCGGAGGGCTGCCTCGGGTTCGGCTCGCCAGTTCGCAACGAGGGCTTCGCGACCGTGTTTTCCGTTTTGGAAGGGACAGAAGAAGCAGCACGAGCGACCGAACTCCCTCCCCAGGTGGGTGCGTAGGTACGCGGAGGCCGCGTCACGGCCCCAGTTCCACCTGATGAGCGGGAAATCCGGGAGCCGGTGCCCCTTGTTGTGGCTCAGGTCGCGCTCGGCCCGCTTGGTCTCGTCGGCGTTGTAGCCGATGCAGTGCACGAAGGGCGCGTGCCCCACGTTGGCGGACAGCCAGGAGTCCAGCGCGAAGTGCTTGATCCAGTCACTGCAGGAACGGCGGGTCGAGCTGACCTGGGGCACCGTGCTGGCGCCCAGCATGCGCTCGCCCAGGGTCACGGGGACGTCGGTGACGAGCCGGGCGGGGGTACGTGTGTCGTCGAGGACGACGTAGCCGTCGGCCGCCGCCTGACCGGCTCTCGCGATCTGTACCGTCCGTACGCGGTGCTTGGCGACGAGAGGAAAGAGTGCCTGCTCCATGGCGTCCTTGGTGTGCTGGTACTCCTCTCCGACGCTGGCGATGAGGATGGTGAGCTGATCGAGTCCGAACCCGCGGGTCTGCGGTTCCAGGAGCCAGCGGGCGACGATGGCGGAGCTGTCGACGCCCATGCCGACGTTGGCGATGACGGGGCGATCCGCAGGGATGCGGAAGTCAACGTGCGGAGGCACGGGTTCTCCCTGGAAGTGGTGGGCTGTGGCGGCCGACCCAGGGTTTGCCCTCCCTGTTTCGACATTAACTAGTTTACCACAAGGGGTAGTGAACCCACAGTCCGGTTCAGCGGGCGGCGTGCTCGTCGTGGAGCGCAGCCGCCTCCTTCCACCAAGCCTCGCGCACGTCGGCGTCCTCGCGAGCTTGCGCACACTGGCCCCGCTGGTCACCCATGCCGCCGGCCAGCGGCGCGTACAGGTGCGGAACGAACGGAAGCAGCAGCGCGGCGTAGTCCTGACCGCCAAGGAAGACGATGTCCGCGTCGTCGAGGCCGAGGCGCGCCGCTTGCCGTCCGACCTTGTCCGGCGTGATGGCCCTCTCGTCCCGGAGGGTGACATCGTAGGGGCGCAGAAGCCGGTCGAGCGGGACGAGACCGTGGAGCGCGGAGGCGATAAAGATCAACTTCTGGTCGGTCAGGGTGTCCGCTGCCCCGCGCAGGGACCGGTGGTAGTCGCCGATGTAGAGCTCGCCGGCGGGGTAGCCAGGGAGCGAGTTTCCGTGCTCGTTGACGCCGGGGTCCGGCAACTTCTTCTCCCCGCAGGCGATGACGACGACGCGCCGCCGGTGAACGTCGATTTTCCCCCGCTGCCGGGCGTACTCCCGGCCGGCCTCCGTGAGGTAGAGAGAGCGGCCCGTTTCCTCCCATGTCGCCGGGCCATGGTCGTACGGCTCGGGCCGGATGGCGGCGTAGCCGATCGCGGCGATCTTCCGCAGGGTGGAGCCGCGGAACCAGGTCTCCCCTGCCCGGTAGGCCGGGTCGTCGCGGCCGGGGACGTTCTGGTCTGGGCGCCGCGCGGCGGTGAGCACCGCGTCGTGCTGACGGGCGGGCAGCTTCGGCAGGACGCCCGGGAGCTCGGGTAGCGGGCTGCGCCCCGGGTTCGCCTGCCGCCAGGCGTCCAGGGCCGCCCATCCGTCGTCGGTCATCCGGTGGGTGCCGCCATCGCCGTCGTGTGGGGCGATCAGACCGTCGGCCTCCAGCTTGGCGAGCGCAGCGGCGTGCCCGGCGACGACACCGTGGTCGTTGGTGTTGAGGATTTTGGCCCCGGTGGGGCTGAGCCCGTGACTCATCTGATGGTTCCTTCGTTTCGCTCGATAAACGGTGGGAGAGGCGCCGCCCCGTATCGGGGGGCGGGGTAGGTGGGGCCGGTCAGTCGGAGCCGGGTGCGGTGCGGGCCGATGGTTCGGGCGTACTTGTGGCAGCCGCCGTGGCGCAGCGTCGTCGCCCCGACTTCCTCGAGCGCCCGAGAGAGCCAGCGAGCACCGTCCTCCTCGGCTCGGCGGGCGGTTGCCCCGAGCGCGACGAGGCGACGCTCGACTGCCGCGTGCCCTGTCTCGTCTCGGCGGACCTTGGCCGCAGCACGGTCGGAAGCGCGCGGGTTGGCGGATTCCTGGAGGGCTCAACCGTTGAACCCGCGCGTCGCCCCCGGGTTGAAGATCGGAATGAGGGCGGGTTCGCCTGTGCCTGCAGGGGATTTCGCGGTTGTCACTGCCTGGGGCAATGGCGTATGGCGTCGGTGGATGTCCACGGTGCGAGGAGCGCGGCTGCCACGGAAACGGCGGCCAGGAGGAAGAAGAGCGGTCCGTAGCCGCCGAGGGGTACGGCGAGGGCGGCGCCGGCAAACGGTGCGAGTGCTGCTGCTGTGTGGGCGGGTGCGGCCAGGAGTCCGGAAAGTCGGCCGTAGTGGGTAGTGCCCCAACGGTCCGTGATGGCGGTGGCCTGGAGAAGGGTGAGGTTGCCGCGCACCATGCCGGCTACGACCGAAACGGCGATGAGGAGGCCGTACGGGCCAGGGGCGGCGGTGAACGCGGCCGTGGTCAGAGCGCCGAGAGCGATGAGGCTCGTGGTGCGGGCCGTGGTGCTGGTGCGGCGGGCGAGGGTGGCGTACAGGGTGCGGCCGAGGGTCTGTCCGGCGCCGCCGATGCCGAGGGCCCAGGCGGCCTGGCTGGTGGTGTACCCGCGTTCCAGGAGGAGCGGGACGAGAGCCACGACGACGGCGTACATCGCAAAGGCCGACAGGGTGAAGGTGGCTGCGAGCAGCATGAACGGACGGCTGCGCGCAACATCGGCAGCGTCGGCGGCCTGGTGGGCAGGGCTTGTTGAGGCGTCGGGCCAGGGTGCGCGCAGGGCCAGTGCGTGGGCCGGGATGGTGACGGCGGCGAGGACCACGGCGAGCACGAGGTAGGTGTGGCGCCAGGACAGATGGTCGGCGAGCGCCGCGGTGAGGGGTGCGAAGACGGTGGAAGCGAGCCCGCCGGCGAGGGTGACGATGGTCAGGGCGCGCACGTGATCAGGGGCCCACCACCGGGTGAGCGCGGCGAACGCCGGCTGATAGAAGGTGGCCGCCATTGCGAGCCCGGCGAGCGTCCAACCGGTGAAGAAGACCGGCAAGTTGGCAGCCGCGGCCACGATCAGCAGGCTGACCACGCCGAGTACGGATCCGGCGGTCATGACGGTGCGTGGGCCGCGCTGGTCGAGGATGCGGCCGACTCCGATTCCGGCGAGGGCGGAGACGACGAGGCCCAGCGAGAACGCCGCGGTGGTCGCCCCGGCCGGCCAGCCGGTCGCGGCGTTGATCCGGGGGTTGAGGACGGGGAAGGCGTAGTAGATGATGCCCCAGCTCACGATCTGCGTGGCGCAGAGGGCGGGAAGGGCGGCGCGGGGTCGCGACCGGTCCCCCGTTCCGGTCGCGGCCCCGCGCGCAGGAGTGCCCAGGTCTGTCACGAGCCGCAGCAGCCGCCCGCCGGACTCTCCTCAGCAAAGGCCCCGACTGAGACAGGGGTGCCGAGCTGGACGAGCTGTGGCGTCGGCGCGCAGCAGCCGCCGTCGGCCTCAGCGGCGTCGGGGGCGTCGAACAGGCCGGCGCCGCCGCAGACTCCGGTCTCGGGGAGGGTGAGTTCCACGCGGTCCGCGGACTCGAGGTCGCCGGCGATCGCTGCGGCCACCGAGCGGACCTGCTCGTAGCCGGTCATCGCCAGGAACGTCGGGGCGCGGCCGTAGGACTTCATCCCGACCAGGTACACCCCCGGTTCGGGGTGGGAGAGCTCGCGGTGGCCGTGCGGGTAGACGGTGCCGCAGGAGTGCTGGTTGGGGTCGATCAGCGGCGCCAGCTCGACCGGTGCTTGGAGGCGCTCGTCGAGGCCCAGGCGCAGCTCGTCGAGGAAGGACAGGTCGGGGCGGAATCCGGTCAGCACGATTACCTCGTCGACCGCGTCCAGGCGGCGTCCGTCCTCGCCGACCAGGACCAAGCGGCCGTCGGTGTCGCGCTCGACCGCTTCGGTGCGGAAGCCAGTCACGGCGTTCGCATGGCCCTCGTCGACGGCTGCCTTCGCTGCCAGGCCTAGGGCGCCGCGGGCGGGGAGCTGGTCGGCTTCGCCGCCGCCGAAGGTGGAGCCGGAGATGCCCCGGCGGAGGATCCATACGCCCTTCGTGCCCGCGCCGTCCTCGGTCTTGGCGAGGTCGGCCAGGTAGGCGAGGGCGGTGAACGCGGAGGCGCCGGAGCCGATCACGGCTGTGCGTCTGCCCGCGTACCGGGCGCGGACGGCGGGGTCCTTCAGGTCCGGCACGCGGTAGGTGATCCGGTCGGCCGCCGCACGCTCGCCGAGGGCCGCGAGACCGCTGCCGCCGACCGGGCTGGGCGTGGACCAGGTGCCGGAGGCGTCGATGACAGAGCGCGCGAAGACGCGCTCCTCACGGCCGTCGGCGTGGGTGAAGTGCACGACGAACGGCTGCTGGTCACGGTCGGCGTCGACGATGCGGTCGCGGCCGGCGCGGGAGACGCCGGTGACCGTCGCACCGGTGCGGACGCGGTCGCCGAGGACGTCGGCGAGCGGCTGCAGGTACTGCTCGGCCCAGTCGCCGCCGGAGGGGTAGGTGTCCGGGTCGGGCCGTGTCCAGCCGGTGGGCGCGAGGAGCTTCTCGGCGGCCGGGTCGACGACCTCGCCCCAGGTGGAGAACAGGCGCACGTGCGCCCACTCGCGCACCGCGGCACCAGCCTTCTGACCGGCTTCCAGGACCAGGGGTTCGATGCCCTGGTCGAGCAGGTGGGCGGCGGCGGCCAGGCCGGCGGGTCCGGCCCCGATCACGATGACGGGCAGCTCGGTGGTGGCGGGCGCGTTCACGGCGGCTCCTTGCGTGGTTCGACATCTGTCGATGGCTTGCGCGGCCCAGCATGACACCTGCATTGATGAGCGTCAACATAGACAATCATCGAAACTGGGTGGTGTTCGAGCGCTGTGAAGCAGGTCGCCGGTGGCGGTCGGTCCGGCGTTGTCGACACCCGCGGACGGGCTGCTGCACCGCGGGGTGCCCACTGCGGCCAGTGGTCGACATGATGCCGAGGTGGTAGGTCCTGGGCTGCGAGAAACTCACCGAGGTGGACCCGCTGGCCCCTCCGGTCCGGACGCATGCGAACCGCTACGGCCGGTTCCAGCTGGGCCTGACCGCAACCGTGCCCGGCTCGCGCACCCCGGACGGTGCACGAGCCGGGCACGGTCGCGGTCGGGCCCGGTTCGCTGCCCGCTTTCGGGCGGTGCCGAGCAGGTAGTCGCCGCTGATGCGGGTGAAGGCGCCCGTGGCCGCCAGGCCGTGGCGCGGCAGCTCGGCCAGGAACTCCCTGGCGGTGAACCTGTCGTGCTCAGGATGGTCGAAGAGTCTGCGGTAGGTGGGGCGGGCCAGGGCATGTGCGGTGACCTCGTCGAAGACGAAGACCCCGCCCGGCTTCAGGACGCGGGCGATCTCGGCGACGGCGGATCGCCAGTCTGGGATGTGGTGGATGATCGCGAAGTCGAACGCCGCGTCGTACGTGCCGCCCTCGGCGCCGAAGGCCGCCTTCAGGTCGGTGGCGTCCCCCACCTCGAGGCGCACCCGCCCCGGCCGGTCGGACAGGCGGCGCCTCGCCTTGGCCACCATGCCCGGGTCCAGGTCGAGGGCGTCGACCTTCGCGGCGCCGAAGCGGTCGAGGATCATCCGTGTCCCGTACCCGGAGCCGCAGCCGACCTCCACCGCCCTCGCTCCGGGCGCGAGCGGCCCGCCGGCCAGCTTGAGCAGGGCCGGGACCTCGTAGAAGCGTTGCAGGGCCCGGCGGGCGGGATTGTTGACCGCCGCCTTCTCGATCCGGTTCATCAGCATGACACGACCCCCATGGATGTTATCGGTTCCTGTGGCTATCATCGCTCCATGACGATGAATAGCACGGAGGCCGGCAGTACGGCCACCACCTCGTGCGGGGCGCCTTCAGCGGCGGTGGCTCTGTTCCGGTCGCTGGGCGACCCGGCCCGCCTGGCGATCCTCAAGCGGCTCGCGGAGGGCGAGGCCCGGGTCACCGACCTGGTCGCCTGCGTCGGGCTGGCGCAGTCCACGGTCTCGGCGCACCTGTCCTGCCTGCGCGACTGCGGCCTGATCACCTCCCGCCCGCAAGGGCGGGCCACGCTGCACTCGCTGGCCCGCCCGGAACTGCTGGACCTGCTGGCCGCCGCCGAGCAGCTACTCGCCGCGACCGGCGAGGCCGTCGACCTGTGCCCCACCTACGGAACCCACCCCGCCCCCGAGGAGCCCGCCCGATGAGCACCACCCCCGCCCCCGTCCCCGACGTGACCGGGCCGGCTGCGCACCGCGCGGTGCGGTACGCGAAGTTCACCATCGGCTACAACGTGATCGAAGGCGTCATCGCCATCGCGGCCGGCACGGTCGCCGGAGCGGTCTCCCTGATCGGCTTCGGCATCGACTCCGGCATCGAGGTCGCCGCAGCCGTCGTCGTCCTGGTGCGGCTGCTGGCGGAGATCAAGGGCGGTGAGCCGGACGAGGCCAAGGAACGCCGGGCACTGAAGTTCATCGCGATCACGTTCTTCGCGCTCGCCGCATACGTCACCGTCGAAGGCATCCGCGACCTGTTCGGCGGCGAGAAGCCCGACACCTCGATCGTCGGCATCGCCCTGACCGGCCTGTCCATCGTGATCATGCCGTGGCTGGCCCGCGCCAAGCGCAAGGCCGGACTGAAGATGAACTCCCGCCTGGTCGTCGCGGACGCCGCCGAGACCAAGCTGTGCGCCTGGCTGTCGGTGTCCACCTTCGTCGGCCTGCTCGCGTTCGCCGCGTTCGGCTGGACCTGGCTCGACCCGGTCGCCGGCTTCGTCATCGCCGCCTTCGCCATCATGGAGGGCAAGGAAGCCTGGGAAGGCGAACTCGTCTGCGACGACGGCTGCGAGGACGACAACAAGCCCACCACCAAGACCGGCGACTCCTCCTGCTCGGACGGATGCAAGTGACCGCGCCCACCACAGCCGTGGCCCCCTCCGGCGCCCTCAAGCGCCGGACGGGGCTGCTGGCCCTGGCCGCCGCCCTGGCCGGAACGGACCTGGGCATCAAGGCATGGGCCGAGCGCGCCCTGCCGGGCTCCCCGATCGAGGGCGGACCGCTCGATCTGGAACTCGCCTTCAACTCCGGGGTCGCGTTCTCCTTCGCCGCCGGTGCCCCGGCCTGGACCGTCGTCGCGGTCACCGCCCTGATCACGACCGCCGTCGCGGTCGTGCTGTGGCGGACCGCCGCGGCGTCCCGACGGCTGTGGGGCATCGCACTCGCCGCGGTCCTGGGTGGTGCCCTCGCCAACCTCATCGACCGCGCCCCCGACGGGCGGGTCACCGACTACCTGCACACCGGCTGGTGGCCCACCTTCAACCTCGCCGACGTCTTCATCGTCGTCGGCGGCCTGCTGCTCGTCGCCCTGTCCTGGCGCGAGGACCGCCCCGGGCGCGGCACCGAGCAGATTAGCTCAGCACCGCAGTAGCCGAACTCCTGCTGCGGCACCCCGGCCCCGCGTGGCCTTGTTCACGAGAACCGGCTCTGGCCCAACTTCTGACTTCTGTGATGTCGGGTCGAACCGGCCGGGGCCCCGCCACCGCACAAGCCGCTGACCTGCTGGTTCTCTCGCCCGCTGACCCTCGGGTACCGAGCAGCCGTACTGAATCACAGAAGTTGAGCCAGAATCCGAGAATGGACAGCACCGGCCTTGACCGCTAGGTCCTGCGGGCTCCCCGGTAGCGTCACCGAGACACCCGCATCAAAGGAGAACCGCTACTCGTGGACTTGGGCATCATCGGGCAGGCGGCCGGCCTGTTCGCCGTCACCAACATCGACGACATCCTGGTCCTGGCGCTGTTCTTCGCCCAAGGCGCGGGCCGCACAGGCTCCACCCGGCGGATCGTGCTTGGCCAGTACCTCGGCTTCGCCGCGATCCTCGCCGTTGCAGTGGCCGCCGCCTTCGGGGCCACCTTCCTGCCTGAGTCCGCCATCCCGTACCTCGGTCTGTTGCCGCTGGCGCTGGGCCTCAAGGCCGCCTGGCAGGCATGGAAAGGCCGCCGCGACGGCAGCGAGGCCGAGGAGGAACAGGCCGCGGAAGGCGGGCCGGGCCCGCTGGAGGTCGCGGCGGTCACCTTCGCCAACGGCGGCGACAACATCGGCGTCTACGTGCCCGTGTTCGCCACCGCGGGCGTCGGCGGGATGAGCGTGTACGCCGCGGTGTTCCTCGTGCTCGTGGCCGTGTGGTGCTTCGCGGGCAAGTTCCTCGCCACCCGACCCGTCATCGCCAAGGCTCTCGCCCGCTGGGGCCACATCCTGCTGCCCCTGGTCCTGATCACCATCGGCCTGCTCATCCTCATCGAGGGCGGCGCATTCGGCCTGTGACGACAGGCGGGGCATCACCGGACCAGTTCGAATCCCTCACGCTGCCGGGTCTTCCCGTGTCCAGAACCAGGCCCCGCGGCGGCCGGGCGAATCATGCAGCCACGCGCAGCAGGGTGTCCTGGAAGGAGACCGTGCTCTTGGGCGGCCGGTTGTGGGGGAGCTTGGCCAGGGCTGCGGCCATGCCGCAGGTGTTGGTCGCGCCGGAGAAGACGAGTCCGGCGCCAATGGCCCCGGACAGCCAGTGCGCGGGCGTCCAGGCCAGGCCCGCCAGGAAGCCGGTGAGGACCAGGGTGCCGGCGGCGAGGCGGACCTGCCGGTCCATGGGCCAGGTCGCTCGGGCACCCACCGGGCGCTCCGTCTCCTGGCCCCCGGCCACCCAGGCGCTGGTGCCGCCGTCGAGGGTAGTGGCCGCTATGCCTTGGGCGGCCAGCTTCTCGCAGCCCTTGGCGGAGCGGGCTCCGGAGGCGCAGACGATAAGGAGCGGGGCGCGCTGGGCGGCCTTTTTCAGGGCGTCTGCGGCTTCGTCGAGGCGGTCCAGGGGGATGTTGTGGGCGCCGGGCAGGTGGCCGCCTGCGTACTCGCTGGGGGTGCGGACGTCGATCACGGTGAACTCGCCGAAGCGGGCGGCGGCCTGGGCGGGGGCGATCGCGGTGGAGGTGGTCATGGAATGGTTCGCCTTTCTGAGCGGTTCCCCCACGGTAGGATACCCGTGGGGGTATGTGAGGAGGTTGGTGTGCAACTCGACATGAGTGCCGAGGAGCTGAAGTCGGCGCTGAACCGGCTGCGGCGGGCGCAGGGTCAGCTCGCCGGTGTGATCAAGATGATCGAGGAGGGCCGGGACTGTGAGGACGTGGTCACGCAGTTGTCGGCGGTCTCCAAGGCGCTGGACCGGGCCGGGTTTTCGATCATTGCGACGGGTCTGCAGCAGTGCATGACCAGTGAGGATCCCGAGGTGCGGGATTCCGCGCAGATGCGGGCCCGGCTGGAGAAACTGTTCCTCTCGCTGGCCTGAAAAGCTTTCGCCTTCCGTGGGGCCTGCCGCGGACGCACCCGGTTCGCCGGGGTGTCCGCGGCAGGCCCCACGGGTGTGTCACAGCAGGGTGCCCGTCGCCATCACCGCGGCGACCGCCAGCAGCAGGGTGCCGAAGACCCGCTGCAAGGTGGCGGGCCTGACCTTCGCGGCCAGCCGTTTGCCGTCCCAGGCGCCCAGGACCGCCGTCGCGATGAACGGCATGATCAGGGCCCAGTCCAGGCTGACCTCGGTCGTCGCGCGGGCCGCGAGAGCGACCAGCGCGTTGGCGATGATGACCAGCAGGCTCGTACCGACGGCCGCGCTCATCGGCACCGCCAGCGCCGCCACCAGGGCGGGGACGGCCAGGAACCCGCCGCCCACCCCGAGGAACCCGGTCACCGCCCCCAGAGCTGCCCCCGCTCCCGCTGCGCGGGGCGCCGACGCCGTAGCCCCCGCGGACGGTGTCCTGCGGCGCAGCATGCGCAGTCCGGCGAGGACCGCGAGGGCGGCGAAGGCCAGGGTCAGCACGACGGCGGGGATGTGCGCGGACAGCAGGCCGGCCGCCGCGGCGGGGCCCAGCCCGGCCGCGGCGAACAGCAGGCCGGCCCGCCAGCGCACCGTTTTGGCCCGGGCGTGGGCCAGCAGCGCGGTGAGCGAGGTGACGATCACGATGATCAGACTGGCGGTGGTGGCCTCGGCCGGGCTGAAGCCGAGCAGGTAGATCAGGGCGGGGACGGTCAGGATGCTGCCGCCGGCCCCGAGGGATCCCAGGGCGAGGCCGACCAGCGCCCCGGCGAGCAGGGCGAGAACGAGCGCGGTCATATGACGGTGCCCGCCGCCCCGTGTGCGTCGTGCACGGGCAGGCCCTCGGCGGCCCAGGCACGCATGCCGCCGGTGACGTCGACCGCTGTGACACCGCGGTCGGCGAGCAGCCGGGCGGCCTGCTGGGAGCGGTGCCCGGAGCGGCAGATCAGCACCAGGTCGCGGCCGTCCTCCCGGCCGGGCAGGCCCGTGCCTTCGGCCAGCTGCGACAGCGGCAGAAGGATGGCCGCGGGGGCGTGACCGGCCTGGAACTCGTCCTCCTCACGGACGTCGGCGAGCAGTGCGCAGCCGTCCTCGACGGCACGGTGGGCCTGTGCCGGTGTGACGCGGCCCGGGCCGCATTCGGGCAAGAGCATGGTGCTTCCTCTGGTGCCGGTGACCCGGCCGGCGCTCGTGGCCCGGCGGGGGTCGGGTGGTGCGGTCAGTGCTGGACGGGCGAAACGAGGGTGAGACCGGCGTCGGCGGCTGCGGCGTAGCCGTCGTCGACGGCGACGACGTCACGGCCCGAGGCGTCCAGGACGGAGGCGGCGATCGCCGCGCGCATACCGCCCGCGCAGTGCACCCACACCGTCCCGGCGGGCACCTCGTCAAGGCGCTGGTGGACCTGGTGGACCGGGATGTGGACGCTGCCCTCGATCCAGCCACCGGCGCGCTCGCCGTCGCGGCGCACGTCCAGCACCACCGGCTCCTCGCCCCGCTCGCGCGCGGCAGCCAGGTCGGCGAACGTCGCCCGCGGGAACGACGCAATCGGTGCAGCTGTCCAGTCGGACGGGGAGCCCACGGCCGCGGCGGCGGGGCGGTCGATGCCCACCCGGGACAGCTCACGCTGCGCGCGGGCGAGGTCCTCGGCGCTCTGTGCGAGCAGGGTGACCGGCTTGCCCCACGGCATCATCCACGCCAGGTAGGTGGCCAGCTGGCCCTCGACCTCGAAGTTGAACGAGCCCGCCACATGCCCCTGCGAGAACGCCACACGGCTGCGCAGGTCCACCACCCACTCCCCAGCCGCCAGACGGCGCGCGATCTGACCGGCGTCCGCGCGCTCCGGGACGGTCAGGTCCACCGGAGCAGGGCCCGCGGCGTTGGCCGGGCCCATGTGCGCGTAGTAGGCGGGAACGTCGTCCAGGCCGGCCAGCAGCTCCTTGACGAACGTCTCCACGTCCTTCAGGAGCGCCGGGTTGGCCGCCTTCTCCGTGCCGATGGTGCTGTGCTCGCCGCCACTCTGGCCGGCGGAGCAGAAGCTGCCGAACCCGTGCGTCGGCATCACCGCGACCTCGTCGGCCAGCTCGGAGGCCAGCCGGTGCGCGGAATCGTGCTGAGCCCGGGCCAGCTGCTCGGTGAGCCGCGGCTCCACCAGATCGGGGCGCCCCACACTGCCGATCAGCAGCGAACCGCCGGTGAACGCGGCCACCGCCCGCCCGTCCTCCTCCAGCACGTAGGAGGTGTGGTGCGGGGTGTGGCCAGGGGTGGCCACGGCGCGCAGCGCCAGGCCCTCGTCGATCTCCTCGACATCGCCGTCGGCCACCGCGACCCGGGCATACGCCACCGACGCACCGGCGGGCACCAGGTAGCGGGCACCGGTCAGCCGGGCCAGCTCCAGACCTCCGGTGACGTAGTCGTTGTGCACGTGCGTCTCCGCGATGGCCGCGATCTGGACCCCGCGCCGGGCCGCTGCCGCGATCACCCGGTCGATGTCGCGCGGCGGATCCACGACCACCGCCGCCCGGGCCCCGCCGGCCAGATAGCTGCGGTTGCCCAGACCTTCCGTCTCCAGGATGTCGGCAAAGAACACGGCACACTCTCCTCACAGCAAATTTACCCCCCGGGGTATCTGAATCCACCGTAACAGAGATACCTGGGGGGGTATCCAAAGAGGTGTGGGCAGCTGTCGCGCGAGTGGGGTCATCGGCTCGCAGAGGGCGGCTCACGCAAACGGTCCTTTGCCCGAGCGGAATCGGCCAGGGGGGGACCCCCTGGTTCGACGTGTGTCAACATAGATGCATGTCGAATGCCAAGGCGCTGTCGCTGCTCGAGCCCGCCGATGGTCAGGGTGTGGTGCCGTGTTGCCGGCCGCTGACCGAGCGCCCCATGAGTGCCGCGGAAGCTGACACCGCGGCGCGGATGTTCAAGGCCCTCGGCGACCCGGTGCGGCTGCGGCTGTTCTCCGCGGTGGCCTCGCACGAGGGCGGGGAGGCGTGCGTGTGCGACATCTCCGACGTCGGCGTCTCTCAGCCCACCGTCTCCCACCACCTGAAGAAGCTCAAGGAAGCCGGGCTGCTCACTTCCGAGCGGCGCGGCACCTGGGTGTACTACCGCGTCGAGCCGTCCGTGCTCGCCGCCATGGGCGCGCTGCTGACGCAGTGAAGCCCAGCGGCACCGGCGTGCGCGTCGCGTTCATGGGCCCCGTGCACACCACGCAGGTCCTCGCGATCTACTGGGTTGGGCATCGACGAGACAATGCCACCTTCAGGCCGACCTAGGACGCAAAGGCCCTGGGTCAGGCCGACGTCGCGCCGGCCTCTCTCCGGCGCACGTGCGCCGATGTCGTCGAGGCGCTCCGTCTGCGTCCACCGCGATGCCCGCGGCCGCAGCGCCGGTCTCGCGTTATGACCGCCGTGCATCCGGGATTTGGAGGTGCAGTCCGGCACCTTCAGGCAGCGCCCCGTCGGACGCCGACGTCAACCCCGCGGCTTCTCGCGGACCGAGGAGAGGATCGTGCAGATGTCGCTTTCCCTGCACGAGGTGGGATCGGTCAGGGCGGCCCGTCGGGCGAGGCCGTTCAGCGCGTCCCTGGTCTTGGCCAGCTCGGTCAGGCGCCGCTCGATGTCGTTGAGGCGCTGATGTATCAGTGCGGTGACGTGCGCGCATGGTGCCTGGCCGCTGTCGCGCAGCACGAGGATCGAGCGGATCTCCGCCAGGGACAGGCCGGCGCCTTGGCTGTCGCGGATGAAGGCGAGTCGCGCCACCGCCTGCTCGGGGTAGTCGCGGTAGCCGCCGGGTGTGCGGGGAGGCGCGGGAAGCAGAGCACTCTGCTCGTAGAAGCGGATGGTCTTGGTGCTCAGTCCGCTCCTGGCGGCGAGATCGCTGATGCGCACGTGGTCAGCCTACGCCCTTGACCTTCCAGTGCGCTGGAAGGTCTAGCGTGCAGGCGTAGAGGCGAACCATCGGACCAGCGGAAGGGCCGAGCGATGCGGATCACGGTACTGACGGTTCCCGGGTGCCCGAATGCGGCGCCCGCGGCCGAGCGGGTCAGGGCCGTACTGGCCGGGCGGGAAGCGCAGCTGGACCTGGTCGAGGTGCATGACCTGGCCCAGGCCGCGGAGTGCGGGATGACCGGATCGCCGACCATCCTGGTGGACGGCGTCGATCCGTTCGCATCCGAAGGGGTGGAGCCGAGCATGTCCTGCCGCCTGTACCGGGGCGCGGACGGCACGGTCTCGGGCGTCCCCGGCGAAGCGGCGCTGTGTCAGGCGCTCACCGGGCCGCGGCTGGCCGCGTCCGACTGCTGTGAGACGTACGGGCTCGATGCGGTGGGGCGGGCGGGCCGCGGGCGTCGCGCACCGGGCGAGCGAGGACTCAGGGCGGTGCACCAGGCGGTACTGCGGCACTTCGCCGCCACGGGCGGCCCGCCCGATCCTGCTGCACTCGAGCCGCTCGCCGCGGAAGCCGGCCGGACGGCAGGTGAGATTCTTCAAGAGCTGGCCGGCGAGGACTTCCTGACCCTGGACGGCCATGGCCGGATCCATGCGGCCTATCCCTTCTCTGCCGCGCCGACCCGTCACCGGGTCAAGATCAGCGCAGGTGCCGAGGTGTGGTCGATGTGCGCGATCGACGCACTCGGCATTCCGGCGATGCTCGGCCGGGACGTGGTGATCTCGTCCACGGACCCGGTGACCGGCGAGCCGGTCACCCTCACCACCGCCGGCGAGGCAACCGTGTGGAGGCCGGCGAGCGCGGTGGTGTTCATCGGGCAGCGCCCTGGAGGCGGCCCGGCGGCGACGGCCTGCTGCGACGCGCTGAACTTCTTCACCAGCGATCACAACGCCGGCGCCTGGGCAAGAGAACACCCCGAGGTTCCCGGCCACGTCATCAGCCAACAGCGCGCCGCTCAGATCGCGGCACAGACCTTCGCCGGCCTGCTCGATGCCTGAACCGCCGCACCCTGCCCGTCCCGGAACCGAGCCGATCTCAGCCCAGGGACTCGATCAGTTCGTTGCAGGCACTCTCGCAGGAGCGGCAGGCTTCGGCGCAGACGCGGCAGTGCTCGTGCATGCCGGCGTGGGATGCGCACTCGTCGCCGCACGCCTTGCAGACCATGGCGCACGCCTGGAGCATCGCGCGGGTGATGTTGGCGTCGTAGCCGGTGTGGCGGGAGAGCACCGAGGCGGTGGCGGTGCAGATGTCGGCGCAGTCCATGTCGGTACGGATGCACTTGGTCAGGTCGCCCACCATGCCCTCCGACAGGCAGGCGTCCGCGCACGCCGTACACGCCTGCGCGCAGGCGATGCATGCTTCGATGCAGGCGGTGAGCTTGGCCTGGTCGATGTCGCCGAGGTCGGCCGGGTAGGTGGCGAGCATGTCCTTGACGGTGCTGGACATCACGGGTGCCTCCTTCATACCGCGGGCCGGCGGCTCCGGTCGGCCGCCTCGCGAGCCCCGGTACACCTCCAGCTAACCCCCGCCGGCGCGAACGCGCCCGGCGCACCAGGAGGTGCGCCGGGCGGCCGGGCGAGCGGCTGAGTCAGTGGTAGGCGTGGACGACGGCGTGGCCCTTGCCGCGGCCGATCATCCACTTGTTCACAGGCGTGGTGATCACGAACGCGACCGCGAAGCCGCCCAGGAGCGCCGACCAGAACAGCCCGTCCGACAGGTGGGCGTCCATCGCGCCCGGCACGGCCGCGATGATGCCGTTGTCGACGAGTTCCATCACCGCGATCGATACGGTGTCCGCGGCCAGCGCGACCTTGATCGCGCTCTTCCAGTCCAGTCCGGCCCGGCGGACCGCGAACAGGGTGAAGGAGTAGCCGAAGACGAACGCGAGCGCGATCGCCAGGACCATGGTCTCCACGTTGCCCCACATCAGGGCGGTGCCGATGACCATGCCGAGGATCTCGCCGATAGCGCAGCCGGTCAGGCAGTGCAGCGTCGCCTTCGCCGCCGTCGGCCAAGACGCCCCGGCCGCGTGGCCGCCGTGGCCGTGACCGTTGTGTGCCTGGTGGGCGGCGTGGTCGTGCGCGGTGCCGGTGTGGTCCATGACGTTCATCTCCATTCCCGTCCCATGTGGCCCGTTCCCGGATCCCACACCCAGAACAATATACCCCCCAGGGGTATTCCTCTAGTGGTTGTCGATGGCTGCGGAGGGGCGGTGGAGGACGGTCCAGGTGCGGCCGGCGTCGGTGGACTCGTAGACGGTGTCGGTGCTGTCGGCGGCCAGCAGCCGCTGCGCGGTCACCGCGGCGAGCACGGTGGGCTCCCCTCCTTCGGGCAGGCGGCCGTTCTCCGTCCACGTCCGGCCGTCGCGGCTGTTGACGAAGCGGCCGTCCGCGGCCAGCGCGATGAGGAGTCCGGGCTCCGGCTCGTCGACGGCAACCAGGCCCAAGGCTGCGGGGACAGCCCGGAAGGTGCGCCCTGCGTCCGTGCTGCGCTCAAGTCCCTTTCCGGTGGCCGCCCAGACGGTGTCAGGGTTCTGGGCGTGGGCGGCGAGGTCGAGCAGGGGCAGCGCGGCGCGCTGGTCCCAGGTGCGGCCGCCGTCGGTGCTGGCCCACAGCTTCCCGCTCTGGCTGTCGAACCCGTACAGCGTGCTGCCGGCCTGTTCGAGGGCGTGGAAGTCTGCTTCGCCCTCGGCGGAGAGGGTGTTCCAGGTGCGGCCGGCGTCCGTGCTGCGGATCAGGCCCAGGTGCGGTGATCGGGCATCCGGGTCGGTCGGGGAGGGGTGGCCGCTGGCCAGGAAGGTGGACGGGCCGGTGACGGTGAAGCCCATGGTGTCCTGGTAGCGGCCGGCCACGCGGGCCGCCTTCCCGTCGCTGAGGCGGAAGACGCCGTGGTGGCCGGCGGCGTAGACGGTGTTGTCCGACGGGTCGACGCCGAGCCCGTGCAGGTGACCGGTGCCGGGGTCTGCGGCGGTGGTGGTGTTCTGGTCGGGGTCGGAGGTGGAGCAGGCGGCAAGCAGGGCAACGGCTGCTGCCAGGAGGGCGGCCGTCCGGCCACCGCGAGGGAGTATGCGGGCGGGGGTGATCACGGCGGGTCCAAGCTGTCGGTGGGGAAGCGAAGCGGGGGTGTGCCGCGGCGGGCGGGCACCGGCTGGCGCCCGCCCGCTCTCGTCTGCGGCGTCCGGTCAGTTCTTGCCGAGCAGCTTGTTCATCTGGGTGATCTCCGCGGTCTGGGAGGTGATGATCGCTGCGGCCGTGGTCTTGGCGGGCTCGTACGCTCCGTCGGCCTGTTCGGTCTTGGCCATCGTCACGGCACCTTCGTGGTGCTTGATCATCATTTCCATGAAGGCGGTGTCGAACGCCTTGCCCGAGGAGTTCTTGAGCTTGTCCATCTCCTCGGCGCTCATCATGCCGCTCGTGCCGTGCATGGAGTGGTCCATGGCGCCCTCGGCGGGCACCTCCTCGCCCCAGGAGGTCAGCCATCCGGACATCGTCTTGATCTCCGGGTCCTGGGCCTTCTTGATGTCCTCCGCGAGCTTCTTCACCTCCGCCGACCCGGCCCTGGTGGGGGCGAGGTCGGCCATCTCCACGGCCTGGCGGTGGTGGGGGATCATGCCCTTGGCGAAGGCGACGTCGGCGGCGTTGTGCTGGCCTTGGGAGGCCGGCGCCGACGATGACGGGGACTTGGTGGTGTGGCCGTCGTGTCCGGCCGAGCTGTCGCCGTTGCCGCCGCAGGCGGCCAGGACGAGCGCGGCAGCACCCGCGGCAGCCACGACGGCGGTACGACGGACGTGAGAACGCTTGCTGATCATGGTGCAACTCCTTGGGCGCGCAGCCACGTCGGGGCGCGCGCATGTTCATGGGATGAGGGCGTGCCGAAGCGCGGCACCGGCAACCGGGAACAAACCGGTCAGGGTGCCGTGCGGGTCGCTCTAAATCCGAAGAAGTTGCAGTTCAGACAGGTCCGGGGGCGCCCGGCCGGTCTCCGCCGAGGCCACAGCCGGCATGAGCGAGGCAAGGGTGGGGGACCCGTCCGGCAAGGCGCCGGCCAACGCGGGCGGCGCATAGGCGGAACCGATACCGGCCGCTGCGCAGGACCCGTCCGCGTGCTCAAGGTGATCCGGCCCGCCGTCCGTGTGTGAGCATCCCGCACTCGCGTGGGAAGCATCGGCGGACACGGCCATCACCATGTCGTGGTCCGCCTCCGCGCGTGGTGACGGCGCTCCGCCGGGGCCGAGAGCATGCATGCCCAGCAGGCCGGTGAGCACCGCCATCACCAGCAGCGCGAACAGCCGCCCCGCAGGGCGGCGGCTCGACAGCTGCACGGAGGACGTCATGCGCCCATCGTACGGTCCGGCCCCCGCCCCGGCCTTCCCCCCACCCCCAGGGTCAGCCGGTCGGTGGACACGCGTCGTCCACCGCGCAGAAGACCTTGGAGTCAAGGTGGTGGGCGGGTCCCCGGCGCCGTCGGCGGCACCGGCCCCGGCGGCCGGCCCTGTGCCGGGGCCCGTGCGGGTCAGGCGGTCGCGGGGTGTGGCCGGGGTGTGGTGAGGCGGCCGGAGCGGGCCAGCAGCAGGACCGCGCTCGCGCAGACGCCTCCGGTCAGGGCCAGTGCGGTCCACACCAGCCACAGGGCCTGGTGGCGTTGGGCGTAGTCCCACAGGGCGCCGGTGGCGAGGTTGCCCAGGGTGATTCCGAGACCCGAGACGGTGTTGTAGAGGCCGTAGTGGGTGGCAACGAGCCGGTCGCCGGACAGCGAGACGACGGTGTCCATCTCGAAGGGGTAGACGATCGCGCTGCCGGCGGCCAGGGCGACGACCGCGGCGGCCAGCGCTGCCAGTGCCACCGCCCCGGGCGCGGGTGTGCCCCGCGCGGCGACCAGGGCGAGGGGGAGGAAGGCCGCGCCCATCAGTGAGAGGCCGCGGACCAGGGCGTCCTGGCAGTTCCAGCGGGTCTTCGCCCAGGCGGTCAGCCGCAACTGGCCGGCGACGGCCACCGCGGCGGAGAGCACGAACAGCAGGGTGGTGGCCTGCGTCCCCGCCGCGCCGAGCGTGGCCCCGGCGGCGAGCGGAAGCGCGAGGTAGACCTGGAAGGTCAGCACGTAGGAGCCGATCATCGCGCAGGAGAACAGCAGGAACGGCCGGTTGGCCGCCACCGTCCGCCACTGCGCCAGCACTCCGCTCTCCCGCCCGCCGGCGGCGGCGCCGCGGGCAGGCAGGCAGCGGCTCTGGAGCACGGTCAGGGCGGCGAAGATGCCCGCCGCGACCAGGCACACCGCGCGGAAGTCGGCGGCCAGCAGCGCCAGGCCGACCAGCGGGCCGGCCAGCATCCCGGCCTGGTAGTAGACGTTGAACGTCGCGAACGCCTCCACCCGCCGCTCACCGGCCCCGGCGGCGAGATAGGCGCGCACCGCCGGGTTGAACAGGGCGCCGGCGAACCCGGTGGCCGCCGAGGCGACGATCAGGACCGCAAGGCTGTCCACCACGCCCAGCAGGGCGAACCCGGCCGTACGCAGCAGACACCCCGCCATGATCGGGATCTTGTAGCCGTAGCGGTCGGCGA
The DNA here is from genome assembly GCF_055594965.1 of Kitasatospora sp. NPDC040550. NCBI lineage: Bacteria > Bacillati > Actinomycetota > Actinomycetes > Kitasatosporales > Streptomycetaceae > Kitasatospora > Kitasatospora sp. NPDC040550. The sequence continues at coordinate 53,248 of NZ_JBVIWC010000020.1, read as the reverse complement.
TCGTACCGCCAATCAGGAACATGCCCTGCTGGGAGAAGTTGCGCACGCCCAGCACCAGGCCCACCGCCCAGGCGGCCAGGCCGAGCTCGCCGGCCAGATGGGCGGCGAGGTAGGGCATGAGCATGTAGAAGGCGAGGTTGATGGCGAACTGGTTGGCCATCAACAGCCGCACCGCGGGCGGGAAGCTCAGCGTGGACGTCCACAGGGCTTTCACCGGGCCGCTCCCGCCAGCAGTGCCGCATCCGCACCGCCCGGCCGGGCGGCGGGCGCCGGGTCCACGACGGTTTCGCACTTCGTCCACCGGGTCACTGTCCGCTCGGCGGGATGGCAGATGATCTCCGGAGCATCGGCCGGTTCGCTGCCCAGCAGTTGGCGCTCCCGGCACCAGGTGTCGTCGAAGACGGTGCCGGCGTAGCGGTGCGGGCCGTCGGGGAAGACGGCGGCAATCCTCGCCTCGGCCGGGAGGGTCGCGGTCAGGTGGCGGGCGACCAGGGCGACCGCGCCGACGCTCCACCCACCGGTGGCGTACCGGGAACGGGCCAGCGCCCGGGCGGACCACACGGCTTCACCGGCGGCCACCCAGTGGACCTCGTCGAACAGGGCGTAGTCGACGTTGCGGGGGTAGATGCTGCTGCCCAGCCCGCGCATCAGCCGAGGGGCGGCCTCCTGCCCGAAGATGGTCGAGCCCGTCGTGTCGACGCCCACCACTTTCAGGGCAGGGAAGAAGCCGCGCAGCACCGAGGCGACCCCGGCCGAGTGCCCGCCGGTGCCGACGCTCACCACCAGGGCGTCGATCCGCCCGAGCTGGGCGACCAGTTCGTGGGCCAGGCCCGCGTAGGCGGCCACGTTGTCGGGGTTGTGGTACTGGTCCGGGCACCAGGCGTCCGGATACACCGACAGCAGTTCGGCGACGCGGTCACGGCGGGCCTGCTGCCAGCCCCCCACCGGATGCGGTGCACCGACAGTCTGCACGTCCGCGCCGTAGGCGGTGAGCAGACCCGACACCAGCGGTTCCATCCCGGGGTCGGTGACCACGGTGACCGGGTGGCCGAAGACGATCCCGGCCAGTGCCAGTCCCAGGCCCAGCGTGCCGGAGGTCGACTCCACGATCCTTGCTCCGGGCAGCAGGTCGCCGCGTTCACGGGCGCGTTCGACCATGAACAGCGCGGTACGGTCCTTGATCCCACCGGGGTTGTGGCCTTCGAGCTTGGCCCAGAAGCCGCGTCCGGGCGCGGCGAAGGGCTCCCCGACCCACAGAACCGGGGTGTCGCCCACCAGAGCGGCCGGGCTGTGGGCCCGCAGGGAGGGAGCCGCGGTCAGCAGCTGGGCGGGGGCAGGGGGCATGACAGAGGTGTTCATCGCACGGGTCTCCAGCCGGCCGCCGCAGCGCCACGTCACAGGCGCCGACGGCCGGGGGGTTTTGGGGAAGCATCAGGAGCGACGGCGCCGCTGTCCGCGTGACAGACGCGGCAGCAGGCAAGGCCGCTCAGGCCCGCCAGATTCCCAGCGCGGCCCGCTGACGTCCGTGATCCGCCCGGGTGCCGCCCGGGCTCCTCGCCCGGTGCTCCCGCGCCCTGTGCAACTGCCCGGTAGTGCAGTCGGGCGCAACGAGCGCCCGGCAGGCAACAAAGGTCGGCAGATCCGCCCGAGAGCCGACCACAGCGGGCTCGTCCACCCCTGTGCAGCCCGCCCCCGCGCCGTGATCACACAGAACGTCCGCCACCGGCGCCGCGGGATGGCCGTGCGCCGGAGCAGTCACAACGGCCAAAGTGTCGGTCCGCGGGGCTCCAGCGGCCTGCGGACCGTGTGCGCAGCCAAGCACGTGCAGCAGCCCGGCCAGCACCATGACCAGCACCAGCCGCCACGGTCCGGGCCGGCTCATCCACCTATCCACAGACACCGACACGGCACACACAGTATTGGATTGGTTACATAAAGTGCTTGTTAGGTGGGCGGTCCCGCAGTCCGCCTCTCACACATGGCCAGTGGCGAGAGTTCTGCCAAGCCCCCCGGGTCGATCACATATCCGCAGGTCGCCGTTCGCAGGACCCCTCTCGAAGGGGTGTTGTGCAAGACAGTTCTGACACGCTGCGCCAGTGGAACTGACTCCCAATCACGCCGAAACGCGTCGAGCACCTACCTGTACGCAGTACTTCTCCTCGGTCAGGTCCTCAACGCGACCCTCGGCTGGCCCTGGGCCGACCCCGCCGCTCTCTTTCACCGCAGCAGCCATTGCGGTGAACGAGAGCGGCGAGGCAGGGCAATGCATGAGCTGCCGCGCGGCTCCCGCTCGCGGCGCTACCACCGCGAGCGGGCCCGGAGGATCCCTGCGGCTGCCGCCCGGGGCGTGGCTGCCGCAGCTGGCAACCCCGCCTGGACCGGCCGGCCGCTGCAGCTTCACACGGGCGGCGGGCCGCTCAGAGCAGCCCGGCGATGTGACGGACCGCGTCCCGGGCCGGGCGCCCCACACCGATCAGGGTGGCAGAGGCCGCACCGGTCCAGTCGCCGTAGCCGAGCAGATGCAGCCGCGGCTCGCCAACAGCACATGTGCCGTCGGTGGGGATGTGTCCCCGCGGCCCGCGCAAGTTGAGCGGGGCGAGCTGGGACAGAGCCGGGCGGAAGCCGGTGCACCAGACGATCGCATGCGCATCGCTCTGGCTGCCATCGGGCCACCGGACACCGGTAGCGGTGAACTGGGCGAACATCGGCTTGGCGGTCAGTAGTCCGGCGTCCCGGGCCGCGCGGACAGGCGGCACGGCCACGATGTCGCCCAGTGAGGCCACCCCACCGGTGTCGGTGCGGCCGGCTTCGAGCGCACGGCGGCGGGCGGTGGCGACATCGAACAGGGCCCGGCCGTCGATGTCGTCGGCCAGGAAGCGCGGTGGGCGCTGGGTCACCCACGTGACGTGGACGTTGCCGTCCAGAGCGAGGTCAGCGGCGATCTGCGCGCCGGAGTTCCCGCCGCCGACCACGATCACGTGCTGGCCGGCGAAGTCGGCCGGAGAGCGGTAGCTCACCGTGTGCAGCTGCCGTCCGGTGAAAACGTCGCGGCCGGGGACGGCGGGAAGGAAGGGGCGCGTCCAGGTGCCGGTGGCACTGATGGCCGCGCGGGCCCGCCACGTGCCCGAGTCGGCCTCGACCAAGAGCCTCTCGCCGTCGCGGCGCACGGCGTCCACGCGGGTGCCGTGCTGGACGGGCAGGTCGTAGCGCTTCTCGTAGTCGGTGAGGTAGTCGACGACGTGCCCTGCGTCCGGGTACGTCTCGCCGGGCTGAGCGGGCATGAGCCGGCCCGGCAACGAGGAGTGATCCGCCGGGGAGAACAGGTGGAGCGAGTCCCACATGTGCTGCCAGGACCCACCCGGCGCCGGATCGGCGTCCAGAATCACGAAGTCGAGGCCCCGGCGACGCAGGTGGTAGCCGGCGGCGAGTCCTGCTTGGCCGCCACCGACCACCACCACATCCGTGTGCCGTGTCACGGGGCCGTCGTCACCGCGTCGGGGCCGAACTTCTTGCGCCAGGCGAGCGCGACGTAGACCAGCCCGATCAGCACCGGGACCTCGATGAGCGGTCCGACCACGCCCGAGAGGGCCTGTCCGGAGGTGACGCCGAAGGTGGCGATGGCGACCGCGATGGCCAGCTCGAAGTTGTTGCCTGCCGCCGTGAACGCCAGGGTCGTGGTGCGGTCGTAGGCCAGGCCGAGGCCCTTGCCGAGGAGGAAGGTCCCGAAGAACATGATCGCGAAGTAGACCAGGAGCGGCAGCGCGATCCGGGCGACGTCCAGCGGCTGCGAAGTGATGGTCTTGCCCTGGAGGGCGAAGAGGATGACGATCGTGAACAGCAGTCCGTACAGGGCCCAGGGGCCGATCTTCGGCAGGAACTTTGCCTCGTACTTCTCGCGGCCCATCTTCTGCTCGCCGATGCGGCGGGTGAGGAAGCCGGCCAGCAGGGGGATGCCGAGGAAGATGACGACGTTCAGCGCGATGTGCCACACGGACACGTCCAGGCCCTGGCCGTCACCGAGGTTCATCCAGCGCGGCAGCAGGTCGAGGTAGAACCAGCCCAGCAGGCCGAACGCGAGGACCTGGAACACCGAGTTCAGTGCGACCAGGACGGCGGCGGCCTCCCGGTCGCCGCAGGCGAGGTCGTTCCAGATGATGACCATGGCGATGCAGCGGGCGAGACCGACGATGATCAGGCCGGTGCGGTACTCGGGCAGGTCCGGCAGGAAGATCCACGCCAGCGCGAACATGACGGCGGGCCCGATGATCCAGTTGATGACCAGCGAGGACACCATCAGCTTCTTGTCGCCGGTCACGCGGTCGAGTCGGTCGTAGCGGACCTTGGCGAGCACCGGGTACATCATCACCAGCAGGCCGAGCGCGATCGGCAGGGAGATACCGCCGATCTCGATCTTGGCGAGCGCGTCGTTCATGCCCGGGATGAGGCGGCCCAGGCCCAGGCCGACGGCCATGGCGAGCAGGATCCACACCGCGAGGTAGCGGTCGAGGGTGGAGAGCTTCTTGACGATCGAGTCGTCCCCACCGCCGGCCGGAGCGGGGGCGGTGGTGGGCTCTGTGGAGGTCACGGGCAGGCCCTCTTGTTCTCGGAAGCGGTGCGGGCGGAGTCGGCCAGCGCGGCGAACTGCTCGGACAGTCCGGCCAGGACCTCGGGCTTGAGCTTGTAGTAGGTGAAGCGGCCGCACGGCTCGGTCTCCACGATCCCGGCCTCGCGCAGCACCTTCATGTGGTTGGACAGGTTGGTCTGCTTGGCTCCGGTCTCCTCGACCAGGTGCGTCGTGCAGAGCGTCTCGCGCGCCAGCAGGGTCACGATCTGAAGGCGGAGCGGATCGCCCAGCACCCGGATCACATCAGGATCGACTGAAGTCAGCATGCACTGATACTCTCACATCACCGCCCGCTGATACCAGCGGGGGCTGAAGTCATTGGCGGCCGGGTTCCGCCATGCGACGAGAGAGAACGATCACCATGGCCGACAAGCCGTCCGTCCTGTTCGTCTGCGTCCACAACGCCGGCCGCTCCCAGATGGCCGCAGCCTGGCTGACCCGCCTGGCCGGAGACCGCGTCGAGGTCCGCTCCGCCGGCTCCAACCCCGGCACGGCCGTGAACCCGGCCGCCGTGGAGGCCATGGCCGAGGTTGGCATCGACATCTCCGCCGAGACCCCCAAGGTCCTCACCATCGACGCGGTCCGCGAGTCCGATGTCTGCATCACGATGGGCTGCGGCGACACCTGCCCCGTCTTCCCCGGCAAGCGCTACCTGGACTGGAAGCTCGAGGACCCCGCCGGCCAGGGCGTGGCCGCCGTCCGCCCGATCCGCGACGAGATCAAGACCCTCGTCGAGGGCCTGATCGCCGAGATCGCCCCGGCCAAGCCGGAGGCGACGGCGTGAGCGAGATACGCGAGGTCGCCATCATCGGCTCCGGCCCCGCCGGATACACCGCCGCCCTCTACACCGCCCGCGCCCAGCTGAGGCCCCTGCTGTTCGGCAGCTCCATCTTCGTCGGCGGCTCGCTGACGACCACGACAGAGGTCGAGAACTTCCCCGGCTTCCCCGACGGCGTCGACGGCCCGGTCCTGATGGAGAACATGCGAGCCCAGGCCGAAAGGTTCGGCGCCGAGATGATCGACGACGACATCGTGTCCGTTGACCTGACCGGCGACGTCAAGCTCCTCACCGACTCCGCCGGCACCGTCCACCGCGCCAGGACGGTGATCATCGCGACCGGCTCCGGCTACCGCAAACTCGGCCTGCCCAAGGAGGACGAGCTGTCCGGCCGGGGCGTCTCGTGGTGCGCGACCTGCGACGGGTTCTTCTTCAAGGGCCGAGACATCGTCGTGGTCGGCGGCGGCGACACCGCCATGGAGGAAGCCACCTTCCTCACCCGCTTCGCGAAGTCGGTCACCGTCGTCCACCGCCGCTCCACCCTGCGCGCCTCGAAGGTCATGCAGGACCGGGCGTTCGCCGACGACAAGATCTCCTTCGCGTTCGACAGCGAGATCGCCGAGATCAAGGAGACAGGCGGCATGCTCGCCGGCGTCGTCCTGCGTGACGTCTTCACCGGCGCCACCCGCGGTCTGGACGTGACGGGGCTGTTCATCGCCATCGGGCACGACCCGCGCACCGAACTCTTCGCCGACCAACTGACGCTGGACGGCGAGGGCTACATCGAGGTCGTCTCCCCGACGACCCGCACCAGCCTTCCCGGCGTGTTCGCGGCCGGCGACGTCGTCGACCACACCTACCGCCAGGCCATCACCGCCGCCGGCACCGGTGCCGCCGCAGCCCTGGACGCCGAGCGCTACCTCGCCGCCCGTGGCGCTGCTGAAACCGTGCCCGAAGCCGCTGCCGTACCGGCCTGAACGGCACTCGCAGGCGGGGCCGCCCGGGAAGCTCCGGGCGGCCCCGACGCGGTCGTTCTCACCGGTCGTCACCGGGGAAGCTGGGAGGTCTTCTCCGGGTGGGCGACGGTGACGTAGTGCATGGCGGTCTTCTCCGTGATGCCGAACAGGCGCATGAGCTTCAGAGGGTCGCCGGTCTCGAACGCCTCGTTGAGGATCCGGTCCTGTCGCAGGCCGTCCAGCGTGAACCCCTTGGGCAAGTGCCTGTGGAGCATGGTCATGCTCACCGGGGGGTGGTCGGGGTCGAGCGCGGTGCGCTGGCTGACGAGCAGGTGGGGGTTGGTCGAGGCGGGCCAGCGGTGGTGGCGGTAGGTCAGCCACTCGGCGGCGAGGGTGTGGGTGAACTCCTCGGTGTAGAGGGTGTGGCGCAGCAGGCCGCGGCGGGCTTCGAGGGTGCCGTGGGCGAGATTGAGGTCGCAGGTCAGCAGGGTGGGGATCTCGTGGCCGGGCAGGGCGTGAACGGCGGTCAGGGCGATGACAAGCCGGCCGAGCGGGGTCGTGGCGCGGTCGAGGAGTCCAGCGAGGAGGTCGGCGGGCACGGACTTTGGGATGCCCTTGAGGTCGCCGACGGGGAGGTTGCGGGTGGGGTCGCGGAAGACGACGCGTTCCTGGCGCAGGGCCTTGAACAGGCTGCGCAGGCTGATGGCGAGTTGTCGGCGGGCGCTCCCGGTGAGGCCGTCGATGGCGGTGGTGGCGTGGTCGCTGGTGATCTGCCGCAAAGTGGTGATGCCGCTGCTGGTCCAGGCGGTGAGGGTCGGCTCGAGGGCGAAGAGGTAGCGGCGGATGCCGTCGTAGCCGCGGGCCTCGTGCTCGCGCCGGCCTTGGCCGCGCAGGACCTGTACCCACAGCCGGACCTCGTCGGCGACGGTCGGGGGCAGCGTGCTGATGGTGGCTTCGATCCAGACCTGGTCCGCGTCCCGGTGTAGTTCGGGGTCTTCGGCCAGCAGGCCGCGGGCGGCGAGGAACTGGCAGACCCGCTTGGCCCCGAGGTTGGGGTCGAGCAGGGCGAGGTCGTGGACGTCCCGCTCCTGGAAGACCGTCTCGGCGCCGAGCCGGTACACCAGGATCGTCAGGGTGCGGATGTCCTTGCGGTACGCGGGGTCCTGCCGGCCGCGGCGCAGCCGGTCCAGTTCCTCAGTCAGTGCACGGGCCGCGGTGGTCAGCGGCAGGTTCCTGTAGCTGCGGCGGCGCAGGCGGGCCATGACCGGCGACCAGTCGCGCCGCATTCCGAAGAGCGGCTCCTGCCCGCGGGCGGCATGGAGGGCGGACACTGCCTCGTCCTCGTCTTCCGCCGGCGCGGGTTCGTCGGCCGGGATCAACTGGGCCTGACCGGGAGCCCCGTGCGGAAGGTCGATGACCAGCTGGGTGGCGCGCACTGTGGCAGGGCCTGAGTCGTCCAGGTGCTGGTAGAGGCGGCAGGTGCGGCATCGACTGCCACGCAGCGGCAGCTCGTCCCTCAGGCACCGCACGCACCGGCCCGCAGGGCGGAGCTCGCGCCAGTGACGGCACGGATTGCAGCGGGAGCCTCGTTTTCCGCTGGCCATCCAGGCATCGCAGTCGCGGCATGACCGCGCCACGGACGGCGGCAGGGGCGCCGGGGCGGTGATGTAGGTCGTGGTGGGCTGGTTGGTGGTGGAGAACCGCATCGGCTCCGGCGCCTGGTCGAGCAACCCGGCCCGCAGCAGGACCAGGCGCACCGCGTCCCCGTTGGACGGCAGGTCCCGAAGCATCGGCTCGGGTAGCCGTGCGGCGCCCTCGGCCTCTCGTACGGCCAGCGCGAGGCGGACCATCTCTGCGATTGCGCGCTGCCAGCCCACGGACAGGCCGTGCTCGGCCGCCATCACCTCGATCACTAGGCGGCATTCCTCCCACCCGGCGACCGGTCGGCCGACGATCGCGCTGACCGTGGCGTCGGTCAGCACTCTGGGCACTGTGAACAGGGCAAGCTGGCCGCACACCTGCGCCTGAAGCACCGGTGGCCCGGCCGGGGCGGCGCGCTGCTTCCGTAGCTTGATCCACCACTGCTGCCCCACCTTGAGCCCGTTCTTCGCGGGCCGGCGCAGTGGCCGGGCGTCCGCCGACCGGTCGCCGTACATCCCGCCGACGATCAGCTGGACCGGCCGCGGCCGCGCCTCCGGCAGACCCAGGGCCCATTCGGCGTCGTCCTCGGTCCGGATCGCCATGAGGCACGGCTTGCACAGCCCGTCCGTGTTCAGGTGCGCCTCGTGCCGGCACCGCGGGCACACCCCGCGCTCGGGGTACTTCCCCGCCCAGGGCCGGCAACCGGCGCACACCCGATACCAGTGCACCACCAGCCAGCCCAGGCACACCGGACAGCTCCGCGCCAGCCCTTGACCACGATCCTTCGTCACCGCGGGCCCCTCAATTCGGCGGGAGCGAGCGCGGCCCGGCGCCACGGCGGCTGCGCGGCACAGGCCGGACCGGGCCCGCGGTCGGCCCTTCCTCGGCGCCGACCGCCCGTTGGCCGGACTCCGGCACCCCCTGGGCATCGGCGAGCGGCTCGGCCTGGAGCAGGTCGGCGACCGTGCAGTTCAGCGCGGCGCACATCTTGTCCAGGTCCTCCAGGCGCACGGTGACCGGCGTGCCGCCCCACAGGGCCGCGACCTTGCTCAATGAGGGGTTGAACCCCACCTGCTGGAAGGCGGCCAGCACCTCGGTCGGCCGCCACAGGTCCCGTTGGGCGGCCACCATCCGAAGGTTCCACTTCACCGTAGGTTCCCCTTGTCCATCACCAGTCGTTGGGCCGCCCGGGAGCTCGCGGTCAGGTTCGCGTGCTCAGGGTCGGAGTGAGCGGTCGCCATGTACCGAAGTGTCGTAGTTGCCCAGTCATGTCCGAGGACTTTCTGCACTTCCCACAACGTCATCCCGCGCTCGTAGTTGTGGGTCGCGCAGGCGTGACGCAGCAGGTGCGGGAAAAGATCGGTGACTGGCCCATTCAGGTAGGTCGCGGCCGCCGTATGCAACGCCTTGCGGAACGTGGACGGCACGATCGCCGGCGCGATCGGCAGGTTCAATGAGGCGATCGCGGTCGGCTTGCGCTCCGAGGGCCACAGCGGTGCCCGCGGGTGCTCGACGTCGTCGCCGAACTCGCCCCGGATCTCCTCGATGTACCACCACAAGAGGGCGCGGCCCTCCTGGAACATGTAGGCCTCACGCGGCCTCGGCCCCGAACCGTGAGCGCCCTTGCCCAGCACGACGAAGCGGCCCCACTGGCCGTGCTCCCAGTGCAGATCGCCCATGCACACCCCGCACAACTCTGCGGCCCGGACGCCGGAGAGGTAAGCGACCTTGGTCATCACGTAGTCGCGGCACGCGACCAGGTACTTCCGCGCGTTGGGCAGGTCCTCGCGCCACCGGCCCAGGAAGTCCCGCATCGCCGTCTGCGACGGCGGGATCCGGAGGCCGAAGTCTCCGCGATGACGCGGCCGGTTGAACGGGTCGATCGGCGACTCCACGGCCGCCCCGAAGCGCCGCATGATGTCGCCGGCGTATCGCTGCTCGAGGAACGCGAAGTAGGCGTCGATCTTGTTGATCTTCCCGCGCAATGTCGATGGCGCCCGCTTGCCCGGTCCGGCGAAGTAGCGGTCCACCTCACGCGGGGAGAGCTGCCACGGCACGGTGCCGTAGTACTCGCAGACTTCCACCACGGGCTTGAGCAGGCCGTCGAGCGTCGTTGGCGCCAGGCCGGCAGCGTCCCGGGCCCACTGGTACTCCGAGAGCGTGTCGAGGAAGAAGCTCTCCTCGTCGACGGCGGAGATGCGGGCCTGGCGGCGGCGCTGCAGGGTGACGACGTCCGCCAACCCCGATTCCACCGACACCGCCGCCGGGTCCACCACCGCGCTGGCATCGGCGCCTGGGCGCACCAGCGTCAGCACGCGACTTTCGGAATCTGACACGAACCGTGAAATTACAGGGACTACGCGCAGAATCTGCGAGTTACTGCTGAGATCCCACACCAACGAGTGAACGCCACCAGAGGAGCGTTCTGCCTGCTGAAATGCAGCTTCACTGGGTCAGGCAGCGGCAGACGAACCCGCCCGTACTCCACTATTCAGCACAGTGGCGTCAGGCAGTACGACCAGGCGTCGCGCGCGGGTCCGGCCGAGGTAGGCGAAGCCCTGGCCGTGGCCGTAGACGTGGCCGATGTGTCCCGGCATCACCTGCATGGGACCGCTCGCCGTGTTCCTGACCCGCGGGACGGGGTCAGCGTGTGCGATCACCCCTCGGATTCCCCTGGTGGCGGCGTCCTGGAACGCCTTCGCGCACGCCCACGACTCGCCGTTCGAAGCCACGGAATCCAGGAGGCACATGCGCGATAGTTCCAGCGATTCCTTCAGCGGCGTAAGGTCCGGGAACACGTTGAGGACGGCGGTGTTCATCGGCACCCCGAGTGCGAGCACACCGACCAGGCGGCCGCCTTCGGGCTCGCCGGGCTTGGGGTGCTGGTCGATGCGCTGGAGGCCGTAGGCGAGACGCACGAGGCCAGCTCGCGCTGTAGTGGTGGGCGACGACGAAGCGTTTCGCCGGCGCCTCGGGGATCCGGACGACGCGGTGGACCTCCGGATCGAAGCCACCGTCCCGAGTCCGTTTCCACGTCGGCTCCCGGTGCTTCCACCTCTGGCACCAGGTGTCGGCACCCGGCTGCTGCAGTTCGAGCTGCTGAGCGAGGATCATGCCGCCCTCGCCATAGTCCGCTCGAAGCGGCCGCCGGCCTTCTGGGCCTGGAGACGCTGTCGGTGTTCGACCAGGGTCAGCGGGCGTGACACCCCGCCTCGGCGCTCACGCAGGATCGCGACGTCCTTCCCAAGGTGGGAGCGGATCTGGGCTTCACGCCGCTCAGCCTCCGCGTACCGCTCCGGCTCGTGTTCCAGGAGCTTCGCCCAGTGCTTCTGACCTGCCCTGACACACATCCCCGCGCAGTTGTTGTGGTCGGCCCAGGCGTAGAGCCGCGGGGGGTCGATACCGATGTCGCGCGCCCACTGGAGCATCTGTTCCTTGGACATGGTCGGTTCCTCGCACATGGGGAACTCGACGCGCCACGGCGCCCACCCTCGCGTCGTCCCGGGGATCCGTCGGATCTCCGTGTGGTCGAACCCGACGTAGAGGATCGAGTCGTCCGGGTCGGCGTTCGCTTCGACCCAGCGGCGGCACGGAAGCTGTTTGAGGTGAACCGAGCAGGGGGCAAGGCGGCTGTTGCCCAGGAACCTGACGTCGTGGAACACCTGCCATGGGTCCCTGCCGTCCGCGACGATCATGGGCTCGACGGTCAGGTAGCGGGCTGTCTCCTCGACGAATCTCCATAGGTCTTCGTCCTCGGCCCGGGAGTCGGCGACGAGCAGGACTAGGTCGTCGACTCCGTGCCGCTCGGCCACGCGCATGGCGGCGGCCCAGGACCCGATCCCGCCGCTGTACTGGACGATGTGCTGGGTCATGCCCGCCTCCACGGGCCGGATGAGCGATTCATGTTTGCTTCCTTGATGCAAAAACGGACGTTTTTGTGTGTCAGATGGTGGGGGCGGGCAGGCAGAGAGCGGCGGGGGCCGCCTTGAACGAGGTGTCGCGCTGGATGAGCTGAGGTGCTCCCGGCTGGCGCCGGCCGCGTCCGTCGGCGGGCCGGACGAATGCCTCGAGCTCGCCGAGGATGAAGTCACCCCACTCCCCGTACGGTCCTCCCGCCCGGAGCCAGCCGAAGGCCTGGCCGGTCCCGGGGTCGAGCTCCGCCACGTACCAGTCGAACTGCTCCGTCGGAATGGAGTAGTGGATGTGCAGGGTCCTGGCGGGCGGCGGAACGCTTGCGGTGCTGCCCAGTGCCGGGATGCCGGCCAGCTCGGGGAACGGCGGGTAGAAGTCGTGGCCGCGGATGTCACGGTGGACGTCGGGGAGGACTTCCCACGCGCCGGTGGGGAGAAGGACGCGTCCTTCGACGATGCGGACGATGGGGTTCATGGGGGACAGTGCTTTCTCCTGGTAGATGAGTGTTTCGGCTGATCAGGTGCCCTCCTGCTGGGATGCGGATGAACGGTCCCCGTGGCCGGGGCAGCTGACGTCGTTCCGAACCGGCTGCGCTCAGCGCGGGCCCGGGAAGAAGACGCGCTCGGCGCACCAGATCCGATGACCGTCGGGGGTCCGGTGATGCACTTCGAGGCGCAGCCGGATGCCGCTGGAGCCCTCGGCGTTGGCGGCGAGCTGCCGCGCGAAGCTCTCGCATGCGTCGTCCAGGGCGGGGATGACGTCGTCGATCCTGTCGCAGGTCGCGATGAGTCGGCCGGTGACTGCGTCGGTGATCTCGAAGTCCTGCATGGGTTTTCTGGGTTGATCTCGAAGGCGCGGCCTGCCGCGCTGCCTCCGGGCGGGAGGCAGCGGGTGCGAGGTCGGCCCGCGATCGGGGCGGTCGGTCAGGCTGCCGGTGCGAGCGCGAGGCGGTCACGGAGGGTCGCCACGCACCTGTCTCCCCGTGCGATGTCGTCGATGGTCTGTTCCAGCTGGGGCAGTTCGCTCCAGATCGAGGAGCCGAGCTTGTATGCGCGGGTCCACAGGGCCAGCTGGTCCTGGAAGGAGGCGAGGTCACCCGTGGTGATGGCCAGGGGGCCGGTCTGGACGCGGACTTCACCGGCGCCGCTCAGGCTGACGGCGGCGGCGCGGGCGTCGACCTGGGGGCCGGGTACCGGGCCGCTGAAGTTGATGTGGGCGGCGGCTTCGGAGTCGGTGCGCGGCGGGGCGCTGTGAGGAACGACGGTCGCACTGAACGTCTTGCGGGCCAGCCGCTCGGCCTCGTACCAACCGGTGACCGCCGCGTAGAGGGCCTGCGGGTGCTTGATGCGAATCCTGGCCGAAGGCATGGTGATCAGCAGGGACTGGGCCATCTGAACGGCCTGCGTGGTGTGGCGGCCGACCAGGTACACGGCAAAGTTCGCCCGGTGGCCAGACGTGCGGGAAGCGGTGATGTGAGCCATGACGGCCTCTCCTTGTCAGGGGTTTGCGGCGGCCGATCCGGGGTTTGCCCTCCCCTGACCGACATTCACTAATCTACCTCAGATGAAGCGTGGTGACAAGGCCGGGGCGGAGGTGTCGCACTCCGCCCCGGCCTTGGTGATCACGCCGCCAGGGAGAGGCTGACCTCGGCTTCGTGGCCCGAGGGGCCACCCTCCAGCGGGGAGCCCTCGTTCCGACCGGCCTCGTCCTGGCAGCCCTCGGCCTCGTCGGCGGCGACGGTGTGCTCAACGTCGGGAGCCGGCTGGGTGTCAGAATCGGCCGGGTGGGCCTCCTCCGGCTCGCCCTCCTGGGGATCGGCCTCGATCTCGTCCTCTTCCTCGTCTTCGTACTCGTCGTACTCCTCGTACTCCTCGTACTCGTCCTCCGCTGCCGGGGCAGGGTTGTCCCGCTCCTCTCGGCGCTGGCGCAGTTCCGCGATCAGCACCTCCTCCGGGTCGGTCAGCGTGTAGCCGTAGCGAGTGAGCAGTTCCAGCCACTCGATGGCGAAGTCGAGGTCGAGGCCCCAACGTCCGTACTCGACCCTGCGCATGTTCGCCTCGGCGTAGACGGCGAGCTGGGCGAACAGGACGAGGGGGAGCTTGTGCTCCGGGGTCCGCTCGACGCGGCGGCGCATGGCCTCCTCCAGGGTCACGTCCTTCGCGGGGCTGGCCCCCAGCAGCGTGAACACGTCGTGGATGCGGGCGGTCTCGACGCTGCTGGTCAGGCCATGTCCGAAGAGGTGCGTCACGACCGCCTTGTAGAGGCCCTTCGGGGTCTTGTTGGCCCGCGCCATCTCCGTGACGTGCTCGCGGCGCACCTGGGCGGCGGTGGCGAGGGCTTCCTTCCGCTCGGCCTCCCTGGCTTCGGCGGCCTCCTTCTCCGCGCGCTCCTCGTCACTGAGGTGTTTGTAGTAGCCGACGATCTGGTGGCCGTACTTCTTCGGCTCCCGGCAGACGTAGGTGATGCAGCCGCCCTCATCGAGGTAGGCGGCGTGGCCGGGGCACTTCGCGTGGGTGTCTTCCGTGTAGGTATCGCCCGCCTCGTCCCGCATGTCGCGCAGGCTGAGCGGCACCGAGCCCCAGCTCGGCTTGGGAATCACGGTGACTCCGGCGAGCAACAGCTCGGCCTTCGCCTTGGCCTTGGCCTCGCGATTCTTCTTCCTGCGACGCTCGGTCTCCAGGGCGTACTTGAGGTGGCCGCCGTCCTTGATGACCTTGAGGAGCCGGTTATACACCTTGGGCTCGTTCTCGAACTCCGCGATCTGCATGGACTGCTCCAGGTCGAGCTGTCCCGCGTCCGCCGCGTCCCGAGCCTCCTTCGGCATCTGGTGAAGCCGGAGTGAAGCGGCGACCTTCTGCTTGTCCTGGGAGACCTGGCGTGCGATCTCCTCCACGTCCAGCCCTTCGAGGGCGAGCTGGTCGTACGCGGCGGCGATGTCGCTGGGCCGCATCTCCGTGCGGTGGATGTTCTCGGTGAGCTGGTCGATGATCTTGGCGGCGGTGGTGCTGATGTCGTTACGCACGATGGCGGGGATGAGCGCGCGCTCCGCCTCGATCGCGGCGGCGTGCCGGTGGAATCCGAAGACGAGGGAGTAGCCGGAGAACTCGTCGCCAACCACGGTGACGGGCTCCAGGACGCCACGCTCACGGATCGAACCGACGAAGTCGGGGTCCAGATCCACGGGCCGGATGTTGCGCCCGGCCTGAATGGCCTTCGGGTCGAGCCAGATCAGCTCCATGTTCGCGCTGTGCGAGGTGGACTCGGCTGCTTCACTCGTGGCGATCTCAACAACGGTGGCGGTCATGGCCGTCTCCCTGGAATCGTAGGTCTGTGGCGTTCGGCCCGGGGTTTGCCCTCCCCGTTCCGACATGTACTAGTTTACTCGAACTGGCTGTTGGGGTCAACCCGTCCCGACCTTCATTTCCGAGTGTGTCGGGTCCTCTGCGAGGTGCCTCCCACTGGGTCCGCGCTACGCGCGGAGGGTGTGCGAGCGCCACTCGTTCGGGTTGGTCGGGTGCGGCGGGTGGTGTGTACGGCCTGATGACCGCGGACCCTTTTTCCCCCGCCCTCCCTGCGCTGTGAGATGTCGGGGGCCGGGCGGCGGAGTGCAGGGGAGGAAGGGAGTACCGCAGCCGGTAGAGCGACGAAGGAGCGGGCCGGCGAGGACACGGACCGGACGACCTTGCACGCAGCCGCCCGGCCCCCAGAATCGAAAAGCAGGGAGGGCGGGGGAAACCCGTACGGACCGCAGCGCAGCGAAGGACCGTACGGAGACAACACGGCCCCGGCAACGCCGGGACGGATGAGTTTGTCCGAAGCGGTTCGGCCCATACCCTCTGGACCCGAGAATCGGGGCATGGGTGATCTGGTGGTGCATCAGACGGCGAGCTGCTACGCCTTCGCGCGGCACGGCCGACAGTGGCGGCTGTGCGTGATCGAGCACCCGCGCCTCGGGGGTGCACTCGCGCCCGGCGGGCACCGTGAGGCTGGTGAGGATCCGCTTGCGACCGCGGTGCGGGAAATGTCGGAGGAGACGGGGTGTCGCGTGCGCCTGCTGCCGCCGCCGCTTCCAGAGGGGTATCCACACCCGGCGACCGCGTCGGTGTGGCATGTGGTGTCGATGCCGGCTGCCGCGGACAGCCGGTGCGATCGGCGCCACGAGCACCGGGACCACATCTTCGTCGGTGTCGTCGACAGGCCGTTCGCCGTGCAGGGGACGCCCGAGCACACGGTCCACTGGGTGGAGCGCAGCGCGCTCGACCGGCTCAACCTTCCCGAGGACACCCGGGTACTGGCCGGCGAGCTGTTCGGGATGATCGACCGCGTTGCGGCCGTACGGCCCCGGCCGGCGATCGACGAGGACTTGGCCGCGGAGCTGCTCCGGCGTCAGGAGGAAGACCAAGCCGTACGGCTGGTCCCGGTGTCCGAGCGGACGCCGGAGCTGATGGAGCGGTGGCGGGCCGTGGACGAGGAGAACTCCGATTGGCTGCGCGAGCTGATCGCCGAGCGCGGCTGGCCGGGCGATGCGCTGGTTGGCCGGCAGGCTGCCGGGGCCGCCTGGCTGATCGCCCAGCATGCCGACCGGCAGCCCGACTTTCAGCAGGAGTGCCTGGAGCTGCTCTCGGCCGCCGTGACCGCGGGTGACGCTGACCCGCAGCACGGCGCCTTGCTGGAGGACCGGGTAAGGATCGCCAAGGGGCAGGAGCAGATTTTCGGCACCCAGCTGACGCAGGGGGCCGACGGCTCGCTGGTCCCGTACCCGGTTGCGAACCCGGACAAGGTCGAGGCGTTGCGCGCCGCTTGGGGGTTCCAGCCGCTGGAGAGGTACATCGAGCAGGTCGCGGCCGGCGTCGGGTAGGCCAGGTTCAGGGCGGCAGACGCGACATCGGGTTCCGCCGCACTGCGTGCTCGGATGATGGTCGTGATCGGCACCTAGCCCAAGGGCGTGCGCCTGAGGGAAAGGCTTCTCCGGTGTGGCTGGACAGGCTCGCACCTCCGCGGCGTGGGAGCCGATGTCCGCGGCCTGCCCGGTGTGGTGCCCGCCGTCACTTCCTGCAGTCGCAGCTGTGAGAGATTCCGTCCGGGCTCCTCCGGGGGTACCCACATGCCGCTCACACCTGCTCCATGGGGCTGCTCTGGGGAAGGAACTTCGCGGACTTCTGGGCGAGCACGTTGGCCAGGAACGCAGGTGCCTCGTCGCCGAGCATCCGGTGCAGCGTGACGAGGCTGGTGATCGCGGTGTCGGCTACTTCCTCCTGAACATGACGCCACGTGTGGCTTTGCCCCTTCCGGGGGTTGGTGCCCCAGGCTCCGACCACGGCCTGCGCGGACTCGCCGACCTCTTCGGTGAGCTTGAGAACCTGCAGCGTCCACTGCTGCTCCGGGGTCATCCCGCGTTCTGAGTCCAGGCCGGTGAAGAGGGCGGAGAGCTGGCCGATCACGTCCCACAGCGGCGGGGTCGGCGGATGTGCTGTCAACGGGTACTCCTTGAGAGGTTGGCGAAGAGGCTGCAAGCCGTTGCCGGGCGGAGGGGATCAGAGCGTCAGGTCCCGTAGCGGGCCGGGCACGGGTTTGGTGTCCAGGCGCGTGAACCACTCGGTGGCGAGGATCCGGCGCCGGGCGTCGGCGGTGAGGCCGGACAGGAGGGCCGGCAGGGAGCGCTGGCTCTCGACCTGACTGCGGTGGGCGAGGATGGCGGCCCACTTCGCCTCCGCCCAGGGACCCACGTCGACGGTCGCGGTCACCTGTTCATCGGGAGCGCTGCGGACTGTCTTGCCGACACTCTGGAGGAGGTTGCCGAGTTCACCGACGCCCGACTGTGGGTGCGTGGCCACGTACAGGGCTCCGGGCTGCCAGGGGGCGCCGGCGCGCGGGTAGAGATGAGGGAGCCCGGCGGCATGTACGGCGAGCAGGGTCACGCGGTGGGTGTGAATGTGGTCCGCGTGCCCGGTCAGTTGACCGTACGCGTCGTGCGTGACGACGATGTCCGGTCGTAGCTCGCGGACGTGTCCGACGAGCACCTGGACCACGTCATCGAGGGGGGCATCGCACAGGCGGGGCATGCCGGGAGCGGACTGGGAGATCCGGGCGTCGGCGTAGCCGAGCATCCGGGGCTTCCCGGCCCCCAGGATCGCGAGCGCGTCCGCGAGCTCGGCGGCTCGGTGTGTGTCGGGGGCCCAGGTGGCCGTGACCACGGCAGTCGCGGCACCGGCGGCGGCGTGCTGCGCGAGGACCCCGCCGGCTAGGAGGGATTCGTCGTCCGGGTGGGCGAAGACGCCCAGAAGGGACGGGCAGGGAGTATCCGTAAGGGATGGGGTCACGATGGTGTCTTCCTGTCGAACGCGGTGTGGCGTGGGACGCCGGGCTAGGAGCGGCCGGGAACGCGGTAGGCATGGAAGACGGCAGGCGGGTGATCGAGCCGCAGATCCGGGTTCCACGCCGTCAGGCACTGGGCGCTCGGCACGAACAGCGGGCCGGGCAGTGCGTCCAGGGGCCAGAATCGCCAGGAGTCGATGGCTGGCTCGCGCTGCTGCGGGACGCCGGACCACTGCGTGACGACGACGGGCACTGTCACCCGGACGACGTCGCCCACCCGGTCCAGAAGCGTGCCCAGCACGCGCGCGTCGCCGGGTTCGGCTACGAGGCCGGCCTCTTCATAGAGTTCGCGGACGGCGGCCTGGGCGAAGGTCTCGCCCGGCTCGACGGTTCCGCCGGCGAGCTCCCAGGTACGGCACCGGTGTTGCCCGAGCAGGATGCCGTCCGGGCCGTGGACGATCACGCCCACTCCCACCGCCGCGTGCGCCGGGGGCGGTGCGCTGGTGCGGGGGCGGCTCGGTACGCGCTGCGGGCGGCGGGCGGCGTACAGGCGGTAGGAGACGCCGTTGTCCGGGTCCGGGGAGTCGATCGCGGTGACCGCCTCCATGGTGAGGCCGTGCTGGACCAGGAGGTCCTCCCACAGTTGCGTGGTGAGGACCCACATGTCGACGGGGTGGTCGTCGGTGGTGCCGGGAAGGCGCAGGATCTCGGGCCGTGGCACCACCTCGGCCGACGGTCCGGTGCCGTGGGTGTTGGTGTGCAGCGCGGAGAAGAGCAGGCGTCCGCCCGGTTTGAGGCCGTTGGCCAGGACGGGCAGAAGCCGGTCGGGGTCCAGGTACGGGATAGAGCAGACGGAGTAGATCAGGTCGTACGGTTCGGCGGCGCGCAGGTGGGCCACGGCGTCGGCGCACACCAGGCGCAGGCCCGGGGTGTCCGGGTAGCGTGTGATGGCGCGCCGGTGTTGGGCGGGGGAGGCGTCCACCGCGGTGACATCGGCGCCCAGGGCGGCGAGATGGGCGGCGTGCCGCCCCAGTCCGCTGCCGAGGTCGAGGACGCGCAGCCCGTTCACGTCGCCGAGGGCTTCGCTGCCGGGGCCGGTGCCGGGGATGCCCCAGTCCCACCGGTCCAGCTCGGGCAACTCCAGCTTCCGGGCGAGCTGGTGGTTGCCGTAGGTGTTCCAGGTCTCGACGGTGTTCTTCTCGGTGGTCACCGGGTCCTCCATCAGATCGCGGGGCGGGCGGGGTCAGGGGCGGAGGGCGTAGCAGCGCAGGACATCGAGGTCGGCGGTGCGGACGGTGGACCAGCCCGCGGTGAGGATCTCGGCCTGCGCGGCGGTGATGCCGAGGTCCTGCACGGGGTCGGTGGCGGCGCGGCGGCCTGCGATCTCGGTGACCACCCAGAAGGTCCCGCCCGGGGCGAGGAGCTGGCGGACGCGGTGGAGGTATCCCGCCTTGTCGTCGATCCACCGGTAGACCAGGCGGCAGGTGACGACCGCGTACGCCGGCTCCGGCAAGGCGCCGAGGTCGTCGGTGGTGATGTCCATGCACCGCCAGACCGGGCTGTGGCCGGACTCGGGGTCCTGGCCGGCGGCGAGCTCGATGGCGCTGGGGGAGCAGTCGATGCCGGTCGTGCGGTAGCCGAGTTCGGCGAGGCGCCGGACCAGAGAGCCGTCGCCACAGCCGATGTCGAGGGCCGGGCGGTCGCGGCCGGGGCCGAGGTGGTCTTCCATCAGGCGGGCCTCGGTGTCGTCGAGCTGCCGGTAGCGGCGGCCCTGGGACCAGATCGGCTCCCAGTAGGTTGCGGCCGCGGTGGACGCGGTGGTCACGAACAGGCTCCTTCACGGGAGGGCGGCACGGCCGCGCGGGCGGGGATCTCGCGCAGCGCGCGGATGGGGGAGACAAGCAGCAGGACGACCGGCACGACTTGGAGGAGCGCGCCGACGGCGAGGGTGGCCCGGACGTCGAGGACGAGCACCAAGCCGCCGGCTGTGGCGGCGGCGAGCGGGCGGGCCCCGGCGGTGAGCGTGGTGCTGGCGGACTGCATCCGGCCTTGGAAGGCGGGCTCACACACGGCTTGGCGTAGGGAACGCTGGCTGGTCCCCGACGCCGCCGCCCAGAACAACTGCACCGTCAGCGTGATGGCCAGGACGATCTGCCACCGCAGTCCGGGTCCGGCGCACAGCAGGGGCACCTGAGCGAGGGGGCTGACCGCGAACCCCACGATGATCGTGGGGCCGATGCCGATCCGGGCGGCGATCCTCGGCGCGAGCAGCGCACCGGCCACGCCACCGGCACCGCCCACACCCATGATCACGCCGAACGCGGACGGGGACGCTTCCAGCCGGGCCAGAAGGTAGTACGCCCAGTAGGTGTTCATGATCGCCAAGCCGAAGGACAAGGTCGACAGGGCGGCGATCACCGTGCGGATCGTGGGCTGCCGGGCCACGTAGCGCACGCCGTCGGCGATGTCCCGCACCAGGCCCGTGCGCGCCGCGTCCGGCGCGGTGGCGGTCTCGGGGACGCGCATGCGCCACAGCAGTACTGCGGAGACGAGGAAGGACAGGGCGTCGGCGAAGACCGAGCGGGCGGGGCCGACAGCGCCGACCAGGGCGGCACCGAGATTGGTGCCGACGCTGTCGGCCACCGAGGACGCCGCGCCGATCTTCGAGTTCGCGTCGTGGAGCTGATCCGGATCGACGAGGGCCGGCAGGAGGCTGATCGCCGCGGCGTCGTGCACCACCTTGGCCGCCCCGAGCACGACCGCGACCGCGCACAGCTGCCCGACGGTGAGCGCACCGGCCAGCGCGGCGGCCGGGATCGTCACCAGCGCACCGGCCGCCGCCAGATCCGAGGCGATCAGCTGAGGCCGCCTGGGGTGCAGGTCGGACAGCGCCCCGGCCCACAGCGCGAACGCGTTCGGGAGCTGGCCGAGGAACGCGAGCACGGCGACCTCGGTGGTGGACGCCCGCAGCTCCAGCACGGCCAGCGCAGGCAGGGCGACGGTGCTCACCGCCGACCCGGACAGGGTCACGGCCTCGCTGCCGAGCAGGTACCGGAAGGCGGGCCTCGACCAAGCGGTGGCCTTCCCAGCCCGGGCTGCAACCGTCACGGAGACTCACCTCCGCCGGTCAGTTCCGGGGCGACGACGTTGGCGTACCGAACTCCGGCGGCGAAGTGGCGCAGGACCTCGTAGGTGAAGGGATGGCAGTCGTCGGGCGGGCTGGCGGGATTGGCCCAGACCAGCTCACTGTGGGTACCCGGCTCCCGGTTGTACGGCTTCCCCTCCCACTCCGACGCCAGGAACACCACGCCGGTGACCAGCTCGCCGTCCGCGGCGTGCAGGTGGACCAGTTGGCTGAACTCCAGCCGTTCCGGAGTGATCACGATGCCGGTCTCCTCGGCGAGCTCGCGCGCGGCGCCCTCGTCGAAGAACTCGCCGGCTTCGAGCCGGCCGCCGACGATGGTGAGCAGCCCGGGGGAGTGCCACGAGTGCTTCTGATGCCGGACGGTGAGGACCCGGCCGTCCGCTGGATGCTGGAGCAGGACCATGACGTGCGTGATGCTTCGGTGGACGTCGCTCACGGCCGGTCCTCCTTCATGAGCCGGTCCAGGGTCCGCCGGCCTCGGGCGGTGACTTCGGGGTTGCCGTTGTCCGGGCCCCACGCCAGGCAGTTGACCGCGTCCAGCGCGGTCAGGCAGCGCAGCGCGTGCCGTTCGGCGCCAGTAAGTGCTCGCCCGTACGAGTGGAGGAAGGCCTGCTCGCGGTCGGGGTGGTCGAGCCACTCGGTGACGGCGAGAATGACGAAGTCCTGTACGCGGGCGGCCGGCCGGGTGCGCTCGAAGTCGACGAGCGCGAGGCCCTGCGTAGACCACAGCCAATTCCGCGGTTGGTTGTCGCCGTGGATGGAGCCGAGCGGCACCGGTCCGACGCGGCGGAGCCGGGTCGCGTAGTCGCGGACCAGCTGCTGCTCGTCCCCGGTGAGCCGGTCCCCGGCGCGGCCCAGGTACTTCTCCGCACCATCGGCCGCTGCAGCCAACGACGCTTCGGCCTCCGCCCGGTCGCGGGTATCGAGTGCACCGGCGTCGTGGAGCCGGGCACTCAGCATGCCGGCCTGCGCGTGGACCGCGCGCCACTCAGCGGAGGTCAGGGCCATGCCAGGCGCCGGAGCACCGGGCGCCACGGTGAGGAGCAAGGCCAAGTCGTCCGCGCGGCTGTCGAGGAGATGGGGTGCCCGGCTGTGCCCGAGCGCAGGAACAACGCCTCGGTACGCCTTCGTCTCACGGGTGAAGAACTTCACCGAGGGCGCGACCTTCACGTACCAGCGGGCCCCGCGGTCCCCGGTCAGCTCCCACACGCGGGAGCGGTGCCAGTCGTGCGAGGCGTCGCGTACGGCAACGACCGGCCCGGTTCGCTGCTCCGCCCAGCGTCGCACGGCGATGGGCAGGGGTTTCGTCTGCCTCACGCCGTGCACCTCGCGCTCGGGTGCGCAGCATACGAAGATCGGGAGGCGAAGGCAGCGGCAAGAGATCGTGGCACGGGTCCTCCTTGACGGGTCCCGTCCCGCCGGGGAGGGACGGGACGAGGGGAGAAGCGGATCAGCGGTCTTGCGACAGGTCCAGGAGTTCGGCGAAGGTCCCGCCTGCGTGGACAAGGTCGTCGTACCGGCCCTGCTCGGTGATCCGGCCGTGCTCCATCACGATGATGTGGTCGGCGATCCGTGTGTTCTCCAGGCGATGCGTGACCACGATCGTGATGCGGTCGGCGGCGATCGCCTTGATCTGCTCGAAGATCTGGTGCTCGCCGCGCGGGTCCATCTGCGAGGTGGGCTCGTCCAGGATCAGCAGCCCGGGGCGCCGATACAGGGCCCTCGAACACGCCACGCGCTGCCACTGTCCGCCGGAGAGCTCAGAGCCACCGAAGACGTCCCGGGCCAGGAGCGTGTCCAGGCCCGCAGGGAGGTCCTCGACGGCCTCGCGCAGACCGACCGCGTCGACGGCCTCCCACACGGGGGCGTCGTCATGGGTGCGGGGCTGGCCGAGGGTGACGTTCTCGCGGACCCGCAGCGGCCACTGGGCGAAGATCTGCGGCACCAGGCCGGTGTTCGCCCACACCGTGGCGGGGTCCATCTCGGCGAGGTCGGTGCCGTTCCACGTGACCTTGCCCTTGTCGGGCAGGTAGATCCCTGTCAGCAGCCGGGTGAGTGTGGACTTGCCTGAGCCGTTCGCTCCGACGATCGCGAGGATCTGCCCGCGCTCCAGGGTGAGGGAGACACCGTCCACGGCGGGCTTGTCCTTGCCCGGGTACTGGTAGACGACCTCCTCGAGCCGGATCTCCTCCGTCGGCGCGGCATGCGCGTGGGGGCCGCGCTTGGGGGCGCGGGCGGCGGCGTCGTCGAGGAAGGCCTGCATGTCGCTGAGGTACAGGCTGGTGTGGAAGACCGCGGCGCCGTTGACGACGACCTGGGACAGTGCCGCGAGCGTGGTCTGTACGGCGATGACCGCCGTTGCCGCGACCGCGAGCTCGATCCGGCCGGAGACCGCCAGCCATGCCAGCGCACCCCAGGTCGCGACGAGGAAGACACCGCCGGCCAGTGCGGAGAGCAGGGCGATCCGCAGGGTGCGCGGCGCGGCGGCCAGCGTGCGCCGGTCGCACCGGTCGGACAGGGCCCGGTACCAGTAGATGAGGTAGTCCGTCATCGAGTTGGCGCGGACCTCGTCGCCGTACTTCGACTCGGTCGCCCACCAGCGCATCATGCCGCGCACGTTGCGGTCGGCGATGTTTGCGTAGTGGATTTCGTAGTCGACCCGGGCAGACAGCACGGCGCCAACACCGGCCGGCAGCACCGCGAGGAGGAGCGGCGGCAGCATCCACGGGTTCAGCACCGACAGCACGCTGCCGGCGGTGACCATGCGGATCAGCGCGGAAAGGAACCGCTGCGCGTCGGTCACCATGACGTGCGTGCGGATCACCCCCATCTCGGCCGCTTCATGCCGGTCCGAGAAGCCGTCCTCCGCGTAGGCCGAGGCCTCCACCCGGCACACTGCCTCCACCAGCGCGGTGTCCGTCTCCGTGGTCAACCGTGGAGTGATCCGCCGCTCGGCGTACGCGGCGACCGCCCCCGCCGCGCGTGCCAGCGCGGCGGCGAGCGCCACCACCAACAGTGCCGGCAGGGCGCCGCGCAGCCGCTCGCCGGCGGTGCCGTCTCCGAGTACCGGCGCCATGGCGCGGGCCGTGGCGGCCAGCAGTACGGCGGCTGAGACACCCGTGACCACCTGGCAGCCGAGCAGGAGCTGCACGGCCCGCCGGTCGGTTCGCCATGACAGCCGGGCGATTCGGCCCAGGACGGCAGGGATCTGCGCGCACATCCGTCGGAAGGACACCTCGGCGAGCGGATTAACGGAGTACTGACCGCTGTAGGTGATCTCCGCGGGAGGCGGTGGAGGCGGCGCGGTGTCCTGCTGCTCGTTCGTGACGGCCGAGGTCAACGTGGTCCCCCTAGAAGGTCGTCCGGCGTGGTCGTGAGGTTCAACGAGCCACCCGCGATATCGAACTGGTGTGTTCAAGCCGCTCCCGGTATCCCGGGACGGGCGCGTGTCGGAACGTGGCGGATGCATCGACCCGCCTCCCGCAACAGGAGTGCGGGGGAAGGGTGTTGGCCGAAACGCCGGCGGTCCCTTCGAGGGCGGCACCGCCTGATGCCGGAATCGCTGCGAGTACCGGTGGTCTCCCGCACCGGATCACTCGATCAGGTGATTGTCGGGATTGAGGCCGATGCGGTCGCCAAATGGCGGCAAATGTGTGGTGCCTGGGGCGGCTTCCTCGTGCTCCTCGCGCCTCGGCCAGTACCTGGGCAGCTCCGGGGAACGGTCTGGAGACCCAGCGGCCGGGCCCTCCCATGGATCACGGAGAGTGACTGACAGTGAAGACTGGTGCCGACGTCTCCGACTTCTACTGCCATCAGGCGCTGTCCGGCCTGGTGACGGTCGAGAAGGTTGCGGAGACGGACCGCGCACTCGCCTTCCACCACACCCGCCCGTCCTATCCCGTGCACATCGTGGTGATCCCGAAGGAGCACGTGCCGTCGCTGACCGATCTGGGCGACGCTGACAAGGGCCTGCTGACCGACGTCGTCGGCCTGGTGCGCAAGGTGGCCGCTCAGGTCGAAGCGGAGCACGGATCGTGCTCGGTCGTCACAAACCTGGGGCTGTACCAGGAGTCCAAGCACCTGCACTGGCATGTGATCTTCCGGGGCGAGCCCGACGAAGAGGTGCTCGGTACCTACGGTCACCACGACGGCTGACTCCTTCAGTTACGGGTGGTGCCCCGCTCAGCTCCCGGGGTCGGTGAGGGACGGGGGCCCTGCGGGATGCGGGCGCGATGCGGTTGATCCTGGGCGGCTTCCTGCTGCGTGCGGCAGGGTGCGTCATACGGGTAATTACAGAAGGCTGCGAAGGTCGACCTCGGCCTTGTCCACGGCTTCGACAACGGCCTGCATGTGTGGTGGCGGGAGATCGCCCGCACCCAACCCTGCGGCCGTGAGTACGGTGTCGAGATTCTGCTTCTGCTCGCGGGTGAGGCAGGGGGCTTCCGTCTCGATGTTCAGGACGTCCCGGGCGGCGTACGCGTCGAGGGCGGCCACGTCGACTACCGCACGGCGCAGTTGGGCCGAGTGGGGGCTGGTTCGATCACGGAGGAGATCGAGCGCGGCGAGTCCGACGCGAGTCTGGAAGGCCGCAGTCGCAGGATCGGGCTGGGCCATCACCGTGAAGACCTCCTGGAGCGCGGAATCCAACTCCTGCTGCGGCACGGATCCGCCCTCGGGGTGGCAGTGGATACGCAGGAGGGCGGCGATGGCGTTCTCCCATGGTTCCGTGGGAACGGTGGAGTCGATCATGGAGCGCGCCTGCTCGTGGAGATCGCGTTCGATGAGCGACATGATCATGATCTGGCGTCCGTCGAGGAGGCGGTTGCCGATGCCGCGGTGTGCGGACATGGCCTCGGCGGCCTCGGTCCAGCGGCCGATGCGCGCCAGAGCCCGGGCGCCGTCGACGAGCAGGGTGACCCACAGCTCTTGGCCGATCTTGCGGTGGTCTGCGTCGGTGCTGATCAGGGCCGACAGGTCGATGTCACGGCCGTGGATCTCGGCGGTGCCGCGCTTCTTGGCGGCCTCGTAGAGGCGGGTGAGTACGTCGTAGGCGGCGTGGCCGTCGCCCTCCCGGGTCAGGAGCCTGGAGATGTTGATCAGGGGCATCAGCGACATGACGGCGATGTCGCCGGTCAGGCTGCCGGCGTCGGCGAAGACCTTGTGCTGTCTCCAGCACAGGTCGGCTGCCAGGTCGGGCATTCCGGCGTCGGAGGCGATGAGCGCGGCGTAGTTGAGGACCCCGCAGGCGCGGGCCACCAGGTCGTGGTGGCTCGCGCCTGCGGGTGCGACGGTCAGCCCGGTGAGGTGGGTGATGCGCTCGTCCAGAGGGAGCGCGGGCGCCTTGGGGCGCTTGACCAGGGGGATGCGGCTGGCTATCGCGGGGATCATCGGTTCAGCCCTTGCGCGGCCAGTCGACGATCAGTCGGCTGTAGGTCTTGTCGATGACGAAGCGGGGGTCGGCGGCGGTCAGCTGGTCGCGGGCGTCACCGACGGCCATGCGGAAGCCGGGCTCGGGGGCGGTGTTGCCCCAGCCCTCGTCCCAGGTGCGGATCTCGGTGACGACCCGCTCGGCGAGGTCGGCGCCGTGGGGGCCGTGGCCGATGATGCCGACCTCCCAGAAGCGGCCGGCGTCGTCCTCGCCTTCGCGGATGGTCATGTAGGCGAGGGAGCCGCCGTCGAGGGCGGCCATGGAGCCCCAGCCGAAGTGCGGGCTGAAGCCCGGGCGGGCGCCGGGCATGCGGGACAGGCCGTTGGGCAGCGCGCAGGCCAGGTACAGGTACATCCACTCGAAGGGGTCGCCCTGGCGGAGCTTGACGCCGGTGAAGATCTTCGTCTGCGGGGTGTCCAGGACGGTGCGGAGCGCGTCGCGGTCCACGTGCTGCTCGCTGAAGGTCTCCAGGCGGACGTTGCCTTCGCCGGCCATGGGCACGAGGGTGTAGATGTCGTCGCAAACGCCCTTGCGCAGGGGGACGAATGTGCACATCTCGCAGGAGACGGTCTTCCAGGTGTCCCCGTCGCGTTCGAAGGCGAAGGAGCGGCTGATGCTGCCGCGGATCCGCATGGGCAGGATCAGGCGGCCGCCGGGTGCGAGCTGGTCGAGGAGCTTGGCGGGGATGTCGCCGGCGCCGACGGTGAACTGGATGCGGTCGTAGGGGGCGTGCTCGGGAAGTCCCGCGGCTCCGTCGGCCAGGACTGCGGTGACGTTGGTGACGCCGGCCTTGGCGAGGTTCCCGTTCGCGCCGTCGACGAGGTCCTGGTCGACGTCGAGGGTCCACACCTGCCCGCCGGGGCCGACGAGGTTGCCCAGGAGGGCGGCGTTGTAGCCGGTCGCAGCGCCGGCCTCCAGGATGTTGTGGCCGGGCCGGGCGTCGAGCTGTTCGAGCTGGGTGGCGACGATCGAGGGCGCGGAGATGCAGGAGATCATCTCGCCGTCCTCATCGTGCTTGATGGGCACCGCGTCCTCCTTGTACGCGGACTCGAGGTCGACGCCGGGGAGGAACGCGTGGCGGTCGGTGGCGCGGAAGGCGTCGATGACGGCCGGGGTGCGCAGGTGCCCGCTCTCCGTCAGGCGGGTCGCCAGGGTCTCGCGCGGTTCGGTGGGGTCGGTGACGGGTGTCACGGTGGTCTCCATTCGAGGGAGGTTAGGGTCCGCCGGAGCGGACCGGTGGGTAGACACAGGGGTGTCCGCGGTTGTGGAGAAGGCGACTTGGCGGCCAAGCCACGCTGTGGCGGCCTGTTCGGCGACAGGCACCCCGGCGCGGTTGAACGCGAAGATCGCGTGATGGGCGAGGACGGCGCGTAGGCCGCGTATCAGGTGCCCATCGGCGGCGAGCCGGCGCAGACGCCGGCCGGCGTCCGCGAAGGCGTCGACACGGTCGGTCCAGCCCTCCTCGGCGTCCGGGCGGCGGGCGGCGTCGGCGTTGATGAGGCGTCGCATGGCCGCCACGGCCCGGTCGAGCGCGGGCCCGGAGGGCGGGGTGACGGCGGGGCGCAGGGCGGCGAACTGGGACCAGATGTCCCCGGCCTCGAAGGGGTCCAGGCCGGCTTCGCGGAACATCGTGGCCAGCAGCATCACGCAGCGCTCCCGCCTGCCGGAACTGCCGGTCTCGGGAAGGGCGCTGCGGCTGTCGGCGCAGAACACGTCATGCGCCACGTCCATGCCCTCCGGGCCGCCGAAGGCTTCGGTCTCCGGTTCGTAGATCCCGCCCACCCAGCCGGTGATCTGCTTCTCGGTGACGAGGCGGTCCAGCAGGGCCGCGGCGGGGTGTTCGGTGCGCAGGCGCAGCCCGGAGTCCTTGCGCAGGAAGTGGAAGCGCTGGTCGGTCAGCGCGGCCGCCAGGGCCTGGGCGGTGCTGGCGCTGATCGCCCCTCCGGGGCAGGTCAGGCTGGCGTGCCACCATCCCGTGTCGCGGGTGATCGGAAGGTGCTCGTCGTCGAATCCCATGGGCGCGGGCGCTCCTTGTCAGCGAGGTCGGTAACGGTCAGGTGATCAGCAGCGCGCTGGTCCAGTTGGTGGTGTTCGTCTCGCCGAGGGCGAGGTGCGCGCCGCTGCGGCCCTCCATGAAGCCGGGCTTGGGCAATTGGTCCAGGCCGTCGGCCAGGCGCTGGGCGAGGTCGCCGACCAGCGGGGCGAAGCGGTCGGGGACCGGGCTGTCGGCGGCGACGGCGCGGGTGAGGACGGTCAGGCCGGCCCAGCCGTGGCACAGGGTGGCGTCGGTGATCCGGGCGAGGAGGGCCGAGTCGGTGAGCGTGCGGACGAGGGTGTCTTCGGCGTGCTGGCGCCGGGCCGTGTCGCCCAGGGCGAGCGCAGCGAGCTGCTGGGCACGGGCGATGCCGGGCAGTCCGTAGCACCAGGACGGACGGCCGGGCGCGGGCGCGGGGGGCTCGGCGGCGTCGAGGTGGGTGCGGGTGGTCCAGTAGTGGCCGCCGTACTGGTCCAGCCAGTGGGCGAATACCTCGATCGCCCCATGCTGGCCCGGCACGAGGACACCCTGCCGGGCCGCGAGGGAGAGGACTGCCAGCGGTCCGGCGACGCCGTGCGCCATGCCGTTGTTGCCGTGTCCGCCCGCCATCTCCTCGCCGCCGGGGCCGGCTGCCGCCCACCAGCCGGGCAGTTCCCGCCCGTCTGCGCGCACCGGACGGGACAGGAAAACGAGATAGGCCAGCACTTGCGTCAGCAGTGGCGAGAGGGTCGGGCGGGTCAGGAGGAGAGCGCCCAGTCCGGCCATGCCTCGGATGTGGTCCCATTCCGCGGGGTCCGGCAGGGCACCGGACGCTTGCCGTCGCCGTGCGGCGGCCAGGCGTGCGGTCACGACGCGGTCGACGGCCTCGCGGACCTCGCCTCCGGCCCGGCCGGCCCGTGCGAGGACGAGCTCCAGCGCGGGGGCGCCGTGGAACAGGCTGGCGTTGGAGCCGGTGCTCACCCCGTGCGCGACAGCCGCCGTGAGGTGGCGGCGGGCGGCGCCCAGGTCTCCTCGCTCGATGTCCAGGAGTGCGATCCCGAGCGGGCCCTCGGCCAGGTCCTGCGTGCGGGTCGGAACCGTCGTGGCCGTCATGCGCGGGCCGCCAGGGGCAGGACGAGACTGTGGGCCCGGCCGATCCAGTTGTCGGCGTCGGCCGGGGGCGCGTCGTGCAGGGTGGCGACGCCGGTGCGGCTGGCGTCCAGGTGGGCGCGCAGCAGGTCCAGGTGCATGTCCTGACTGAGGTCCAGAGGAAGTTGCTGGTCGTCCTCGGCCAGGAGCACGCGGTCGGGCACTCGGAACCGGGCACGCCAGGCGTGCAGTTGTTCGGACCACTCCGTGAGGGTCGCGGTCCGGGCGGGCAGGTCCCGGGCGCGGACCTTCCACCGTGCGGCGGTGAGGATGGTGCGCCGGTAGGTGAGGGCAGGGGTGAAGGGCAGGGTCCAGGCCGCCCCCCAGTCGAACCAGGTCACCTGCGGTGCGGTGGCCCGGCTGATCTCGCCGAGGAACCGGGCCATCGGCGGGGTGTAGTTGTTCCAGAGGAAGTTGATGGCGGTCGGGGCCAGCAGCTCCAACCGGGTGCCTGTGGTGATCTCCACGAGAACGGGACGGCCGCCCTGGATGCTGACCGCGAGGTCGGCGGGGAACAGCACGCCGTCGCCCGCCTGCCGGAACTCGCCGACGCTGACGATCCGGGGGAGCACGCGCGGGGCGCGGGTGAGTAAGTCGGCCGGGACGCGCCCGGCGTGGAAGGAGAGCTGGACGATCTCAGCTTCGGGCTCGATCGTCGGCAGGGCCGCGTGTGCCGTGCCGGCCTCCGGGAGCAGATGCCAGAACCGCCCCGTCATCGAACCGGCCGAACGGGAGACGGTGGCCACCTGGAGGCGGAAGTTGCCCTGCCTGAGAGCGTCGGCAGAGGGCGCGTGGATCTGGGCGGCGAGTTCGAGGTGGGGCGCGGTGAGCCGGGGCTTCTCGCTCGCGGCCTCCAGCTCCTCGATCATCGCGCCGGTCAGGGGCACGGAGCGGGCACCTGTCACGGCCGCGGTGCCTGCGAGTTCCAGCAGCAGCCGGTCGCGACGGGCCATCGGGCGGGGCGGCTCGGACGCCTTGACGAAGCCGTCCGGAAAGCCGATGCCCTGCTCGGGGTCGGTCGCCGTCTCCACGGGCACGGGGGTGTTCTCGCCGTACCGGTCGGTGAACTGCTCCACCCAGTGGCGCCAGGGCGGTGTGCCGTTCGGGTGCGTGGCGAGACGGGCCAACACGGTCGCGGCCGTCTCGGCCTCGATCAGGACCTCCTTAGGTAGCCGCACCGTGGCATCGAGTCGCAGATCAGCGGCCGTCGTACGGTCGCGCACCTGCGCTCGCAGGGCATGCGGCAGGGCCTCTGCGGGGTTGACGACGGTGGCGGGAGCGCGCAGGGACGACCGCAGCAGCCGCACGCGAAGGAGCTCTCCGAGGAGCTGGGTGCGGGCAGCGGCAGGAGCGGTGGGGAACTCGGCGGCGAGTTTGTCCACCAGGGCGGAATAGCGGACGGGGGCGCGGGCGGCATCGAGGACGAACCTGAGCGCGGGGCTGTTCAGCGCGAGGCGGAACTCCGCATCTCCTTCGGACGGCACGCGGACGTGTCCGTCGTGCTGCCGGGCGAGGGGGTGGACGCACACGTCGATGTCGGCCATCCGCGCCGGGTCCGTCTCCCAAGCGCTGATCGCGTCATCAAGCACGACCGGATCAGGGCGGGTGACGACCTCGTGCCGGTCTCCGAAACGGACCTCCGGCGAGTCCCCGAACGTGACCACGGCGACCCCCGCGAAGAGACCGTACGGCGTGGACCGGCGCGCGTACCGGATCGCGTACCGGGCGACGGCCAGAGCTGCTCGGCGCACGCGGCGGGGCTTCGGCGACCAGCCGTCGAGGATGGCCTGGACCTGGTCGGCCAGGTCCTGGCTGGCGCTGGTGACAGCCCGCTGAAACGCGTCATCGGCCCACACGGTGCCCAGCCACGCACGCCAGGCTTCGAGCGACGCCGAGCGGTCCGGCCACGGAGCCATGGCCGGCTCGGCGGTGTGCACCGCGGCACGCAGCATCCCGTGCCCGATGCTCTGGTACAGGCGAGGTCGTTTGCGTGTCATCACCACTCCGTTCTCGTTGGCGGGGGCACGGGCCGGACGAGATGGCTCCCGTCCGGCCCGCACTGGCGCGTCGCCTTGGGCTGTTACGAGGTGACGCAGGCGCTCGGGCAGGAACTGCCGCAGGTGTCGCCGGTGCTGCACATCAGGACCGTCTCGGTCGCCGGCGTCCCCTCGATGAAGGTGATGTCGAGGCCGAACGGATCCGTGTCCTCCGCGGCGTCGCCGTCGGACTGCGCGAGCGCGACCGGGTTCTCCAACTGGATGGTCATGCGGTGCCTCCTTGGGGGCAGTGGTCGATGGTGCACGACCCGGGCCAGGAGAGGCCCGGGAGTCTGTGGCCCACGTCGCTGGGGCGATGCCGGATGGCGGACGACCGGCTCCCCAAGCGGATCCGCCGTTGCAGCGGTTCCTCCGAGCTCGACGTCCGACGCGTTTCCGGGCAGGGCCCGATCGCGTCGGCGGTATCTGCGGAGGCGTGGCGGTCAGAGCCCTGGGCAAAGGACCCCGCCCGGCGGTTTCGGAGTGTAGTGAGATCACTACGCAGGCGGGGCGGATGGGGGGACTCCACAGCATTCACCGCGCAGGATGACCGAAACCCGTTCCATTCCGACCTGTTGATGTCGTAGTTCACAGCGCCGCCTCCAGCCGTTGCTGGACCCGCCTCGCGTCAAAGGCGCTGAAGTGGCCGTACTGCTCCAGCGCCTCGGTGTAGAGGGAGACCGCGTCCTCCGCCCGCCCGGCAGCCGCCGCGCTCTGGCCGAGCATCTCCAGGCTGTGTGCGGTCCACTGCCGGGCGCCGTGTTCGATGAACTCTTCGTGTGCCTGCCGCCCCGCCTGGTCGGCTTCCTCATGGTGGCCGGCCAGGGAGTGCGCTCGGCCGAGCCAGGCAAGGGCGCGGGCCGCGTCGTGCGGGTCGGCGACCTCGATGAGGGTGGCGCGTGCGGAGGCGAGGACGTCGATGGCCGTCGAGGCGTTGCCGCGGCTGAGGTGGACCTGGGCGAGGAGGACGTCGGTGAGGGCGACGCCGCGGCGGTCTTCTCGGCGCTCGCGCAGGGTGCGGGCCTGCTCCAGGTAGCCGACGGCTTCCTCGGGCCGGCCGGCCTCGTAGGTGGTCGCGCCGAGCTCGTGGAGTGCCTGCGCCTCGCCCCTGGTGTCCTCGCGGCCGCGGGCTGCGGTGAGTACGTCGGCGAAGCACCCGATCGCTTCGTCGAAACGGTGGACTCCGCGCAGCCCGACGCCGAGGGTGTTGCGCATCTCCTGCTCGGCGACAGCGTCGTTGTAGAGGTGGGCGGCTTCCAGGCCCAGTTGGTGTGCCTCGATCCACAGGCCGTACACCCTGGCGGCGCGCCACCAGGGCCACATGGCGTGGACGAGCTGCCACACCGCCCCGTACCGGCCGGCGGCGTACGCCGAGCGGATGGTGGCCATCAGGTCGGCGGACTGGGCGTCGAGCCAGGTCAGGGCGGCCCGCCGGTCGGCAAACTCCGCGGAGTGCTGAGGGGCGTAGACGTACGTGCGGGCGAGGCGCCGGTGGCTGGGGGTCAGCAGCCGCTCGGCCGCGGTCGCGGTCGCGAGGTACCAGTCGGCGGCGCGGACTCGAGCCTCGGTGTCGGCGCCGTCGGTCTCCTCCCGGGCCGCGTGCTCGCGAGCGTGGGCCAAGGCGGGGCCCGAGTACCGGAAGACCGGTCCGCGGACGGGGTGGTCGGCGTCCCGGACGAGCAGACCCGAGGCGGCGAGGTCCGCGAGGTCGGCACCGGCTTCGGCGGGGCTCCGCTCGGTGATGGCGGCGGCGAGGTGGGCGTCGATCGTGTCCCCGGGCAGGAGCCCGGCCTTGCGGTAGAGGCGGGCGGCGGTGCGGTCGAGGTCGGAGTACGCGGTGTCGAGCGCGGCGGACACGAGGGCTCCAGGGCTGGTGGCGGCGGTTCGGGCCCGGCTGGCGTCGAGGGCACCGACGACTGCGGACAGGGGGCGGGTGGGGTTGCGGGTGAGCTGGGTGACGCTCAGGGCGAGGCCTGCGGGCAGGCCGGCGGTGAGGGCGATGAGCCTGGTGACCGCCTCAGGCTCCTGGTGGAGCCGGTCGGGGCCCAGGCAGCGGGACAGGTAGGCGCGGGCGGCGCCGTGGTCGAACGGGCCGAGGGCGAGGAGGGCTGCGCCCTCGGCGGAGAGTTCCGGGAGCGGACGGCTGCTGGTGGCCACTACGAGGTGGCCCGCACCGCCGGGCGTCAGGGCACGGATCTGGTCGGCGTGGGTGACGCCGTCCAGCAGCAGGCAGACCGGTGACCGGGCGGCAGTCGCCGACCTCCACCAGCTGGCAAGCTCGTCGCCGCCGGCGGGCAGCGGACCGGGCTGAACGGCGCGCAAGAGGCGGCCCAGGACGTCGCTCACGCGGGCCGGCCCTCCCGCGCCCCCGAGGTCGGCATGGAGCTGGCCGCCGGGGTAGCGGCTGGTCAGGCTGTGGACCAGCCGCTCCGCGAAGGACGTCTTACCGACACCGATGGGCCCGTGGATGAGGACGATCGGTACGACGTAGTCGGGCTGCGCCGTGATCCACGCGGTGATCCCGGTCAGTTCCCGCTCGCGATCGGTCCACGAAGCCGGGACCGGCCGCACCTGGCGGGGGACGGGCAGGACATGCTGGGGCTGGTGGAGATGGACCGAGCCGATCGTGCCGGCCTGAATGGCCGTGTGGAGACCGGAGTCCGCGATCGTGTTGGTCACCGCCGCGGGCGGGCGCGGGGGCCCGGGGGTCGGCTCGGTCATCACCGAGAAGCCTTTCGTCGTGTCCGGTGGGTGGTCAGATCTCGGCCTCGCCGCGCACGGGCGGCCGCGGCCCGGTGCCGCGAGCAGCTTGGAGGGTCAGCCGGTCCTCGCGTTCACGGGCGTGGGCATGACGGTCAGGCGGCCTACGGGCGAGCGCCACAGCACCGAGGACGACAGGACCAGCAGGACGAGGCCGGTCAGCATGGTGGTGGGCACGCTGGTGAGAGAGGCCAGGGGACCGGCGGCGAGGGCGGCGAGGGTCTCACTGCCGGCGATGACCCAGAAGGAGGTCTGCAAGGTCCGGGACCCGAGATGGGGCGGGCTGACGGACTGCTGCACGGAGCGCTGAGTGGTGCCCACGGCACACGCCGCGGCGTGCTGCGCGCACCCGGCGGCGGCGAGGGCCACCAGCCACACGAGTCCAGGCCCGGCGATGAGTGGTGCCGCGTGGGTGAGGGCGTAGACCGTCAATCCGATGCTGAGCACGACGCCCGGGCCGTGGTGGCGGACGAGGCGGGGCGCGAGCAGTGCTCCGGTAAGGCCCCCGAAGCTGCTCGCCGCCATGATCATGCCGAGGCCTGTCGCGCCGACGTGCGCCGTGGTGAGCAGGTAGTACGCCAGGTACGTGCTGGTTAGACCGGTGCCGAAGCCGGTACCGGCCAAGGCCAGGAGCAGGGGGCTCAGCAGGGGGTGGCGGGCGCTGTGGAGGAGGCCGTCGCGGATCTCGCCGGCCATCGGCGGCTTCTTGCCCCGTGCCGTGGGGATGGGCAGGACGCGGGTGCGGGTCGCGCACCACGCGGAGACGAGGAAGGACGCCGCGTTCGCAAGGATCGCCCGGGCGGGCCCGGCTGCCGCGACGAGCAGGGTCCCCAGCGCTGCCCCGGCGGTTCCGGCGACGGTGATCGCCGCGGTGAGCCGTGCATGGGCCTGGTGCAGCTGCCCGGGTCCGGCGAGGCGGGGCAGTGCCGCCATCGCGGCGGCGCTGTGGAGGACGGAGAGGGTGCCCAGGGTGAGGGCCACGGCGTAGAGGGCGGGCATCGTGATCTGGCCGAGAACGGCACCGGCGGGTATCGCCAGGACGACGGTGGCCGCGGCGAGGTCGGTGACGAGCAGCACGGTGCGTATCGGGTACCGGTCCAGAACGACGCCCGCCGGCAGCGAGACGACCAGCGCCGGGAGCTTCGCGGCGAAGGCCAGGAGCGCGATCTGGCCGGGGGTGGCCTGGAGTTGGAGGACGGCGAGGGCGGGCAGCGCCACCTGGTGGACGGCGGTCCCCGCGTAGCTGGTGCCCTCACCGACCAGGAGCGCGGCTAAGGCCTGCCGGGCGGTCGGGCTGCCGGCCGGTGCCGCCGGGTTGGCGGTGGTGTCGGAGGCCGTGGTCACAGTGCGCCTCCGAGGGTCTGGGGATGAGGGAGGAGGGTGGTTGACGGCATCGCTGAGATCTCGGTCTCGGCACGGACGAGGAAGAGGGCGGCGCGGAGTGCGGCGTACCTGTCCAGCTGGGCTTCGTAGAGGCGGCCGACGCGGGTGACCGCGGTCTGGCTGGTAGTGACGAGCCCGCGCACGGGGGAGGCCGGGTCGCCCAAGAGGTGCACGGTGTGGGCGTATCCGCGCCGGAGCTCCGGCTGGTCGGTGCTCGCCTGGTCGTCGCGGGCCAGGGTGTCGACGATCCGGTCCACGACGAGAAGCCGGTGCCGTTCGGCGTAGTGCTGGGCGGCGGCGAGGTCGGTGTGCGGGTCTTCGCCGGGTCCGGTCAGCGCGTACAGCACAACGGAGAGGGTCTCGCCGGAGCGCGCGAGGGCAGTCCGGTTGATGTTGTCCCGCCAGGCGGCGAGTGCGTGAGGGTCCTTCAGCGGCGGGGCCGCGGCCGGGGCCGGGCGGAGCGCCCGCGCTCGCGGTGGCAGGACGCGGCCTGGGGGCGGCACGAGAACGGGAGCCTGGGTGAGTGTGCTCATCGCTCGCTGTCCTCCTCGGGCCCGCGTCGCGTCACGGCGGGGACAGTGGAGTGGATCAGCGCAGCCAGACCGGGCGAGGCAGCGGCAGGCAGGCGGATCCGCGCGACCCGGTGACCGTCCGGGGTACGACCGGAGCCGAGGACGTGCCAGCCGAGGTCGCGCAGATACCCCAGGAGCCGGCCGCCGCTTCCGTCCGGCCCGGTGCTCCGGCCCGGGGCCTCGGCGTACACCCAGTCGATGCCGGTGCGGGCCGCGTGGTTGGCGAGCCACAGCGTCATCAGCCAGCCGACCCGGTCGGTGCGTCCAGGGGCGGTGTAGGCCAATGAGACCTTCAGGGCCGGAGCCGGGTCGTCGACGGCCCACGACCGCAGATCCGGCTCCCGGTGCAGGAGGAGGCAGCCGACGAGGACTTCGTCCCCGTCGTCGTCCTCATACAGGCCGACCGCCTCCGTA
This sequence comes from Kitasatospora sp. NPDC040550, assembly GCF_055594965.1. NCBI lineage: Bacteria > Bacillati > Actinomycetota > Actinomycetes > Kitasatosporales > Streptomycetaceae > Kitasatospora > Kitasatospora sp. NPDC040550. Next base: position 16,121 of record NZ_JBVIWC010000020.1, on the reverse strand, counting down.
CGGTGGTCCCGGAAGGCGGCGACGTGGAGAGCGGGTGCGTCGTGACCGCGCCGGGCGAGCCACAGGCCGCGGTCCTGGACGAGAGCGGCGGCCGCCTCGCGGTCGGCGGCCGTCACGATCGGCCGCATCTCGTACGCCCACGTCGCCCGGCCGTTGCGGTCGGCCGCCGTGCCGGCGGGGGCGGTGGTGTCGGGGGTGGTGGTGTTCATCGCGCCGCTCCGGCGGGCTGTGCCGGGGGCTGCTCGGCGGCGGTGGATCCTTCGCCGCCGAGGATGGCGTGGGTGTGGGCCAGTCCGATGAGGTGCGCGGCGTTGCTGGCGCCCGCCCTGCGCACGAGTCCGTCGGTTCGGGTGCGGAGTTCGCCGGCCGGGATGCGCGCTGCGCGGGCGATGTCGTCCGGCCGGGAGTGCTCGGCGATGGCGCGGATGAGCAGTAGGTCGTCTGCGTCCGGCTCGAAGGCGCGGCGCAGCAGCGAGGGCGGGGGCGGGGGCACCTGCTGGTGGCTGAGGAGGGCATGGGCGAGAACCGCGCGGGAGGAGCGCGGAGGGCAGTGCAGGCTCTCGCGCATCACCCGGACGTGGGAGCTCACCGTGTCGCCGGACAGGTGTTCCTCGCCCGCGATCTCCGGGTTGGTGAGCCCGCACACGAGGTGGGCGGCGACCCGCTTCTGAGCCCGGGTGAGCGGAGTGATCGGGGCGGCGACGGTGGTGGTCATCTGGATTCCTGGTCGGGTGATGGTCAGGCCGCGGACGGGCGGAGACGGACGAGCAGCTGCTCGTGGCCGTTGCTGATCAGGGAGCTGAGCGGCTTGAGATGGTCGGCGGGGACGGCGAGTTCGAGGTGGGGGAAGCGGGTGAAGAGCTTGCGCAGGCTGGTGGCGAGCTCCAGTCGGGCGAGCGGGGCGCCGAGGCAGAAGTGCACGCCGTGCCCGAAGGCGAGGTGGTCCTTGGCGGGTCGGCGGATGTCGAAGGCGTCGGCGGTCTCGCCGTGCCAGTCCGGGTGCCGGTTCGCGGCCGCGTAGGAGGCGAGGATCGCCTCGCCCTTGGCGATGGCCTGCCCGTCGGGCAGCACGATGTCGTTGACGGCGTAGCGCATCGGGAGGTGCTTGACGGCCGGTTCCAGGCGCAGGGTCTCCTCGACGACGTCCGCCCAGTCGGCGTGGCCGGCGCGGATCTGGTCGAGCTGTTCGGGGTGGGTCAGCAGGAGGCTGATGGCCTGGTCGATCACGTTGGCGGTGGTCTCGTATCCGGCGCTGATCATCAGCAGGAGAGTGTCGCGGAGTTCGGCGTCGGACAGGCCGCGCCCGTCTCCGTCGTCGTCGCGGGTGGCGATGAGAAGGGAGGTCATGTCGTCGCCGGGGTCGGCACGCTTGGTGGCGATGAGCTGGTCCAGGACCTCGTACAGGTCCTTGGTGTTGGTGGCGGCCTGGTCGGCGGTGAGGGTGGTGTCGAAGACGCCGTCGACGACGCCCCGGAAGTGGGCACGCTGGTCAGCGGGGACGCCCATGAGGTGGCCGATGACCGTGATCGGAAGCGGGTAGGCCAGGTGCTCGCGCAGGTCGACGCTCTGTCCGGTGGGCAGCGCTTCGAGGTCGTCGAGGATCGCCTCCACGATGGTCTCGACGACGGGGGCCAGGGCGTCGATGCGGCGTGCGGAGAAGGCGGGGGCGATCATGCGGCGCAGCCGCCGGTGGTCGTCGCCGTACGCGGTGAACATGTTCTCGACGGCGACCCACAGCGCGAGCGGCCAGGTCTGTATCGCCTCTTCGTAGCCGGGCCAGTGGGCGCGGGCGTCCTTGGAGACGTCGGGGTTCTTCAGCAGGCTCTTGAGCAGGGCGGGGTCGGTGATCGACCAGGCGTTCACGCCGAGGATGTCGACGCGGACCGCGGCGCCGTGGCCGCGGAGCTGCTCGTGCTCGCCGTGGTGGTCGGCGCCGGTGGGATCGAGGACGATCGGGGTGGCGGGCTGGGGCATGGGAGAACTTCTCCTTCAGGCTGCGGCGGGAGCGGGGAAGCGGACCGGGAGTCGGGTCAGCGCGCGGTGGAACGGGCCCGGGCGCCAGGTCAGCTCGCCGGCAGGGCAGTCGAGGTCCATCTCGGGCAGCGCGTCGAGCAGGTCGGTGACGGCCGTTTCGGCGATGAGGTAGGCCAGGGAGCGTGCCGGGCAGGCGTGCGGGCCGGTGCTCCACGACAGGTGGGCCCGGTCGCCGGACCCGCCTCCGTCCAGGGCGGGGTCGTTGTTGCACGCGGCCATGGAGATGACGACCGGCTGGTGGGCGGGCAGCAGGATGCCGTCGAGGTGGACGGGCTGCGGCGGGTAGGTGATGCAGTAGTTGGCCAGCGGCGGGTCGCGGTAGAGCACGGTGTCCAGCACTTCGCGTACGGAGGCGCCGGCGGAGTGCACGGTCGCGGAGAAGTCCTCGTCGGTGAGGATCTTCAACAGGGTGTTGGTGATCAGGTTGGTCAGGGGTTCGATGCCGGCGCCGTACAGGGTGACGAGCTGGTGTGCCATCTCGGTGTCGTCGAGCCGGGCCGGGTCGGCGATGAGCCGGGAGGTGATGTCCTCGGCGGGCTGGCTTCGGCGCAGGGCGACGAGCTCGGACACGGCCTGGGCCAGCATCTGGTTGCCGGCCGCCGCGTTCACGCCGTCGAAGATCTTGGCCATGCCGTTCGCGATGCGCAGGCCGAGCTCGTCCGGGCAGCCCAGCAGCGCGCTCAGGATCCGGAACGCGAGCGGCCACGCGAACTGCGCCAGCAGATCGGCACGGCCGACAGGGCGGAACTCGGCGATCGTCTCGGCGACGACCCGTTGGACGAGGGAGTGCAGTCGGTGCTGGTCGACGGCGTCGAGGGCGGAGGCGTTCGCCGCCCGGTAGCGGGAGTGCGCGGGGCCGGCCGAACGCAGCGCGTTGGGGCGGTACTCCATCATCGGCCGCACGGGACAGGTGTCGGGAACCGCCTGCTCCCACACCCGGGGGTCGGCGGGGAAGCGCACATCGTCGTTGAGGATGCGGCGGGCCTGGTCGTAGCCGATGACCAGGGTCGCGGGCACGCCGGGCGCCAGGTCGACGGGCACGAGCGGCCCGTACGCCAGGCGCATCGCCGCGTAGGCGGCGTGCGGGTCGGCGGCGAACTCGGCCTCGTAGAGCGCGATACGGGTCGGCGGCGGGGCGGTACCGGGGGCGGTGGTCACGGGCGGCGCTCCAGGAGGCGGAGGTGGCGGTCGGTCAGGTAGGCGACGAGTTCGATCAGGGCCAGGTAGCCGGAGCGGCCCACCCGGGCGTCGCATTCGGTCAACGGGGTGTCCACGTCCAGGGCGAGGGCCTGGCGTATCTCCTCGGGCGGATGCGCGGGGGCGCCGTCGAACCGGTTGATCGCCACGGCGTAGGGGAGGGCGTGCTCTTCCAGGAGGGTCAGGTGTTCGTGGGAGGCGTCGAGGTTGCGCGTGTCGGCGAGGACCAGGGCGCCCAGGGCGCCCTCGGTCAGGCTCTGCCACAGCGGCCGGAACCGGGTCTGGCCCGGAGTCCCGAACAGGTACAGCACCCGAGTCGCGCTGATGTGGATGCGGCCGAAGTCGACGCCGACGGTGGTCGTCTTCTTCTCCGGGGCGCCGGCGAGGTCGTCCACTTTGGCGCCGGCCTGGGTGAGCGGCTCGTCCATGTGCAGGGGCGGCACTTCGGACACGGACCCGACGAAGGTGGTCTTGCCCACGCCGAAGCCGCCCGCGACGACGATCTTCGCGGAGTGCACCGCGGTGGTGGGGCGGATCTCAGACCTTGGTCCGTAGACCATGGAGCACCTCCCTGAGGATGTCGATGTCGGGCTGGTCGTCGCGGGCGTTGACGGGGCTGCTCAGGTGGCCGCTGTCCATCAGGTCGCTGACGAGGATGAGGACGGTGGACGGCGGGAGCTGAAGGGCGGCGGCGATGTCGGCCACCGCCAGGCCGCCCCGTACGCCTTGGGTGAGTGCCAGGACCCGGCGGTGGTCCAGGCGCAGCCCGTCGGCCGGGCCCGTCGCGGCGAGAACCAGGGACTCCAGGCGCACGTCCGGCCGGCTGGGGCGGTCACGCCCTCCGGTCCGTACGAAGGGCCGCACCATGTCCGGGTCCCGCCGCGGCCCGCTCACCCCGCGGCCTGCGCGTCCCGTACCGGCGTCCGGGTCTCCACGGCCATCCGGTCGCCGACGCTCACCGCGAGCTCGCCCAACTGGTGGGCGATCGCGGCGAGATCGACGTCCGGGCCGGTGGTCTGCACCAGGAGGAGCGCGTTCGGGCCGGCCTGCGTGATCAGGCAGACGTACTCGTGCAGCTCCAGCAGGACCTGCCGCATCCCGCCGCCGCGGAACTCCTCGCTGTAGGTGCGGGCGGCGCCGCGCAGGCTGGCGGCGATGGCCGCGTGTCGCTCGGCCTGGTCGTGAGCGATGGAGGACGTCCGGGAGTGCAGCATGCCGTCGGTGGTGAGCAGGACGGCGCACTGGACTCCGTCGAGGGTGGCGAGCTGCTCGTCGAGCAGCCAGCCGAGCGTGTTGGCGTGCGTGTCGGTGAACATCAGGCTCCTTCGGGGGCGTCAGGGTTCTGGCGGGCGCGCTCGGTGCCGGTGGCCCAGGCGGCGACCACGCTCGCGCGGCCCGGCCGGGCGTGCTCGGCGCTGGCGGCGGGCTGCCGCGGTGTGAGGGCCGCGCCGCGCTGGCGGACGGTCAGGCCGGTGGACGTGGTCGTCGGTGCGGGCACCGGCGGGGCGGGCTGCGCGCTGGCGGCCTGCTCTTCGGGGACGTGGGTGAGCAGCTGGCCGGGGAAGAAGATCTGGACGCTGGTTCCCCGGTAGGGGTTGGGGGCCTCCAGGTCCACGCTGAAGCCGTACTCGCGGGCCAGGACCGCGGCCACCGCGAACCCGGTGCGCGGGTGGGCCCCGTGCTGGGTGACCGGCGCGGTCTTCTGACCGTTCAGGGTCTGGCGGGCGGCCATGACGGCCTCGCGGTTCATCTGCAGGCCGGCGTCGTCGATTCGCACCGTGAGGCCGTGGTGCCCGTTGAGCAGGCGCACGTCTACGGAGGCCGACGAGGGCGAGTACTTCAGCGCGTTGTCGAGGAGCACCGCGATCGTGTGGACGGCCGGCCCGACTGCCCGGCTGGTCAGGGCGACATCGGATTCCTCGTGCTTGATCCGCTCGAACCCCTCCAGGTGGCCCATCGCCGCCTGGACCACGTTGGTGAAGGTGGTGGCCGGCCAGCGCCTCGACAGCTTCCCCCCGCCGAGAATCACGTAGTTCTGCGCCACGAGCAGCAGCTGCTGGACGAGACGGTCGATGGTGACGAGCGTCTCGTACGCCTCCCCGCCCGCGTGCAGGCGCACGCCCTCGCTGATCTGCCGGCTCACCTTCGACGCGATCACCACCATGGACGCGGCGAAGCTGCGCACCGCTGCCTGGGCCGCCTCCTCGGCAGCACGCTGGGCTTCGGCGGCCGCTGCCTCGGCATCCTGCTTGACCTGGGACACCTGAACACCGGTGGCGGTCTCCGCGTCGTACTGCACCTGCCGCATCGCCGCGGCCACCGAATCGACGACGGCACGCACCCGGTCGGCGATCACGGTGCCCGTCAGGGCGTCCGGCAGCGTGAAGTCGACGCCTTGTCCGGCGCCAGGCCTCACGACGGCCGCCTGGATCGCAGGCACCACCTCGTCGGCCACCTGGCCGAGGATCAGCTCGGCGGCCCGCAACTGCCGGGTCAGGTTCTCGGCATGCCGCTGCAACCTGTCGGACCGGCGGCGCTCCGCGCGCAGGGACCCCCGCAAGTGCCAGACCGCACCTCCGCCGGCCAGGGCCAGCGCCGACGGCACGGCGACCGCTGCGGCTTCTATCAGAGTGCTCATCAGATCCCCACGGGCGTGCGGTCGTCTCGGGCAGGTACGAAGTACGGAGGGCGGGTCGCGTGCGGCGGACACAGGGCGGCCATCAGGAGGAACGGGGCGCTGAAGACCCGTCCCTGCGCGTTGCCGAAGCGGGCCCAGCGCAGGTCCTCGTCCGGTCCGGCCGTGCGCGGCGGGACCTCGAGGAGGCCCTCGTCGCGGTGCTCGGCCGGCCAGCTCCAGTGCATGCCGTAGCCGGAGCCGGGCGGGAGGATGAGGACCCATTCGTCGGTGAGCGCGCGGACTACGGCGGCGCCCACCGGGTGAGGCCGGAACCCCTCGAAGCGGCTGATGACTTCCAGCGCGGCCCGGCGAGGCAGCGTCAGGGTGTCGAAGTGCTCCCCGATCAACGCCTCGTACGGCTCCCCCGCCGCTACCAGGGGAAACAGGTCGTCGACGGTGATCTCCTGCGTGCCGGGGCAGGCCCCGTACGAGGGCGACACGGCCCCGGGACCAGCAGCCGCGAACCCGGCCGGGCGGACGGCCGCCGCCCTCATCGCCCGGCCCCCGCTCCGACCAGCTCCCGGCCACACCGCGCGGCCTCCAAGGCCAGCTCGGACTGGAGGAACGCCACATGCGAGAAGCCCTGCGGGAAATTCCCCAGCTGCCGCTCGTTGACGGGGTCCCACTCCTCGGCGAGCAGGCCGAGGTCGTTGCGGGCCCGCAGCAGCCCGTCCTGGAGGATCTCGGCCTCGTCGACGCGCCCGATGAGAGCGAGAGCGGTGACCAGCCAACCCGAGCAGATGAGGAAGGCGCCCTCGTCACCGGGCAGGCCGTCGACACCCGCCGCCGCGCCCTCGGTGTGGTAGCGCAGCAGGAACCCGCCCTTGATGGACAGCTCCTGCTGGATCGCCTCGATCGTGCCGATGAGCCGCTTGTCGTCCGGGGCCAGGAAGCCGGTGATGGCCAGCTGCAACAGGGAGGCGTCCAGTGCCGACGAGCCGTACGACTGCGTGAAGGTGTTCCGCTGCTCGTCGTACCCGTCGCGACAGACCTGCTCGTGGATCGTGTCCCGGATCTCCCGCCACCGCTCCACCGGACCCTGGCAGGCACCCGATTCGACGAGCCGCACCGCCAGGGCGAAGCCGGTCCAGGCCATGACCTTGGAGTGGACGAACTGCCGGCGCGGGCCGCGAACCTCCCACACCCCCTCGTCCGGCTCCTCCCAGCACGTCTCCAGGCAGCCCACCAGGTCCGTGATCAGCGGCGCGACAACCGCCGTCAGCCTCGGGTCGCGCTGCTGCGCCGCGTACAGGGCGTTGACGACCTCGCCGTAGATGTCCAGCTGCAGCTGCTTGACGGCGCCGTTCCCGATCCGGACCGGGGCCGAGTTCTCGAAGCCGGGCAGCCAGTGGAGCACGGTCTCGGGCAGGTCGCGCTCGCCGCCTACCCCGTACATGACCTGCAAGTTCTCGGGGCGGTCCCCGATGACCATCCGGAGCCAGGCGATCCAGTCCCTGGCCTCCTGCACGAAGCCGCAGTCCACGAACTGCTCCACGATGAGGGCGGAGTCGCGCAGCCAGCAGAAGGTGTAGTCCCAGTTCCGCACGCCGCCGATCTCTTCGGGCAGCGACGTCGTCGGCGCGGCCACGATGGCGCCGGTCAGCGCGTAGGTGAGGGCCTTGAGCGTGATGAGGGACCGCTCGACGGCTCCCCGGTGGGGCCCAGTGTAGGTGGACTGGGAGATCCAGTCCCTCCAGAAGTCCGCGGTCGCCTTCAGCAGCCCGGTCGCGTCCGGCAGCGGCGGCGGGGCGTCCTGGCCCTGCTCCCAGGACAGGGTGAAAGCGACGCGCTCGCCCGCGGACACGGTGAACTCCGACGACAGGTCACCGTCGGCCTCACGAGTGGGGGCGGAAGTGTCGAGCCAGAGCCGGCCGTCGCCGAGGTCGGCGCTCGCGCGGCGGCCGTCGACCTCGATCCGCGGCACACGGATTCCGTACCCGGGGCGCGCCCGCAGAAGGGACCGCATCGGCACCCGGCCGCTGACGCCGCGCACGATGCGGACCAGCTGCGGCGCCCCATCGGTGGCCGGCATGAAGTCGAGAACCTGGACCGTGCCCGTCGGGGTGATCCAGGTGGACTCCAGGATCAGCGTGCCGTCGAGGTAGCGCCGCCGATCCGCAGCTGCGGGCGCGGCACCGTCCGCACCGGCCGGGCCGATGCGCCACAACCCATGCGTCTCGGTCCCGAGCAGGCTCGTGAAGTGGGCCGGGGAGTCGAAGCGGGGCAGACCCATCCAGTCGATGGCGCCGTCCCGGTCGACCAAGGCGGCCGTCCGCATGTTCCCGATGAAGCCGTGGTCCTCGATCCGTCCCACTCGCCGGGGCCGCACCAGAGCGTTCCTGGGGGTCGGGATCAGCACCCCTGTCACCGCTGCCTCGGGAGGCGGAGCCTGGTGCGGAAGAGGGAGACGGCTTTCCATGATGTCCGATCTCTACGGGCCCGGCGGGCACCGGGCAGTTGCGGGTGGGCATGGTGGAGTGGCGGCTTCGCCGCGTTCATCGACAGAGAGCAGGGCGAGAATGCCTAGGGCGGCGGGGCCTCCGTGGGACGCGACTTCGTCGCGAGGGCGGTCATTGCGTGCGCGCGGGCCAGGCGCCGGCCGGTGAGGAAGAACCTCTGGAGCGTGTCGGCCGTGTCGGGTACCACCGCGTCACGGACGTCGATTCGTCGCAGAAGCGTCCCCGGCTCCGCGCGCACGCCGCCGACTCCGCCGGTCACGGCGCCCGGGGCTCGCGAGCGGATCGCCGGCTGGAGCGGATAGCGGTCGTTGGTCATCTGCTCCCCGTCTTCGGACCGGGCTCTCGTCTCCGCAGCGCCGTCGGCTCCACCGCGGGCCTCCCACCACAAGAGCTCCCATCGGAACCAAAATGACCGCGAGCAGGATCACCCGGTCTGCCGTCAGTCCCATCACGCCTCACCACCTCCTGTGCGCGGCTGCTGCCAGCGACGCGACGGTGGAGAGGACGAGGACCGTATCCGGCCGGAGAGCCGTATTGCTCACAGCTGTGAGCACTCCGAGAAGACGCAGGTCACCGTGCTGTTCCGGAACCAAGGAACGCCCCGCGGCAGAACAGCGCGCGGGCATCATGAAGGCCTCACGGAAGCAGCGAGGATCAGTGTCGCCATCGCGATGGCGAAGGTGACGACCCGGAGCGTGTTCCGGCTGGGCCAGCCTCGGAACGCCAGACCCGTGGTCCGCTGAGCCGGGAGATGCTGGCTCGACTCCGCCTGGGCCGCCTCCGCCAACGCCTTGGTGATCCTGGCCAACCGCACCAGGTAGACGCGGGAGGGCATGAATCCCTCAGGCATCTCCTCCTCGGCCGCGGCATGGGCCTCGGCCAGCACGTCCTCGGCGTACGAGGGGGGAAGCCCGCCACCGAGCACCATGACGTGTCCCCGCAGCCGCTGCACCAGGTAGTGGACGTCCTCTGCCGTCTCGGGTAACGGTGAGCCGTCTTCCAGCACGAGGGCGACTGTCTCCATCGCCGCCGCGCTCGCGTCACGCTCGTGCCGTGTCGTCTGCTCGGTCCGCAGGGCCGCGTGACGTACGCCGCCCCAACGTACGCGTCGGCCGATCAACGTTCGCGTGCTCACGCCGCAGCCTCCTCACGGTCGGCCTGCAACGAGAAGACGGCGACCAGGTCCTTTCCGCCCGCCGCCGGCACGAAGGCCAGGCTGTCCGCCAGCCCGCGGACCAGGGCGAGGCCGCGGCCGCTGACCGCGGTCTCGTCAGCGCACCGCTCCTTCGGCATCGCGGGATCGTCGTCGTGCACGACCACGACCAGCCGTCCAGCCGAGGGAAGGACCACGAGGACCTGGACGACGAGGCGAGCCCTCTTGTCCATACCGCCCTTGGGCGCGTCGGCGTGCTGAAAGACGTTCGTCAGTAGTTCGGCCACGACCACGGCGACGTCGTGGGCCACGTGGTCGTAGCCCCACATACCGACGCTCTCCATGGCGATTCTCCTGGCGTGCCGGATGGCCTTCTCCGACAGCGTCAGGTCCAGCGCCAGCTGCCCCGGCACAGCCGAGGCCACGCCCCGGTCTCCCAGAGGAGGTGCACTGAGAAGGTTCAGCATGTCCGTCCACTTCGTTGGCCGGAAACCCCTCCTCGGGCCTCCGGTTGCGGTGTGTACTGGTCCTGCACCGGTCAGCAACTATTGAGGCAGCACGCGAGGGGCACGTGCAGTGGGTGATGCGGATGTCTCACGGAATCCGCATCGGGAGGTCAGGAGCCGCATGCCGCAACCAGAGAAGATCCTCGACCCGTCGCGCTCCCCGGAGGAGTGGTTCGGCCACGAACTCCGCCTGCGGAGGAAAGAGGCAGGGTTCCCGACGGCCGCCCCGTTCGCGGCAAAGGTGCAGGTCAGCGTCGATGTCCTGCTGAAGATCGAGAAGGGCGTCTACCGATGCCCGGAGGACCTGCCGCCGCGGCTGGATGCCGCCCTCCAGACAGGAGGACTCTTCACCCGGGCATGGGCCATGGTGTTCGGCGATGCGGATAAACAGCGTCGTGATGCGGATATCCGCCGCCCGCGCACCCCGGAGGGAGACGTTCAGCGGCTGGCAGGACGCATGCTGGAGGGAGGCGCCCCATCCTCATCGACCAGGAGCCCTGATCCCTTGTACCGCCGTCAGTTCCTCGTGCTCGGGAGCCTGTTAGCCCTCGACCCGCTGGACCTTTCCGCCCTGCTCACACCGACGACCCCGCCGGCCGTTCCCCACCAAATCAGCTCCAGGGAGATCCGGCAGCTGCAACAGATCGCGACCGGCCTGCACACCTGGGACAACACCTACGGAGGCGGCGGGCTCATCGGGCAGCTCGCCACCGACTCGATGCAGTGGGCCATCCGGCTTCTGTCCGTGTCCTGCCCTCCCTCCCACCGTCCCGACTTCCTCGAAGCCGTCGCCCGGCTCGGCCTCGTCGCCGGAGCCTCGCAGTTCGATGTCTACCGGCACGACGACGCCCGCCTCGCCTTCAGGGTCGCCGTGGAGTGTGCCGAGGAAGGACAGCACTGGCACCTCCGAGCGAAGGGCTACTCCTTCCTCGCCCGGCAAGCGATCTGGGTCGGCAACGCCGACGACGGCCTGACCAACGCGGAGAAGGGACTGGTTCGTTCGGATCGGCTGACCGCCTCGGAGCGGGCCATGCTGCACACCGCCAGGGCCCGCGCCTTCGGCAAGCTGCGCAACGTCCAGGAGACGATCGCCGCCGTCGGCGCAGCAGACGACGCCTTCGCCCAGCGGCGCCCCGAAGACGAGCCACCGTGGATGGCGTACTACGACGCCGCACAGCACAACGGCGACACCGCGCACGCCCTGTGGGACCTGGCCGTTGGGATCGACGAGTACGACCCCGCCCAGGCCGGCCAGCGGTTCGCGGCGGCCGTGAGCGGCCACGGACCGCAGTTCGCCCGGTCCAAAGCGATGTCCTGCACCAAGCTGGCCTCCTTGGTGATGCGACGAGGAGATCCACGCGAGGCGGCAGCCATCGGACGGAAGGCTGTGGCTCTCGGGGGCGACCTGACCTCGCGCCGCGCCGCGGACGATCTGCGACAGCTCGGCCAGTTCGCCAGCCGGCACCCGAAGATCCAGGAAACAGCGGTCCTCAAGGAGGAGATCGACGCTACGTTGCGGGCATGACGGACATGGAGGCACCCGACGCCCTGCACGAGGCCTGCGCCGCGCTCGACCTCGACGACCGCGGCGCAGAGCCGATACGCATCGCGGAGAACCAGATCTGGCGGCTGCCAGGGGGCATCGTCGCCCGCATCGCACCGCCCGACCGATCCGCCTCCGCAGCACGCGAGATCAGCGTGGCCCGATGGCTCACCGCGAACGGCATTCCCGTGGTGAAGCCGTTGCTCGCCGATCAGCCCGTCGAGCGGGCGGGGCGCGTGGTGACGTTCTGGCATGAAGTCCCGCCTCACGGCCACGGCTCGACCGAGGACGTTGCAGCGGCCCTGAAGGAGCTGCATGCCCTCCCGCTCCCCGACTTCGACATTGGGCACCTGGACCCCTTCGTCCGCATTCCCGAACGGCTGTCCGCCGCCCACACGCTGTCGAGCAACGACCGGCAGTGGCTCCTGAGCCTGTACGGAGACCTCTCGGAGCGGTGGGATGCCGGCCTCCCACCCGGCCTCCCCACATCAGCCGTCCACGGAGACGCGTGGCCCGGCAACGTCTTGCGGCTCGACCGCGGCGGTCGACTGCTGATGGACCTGGAACGGTTCTCGGCCGGCCCTCCCGAGTGGGACCTCGTCTCCACGGCTGTACGGACGTGGACGACCGGTGCGGTCTCTCCAGCTGAGTACGAGGCCTTCTGCTCGATCTACGGCCACGACGTGACGACCTGGGCCGGCTACTCCGTTCTCGCGGGTGCGCGGGAGCTTCGCATGGTGACGTACGCCGCCCAGCACGCCGCTGAGAATCCCCGGTGGCGGGCCCAAGCCCAACACCGCGTCGACTGCCTGCGCGGCCGCTGCGGAGCCCGGCCTTGGCTCTGGCAGGGAATCCTGTGATGGACGAGGCGGGAGCGCCCTCCGCCGAGCCGTCGACAAGAAGGCTCACCGCGGTGGTTCTGCTGCTGCTTCCTCTCGAAGCCGAGCAACATCTCGAGAACCGGGCCGACCACCATGCCGTCCCCTCACCGTGATGGGTCATTTGAGTCATACGTCGCAGCTTTGCCAGTCTGACAAAGCCCGCGTTCCGGTGGCATCATCACCCCGTGCCCAAAGGACGCCCCCTTCGCCCGCAGAGCGCTGACCTGCGAAAACTGCGACAGCAGCTCTACCAGATGCAGGTCGATGCAGACGATCAGAGCCTCGCCCTGTGGCCAGATGACCGGGATTCCATCGGGATCCTCAGCTACACGCGCACGCACCACCGCGCCCTGCCGCCCGCGACCTACGAGAACAGGCGCCGCGGCGAGCAGGCCGGCCTCCGACTGACGCTGATCCGTCATCTGCGCGAAGCTCTGGACCTCGAGGAACTCTCCGCCCTTGAAGATGCCCGAGCTGGCGGGCTCACCTGGCAGGCCATCGCGGACCTGATCGGCGTCGAGTACCCCGGCAGCGCATCCAACCGTCTGGATCGACTTCGTGCATCGGCGGCAGCACCAGATGGCCGGCGCACCCCTGCCGCCGGGCGGAAGGCCGTGGCCGAGGAGGCTGCGGCAGCCGATCGCGAGCGCCGTGCCCAGCTCGCCGTCGCGAGGCGATTCAACGAGGTACGGGGTGTCGCCTCGAATCTCCTTCGGCAAATTGACGACCTCACACTGAACGAGGACGCCGAGGAATGGCTCGCCGCCGCGCAGGAGATCCTCGAAGAAGAGTCACCAACACCCACGGCACAACAAGGGTTGATCGCCTACATCAGCCTCGCTGCAACGGAAATCAAGCTGTTTGCAGCCACACAGGGTGTGCCTGCGGCCCGCACGGACGAAGCCGAATCTGCACTCAATGATGCGCGAAACCTTTGAGATTGAGAGCCTGGATCTACAGAAGTAGCCTCCCCCATCTTCCACGCGCCTATCGCTAGATCAGATCGCTACAGGTTCGCGACGCTTAGTTGGCAACCGCTGCCGAACAGAGGACACCAAAAGCACGTCATGACCTTCACTCGGCCTACCGATTGCCCGTTGTTGAGCACCATGGGGCTCCGGAAGAGGTCACTGTTTTTCAGCATGCTAATCAGCGCTTTCTTGTCTCTACAAGGAGACAGAGCCCTCAACTTGCCAGCCAGATCCTAGGGTCATTCAGCCCCTATTCGACTACTGTTCAACCTGAGAGCCTCCGAACATCTTCGCAGTTCAGAAGGTTGGATAAGTCTCTTACATAGTTGCTACAGCAGGCTCTTCCCAGTCTCCTACCTAGCCTTACTTTCAGACACCGGACAGTCTTTAGGTTGGCCTGCACTCCAGATGACAGCATGTTTCCAACATAGGTCTATGTCTAGGGCTACTGAGGCGGCGTATCTTGCGCCTGTACAGCGATCCTTCAACACACCTTCAGGTAGCACTTAGACAAGCTCAAGGAAGTAGACCGTAAGTAGATCTCTACTTCGGCTCGGCATAGACCTTTGCTCTCGGCCTACCTTCTGGCTTTAATCAAGATCGGCAGATGGACTTCAGAAACGCCCAATCACCAGAACCCACTGGAGGTCCGACTGGCAGTCCATCTGACGATCCTGCTCACTGACACACTGGAGGCCCAGCTAATAGCCCCTCTGGCGTTCCGTATTGCGAACACGTGATCAAACTAGGTGTAGTCCGAACCCTCATGCCAGCGAAAGGTTTACCGTTAGATCAATCTGGCGGATGCCCCAAAGACTCGGCTATTGATCCGCTGAACCAACAGACGGCCAGTCAACCTTGGCCCTCAACGAGAGACGCATCAGGAGACTCAGCCAAAGAACCATCTAGCGGTCGTCACTACGGACTGACACACGGACGCCTGGACGAACCCAGGTAGGCCACGGGGTGGGAGCCGCTCAGCAGTCAGCCCCTCGGGTAAGCTGCCGTCCCGTCTCTACACCAGGGGCGCGAACTGCTCGTTGACCCAGGTCGGAGTCCACCATCGGGAGCCACACGGCGCCCGTCGATCGCTCGGAGGGGAACCCGCACTGATGACCGTCGATGAACTCACGCTTCCCGACTTCTCACTTGAGCCGTTCACGCCCTCGACGTCACCCGAGGTGCTGAACCGGTTCGTGGAATCGCTCCGTCCCTTCCTGACACGGGTCATCGCCGTGTTCAACGGCAAGGGCGGCCAGGGCAAGACGAGCATCGCGTCGCACACGGCCGGCCTTCTCGCCGAGGGAGAGGCCGCGAAGGCAGCGGAAGGTCAGGAGGCCGGCCGTGTCCTACTCCTCGAAGTCGATGCCCAGGGCAACACGCTTCACGACCTCGGCATCAAGGGCCACCCGCTGAACGACGACGGCAAATCCCTTGCCATCGCCCTCCAGTTCGGCGATCTACCCAAGATCATTCGCGACGTGCGCCCTCACCTCGACGTGGTGCCGAGCGGCAAGCAGCTGGAGCAGATCCCGTTCCAGATGGTCACCATGCAGAGCAAGCACGGCCAGGCAGCCAACCTGAGCCTGGCCGTGATGCTCGCGAAGCTGTCCCGCGAGTACGCCTGGATCGTTATCGACTGCCCGCCGGTCACCAAGGAGCCCCAGCTCCTTGCACTGTGCGCGGCCAGGTGGGTGCTGGCCCCGGTCTCGACTGGCGACACGTCGTCAATCGATGGACTCGGTGGCGTATCGCACCGCTTCGAAGAGACCGCCCACCTCAACCCCGATCTGGAGCTCCTGGGCGCGGTCCTCTTCGGATTCGCCCACCGGTACTACACCGACAGGAAGACGAAGCAGACGCGACCGGTTGGCCTGTGGGTCCAAGCGCGGGAACGAATCCAGACCCTGCTGGCCGAGGCCGGCTCGGACGCTCCGGTCTTCCAGGCAGTCATCCGAGACGCAGAGGGGGTCGCGGTCAACTGCCGGGACAGGGGCCAGTTGGCGTACGAGGTCGCTGAAGCATCCGACGGCATCAAGTGGTGGCAGAAGAAGCGCGGCGAGAAGGGACCCGTGCTCCCCACGGACCGTGCTGAGGAAGTTGGCCGCGACTACGAAGATCTGGTCGTCGAGATCGTTGAGCGCGTGGTTCAGGTAGAGCAGGAGGAGGCCCTGGCCGCATGACCGAGACCTACACGAACGGTCCGGTGACCCCGCCGAAGCCCCAGGTTGCCGGGCTGGGACGGCGCCGCGGATCCCGCGTGGCTGCGGCCGGAAACCAGTCTGCCGGTACGACGCCCGGCGCCGTACCCGCCACCTTCGCAGGGGGTGGAGCAGCGGTTCCTCCTCCGGCTGCCCCCGCCCCTGTCCCCTCCATCGACCCCGAAGCCGAGGAGAAGCGCAAGGCCGAAGAGGCCGCCCGCGCCGAAGCCGAAGCCGAGGAGAAGCGCAAGGCCGAGGAAGCCGCCCGCGCCGAAGCCGAAGCCGAGGAGAAGCGCAAGGCCGAAGAGGCCGCCCGCGCCGAAGCCGAAGCCGAGGAGAAGCGCAAGGCCGAGGAAGCCGCCCGCGCCGAAGCCGAAGCCGAGGAGAAGCGCAAGGCCGAAGAGGCCGCCCGCGCCGAAGCCGAAGCCGAGGAGAAGCGCAAGGCCGAAGAGGCCGCCCGCGCCGAAGCCGAAGCCGAGGAGAAGCGCAAGGCCGAGGA
>NZ_JBVIWC010000019.1:161389-180724 GCF_055594965.1 Kitasatospora sp. NPDC040550 | reverse complement strand
TGGTCGGCAGATCAAGCTCAAGGCATCAACGCCAGTCGTATCTCGGGCCAGACCACCGCCCGGGGCGGCACCCGACCATCCTCACAGTCGTATCTCGCTGCCACCGCACGGTGGCACTGAGAGGAGCTGACACAAGGCTCGGACGCGTCGGTAGGTGGTCACGCGGCAGGCCGGTTTGAGGAGGGCCTCGTGGATGTCGTCGCGGATGTCCCAGCGGATCCGTAGGCGTCGGAAGCCGGGGATCAGGCATTGGTTGGCTCGACGACCCACCGTACGGCTCCGGGGCCGGAGCCGTACGGCACTCACTCCCCGGCGGGCGATCCCCGGCCTGGCACCCCGCTTCCATCGGGCCTCGGCTCCTTTCGGCCCTCCGTGCACTGAACGGGACTCCGTGCACAGGCTGCCCGGTGCCGCCGGAGCCGACGACCACCTCCGACACCACCGGCGGTTCGCACGGATAATGGCCGGACCGCCGGCCGACCGGGCCGGCGGCCGCGATCGATCGAGAGGCAGCGCACGGATGACCCTGGAGGCAGGACGACGCGTCAGGTTGACGGAAGACCTCGGGCTCGGTGAGGCCGTCGCCGGCGAGCCCGCTGCCGCCGTCGGCTTCCTGTCGCTGGGCGCCGGGGCGGAGGGCGTCGTCGAGCGGGTGGACGGCGAACTCCCGGAGAGCGAAGGGGTCCGCGAGTACCAGCGGCTCAAGGCGCTGTTCGATGACTACGGGCACACCGTGCCCGAGGCCAGTCGCGAGCGGCTGGTGGCGCAGCTCGCCGCGCTGGAGCCGGAGTGGGCCGAGCACCGGGAGCGGGGGCGCCGGGTGACGGTCCGGGTCCGGCTGGACAACGGGTTCGTCCTCGACGGTGTACACCAGGACGTCCTTGCCGCACTGTGAGAGGGGGTCGTCCCGGCCCGGACCACGGGAGGCATGACGATGCCCGGTTGGACTGGAGGCAAGCCGGTGCCCGAGATGACCGGAGGAAGCGCCGACCGCGATGCGGCGGCGACCACCGAAACCACCGCCACCGAAGCCACCGCCACCGAGGACTCGACCGCGGCGGACTCGACCACCGAGGCTCCGGCGGACGCCGAGGGCACGCCGAGCGGCTGAGGCCTCGCCACCCGCGCGGCGGCCGGACCGGGTCGCCGCGCGGGTGCGTCAGCCCGTCCCCGGGTTGATCCGGGCCCGCTGGGCCAGCAGCTCGGTGAAGGCCACGGTGAGCGGGTCGGGCCGGGTGCGGGTGTAGGCGGCGAGGGCGCGGCGCACCGGCGGGTCGGGCCGCAGCAGCAGGCCGTCGAAGTGCGGCGGCACGATGTCGGCGGGCACCAGCGCGGGGCCGAGGCCGGCCGCGGCCAACAGCGGTGCGGCGGAGGTCTGTTCGGCGCGGACCGCCGCCCGGGGGTGGAAGCCCGCACGGGCGCAGGCCTGGTCGAGCAGGTCGGCGAGGCCGTTGTCGGGGGCGTAGTGGACCCAGGCCCGGTCGGCGAGCGCGCCGAGGGCGATGGAGCGGGTGGGGCGGGCCGCGAGCGGGTCGTCGGAGGCCAGTACGACCGTGAACTCCTCGACGCCGAGCTCCCGGATCGGCCCTTCCCAGCCCTCCGGCACCGGGCCGATGGCGAGGTCGGCCCGGCCTGCGGCCATCGCCTCCTGGAGCCGTTCGGCGTGGGAGTACTCGCGCAGCCGGATCCGCACGCCGGGGTGCCGGCGGTGCCAGGCCCGGAGGACGGGCGGCAGGATGCCGAGGCTGATCGAGTAGACGGCGGCGACCTCCAGCTCCCCTTCCTCCAGGCCGCTCGCGCGCCGGGCCACCGCTTGCAGGCGCTCGGCCTCGGCGAGTGCCGCCCGGGCGTGCGGCAGTACGGCCCGGCCGGTCGGGGTGAGCCGGACCGCGCGCGGCAGTCGTTCGAGCAGCGGGCCGCCGAGCGCGCCCTCCAGGGCCCGGATCTGGTGGGAGAGCGCGGGTTGGGTGACGTGCAGCTGCTCGGCGGCGCGGGTGAAGGACCCGGTGTCGACCACGGTGACCAGGTATTCGAGCTGTCGGAGCGTCGGCGTTGCCATGAGTGGATTTTATGGCAGCGGTAGAGAACAAGCCTTGGACTCATGGCAGTGCCCCGGGAGAGGGTCGTGGTGCGGCCGCCGCGCACGACGCAGCGGACGGCCGGATCCCCGATCCCCCCTGAGGAGCACCCCCATGTCCATCGGCACCCCGCCGCCGTCCGCCGCCACTCCGCCGCAGGGCGCCTCGCTGCTGGGGCAGCGACTGATCGTGGTGGGCGCGGGTTCGCGCACCGGCCGGGCCGTGGCCACCGCCGCCTCGGCGGCCGGCGCCACGGTCGTCCTGGCCGGCCCCGACCCGCGCAAGCTGGAGTGGACGGCCGGCGAACTGGCCGGACCGTCCGAGGTACTGCCCGTCGACCTCGCCGAGGAGCAGTCGATCGCCCGGTTCGCCGAGCGGGTCGGCACCTTCGACCACCTGGTCTCGACCGCCGCGATGCCGGCCAACGGCCCGCTGCGGGAGCTCGAACTCGCCGACGTCCAGCGGGCGTTCGCCGCCAAGGTGATCGGCCCGCTGCTGCTCGCCAAGCACCTGGCCGGGCAGGCCTCCGAGCGCGGCTCGTTCACCTTCTTCTCCGGGGTCGCCGCCTGGCGCCCGGCGCCCGCCCGCACGGTGATGGCCACCACCAACGGCGCACTGGCCTTCCTGGTGCAGGCCCTGGCGGTGGAGATCGCCCCGGTCCGGGTCAACGCGGTCTCCCCCGGCATCGTCGACACCGGGTCCTGGGACGGCCTGGGCGCCGACAAGGACGCCTTCCTGCGCGGCGTCGCCGCCCGCAACCCGGCCCGCCGGGTCGGCACCCCGGAGGACCTGGTCAAGGCGGTGCTGTACGCGATCGACAACCCGTACGTCACCGGCACCGTGCTGCACGTGGACGGCGGCGGCCGACTCGCCTGACCGTCCGCCCCCCGATCGCCTGCCCCAGCCCGACCCAGCCCGAGCCACCCCGACCCAGCCCGACCCGCCCCGAGGAGCAACTCCCCATGCCCTGGCCGTTCCTGAGCCGTGCCAGTACTCGCACCGCCGCCGTCCTCGCGACGGTCGCCGCCCTCGCGGCCGGCACCGCAGCCGCCGCACCCGCTTCCGCACCCGCATCCGCCCCGGCCCCCTCCCCCGACCGGGGCCACCACCGGCCCGTTCCCGGCTGGCCGCAGAACCTGATCGACCGCTCGCCCGACCTGGTCCAGCCGAAGGCGCTCACCGTGGACCGGTCGATCGGCACCCGGCGCGCGGCCCAGGAGGTCCACCTGGCCCAGCAGTTGTACACCTTCTGGAACACCGGGCAGCAGCGGTACCTGGACGCGGCGATCAGCCCGCAGTTCCGGGACAACACGCTCCCGTCCGGCCGTCCCCAGGGCCCGGCCGGTCCGCTGTTCGCCTCGAAGAACTTCCGCGCCGCCGTCCCCGACCTGACCTGCGAGCTGTCCGACGTGCTGGTCGCCGGTGACCGGATCACCGCCCGGCTGGTCTTCCGCGGCCACTTCACCGGCACCTTCGACGGCGTCCGGGGCCGGGGCCAGGTCGTCGAGTTCAACGCCATCGACATCCAGCACGTCGGCACCGACCGGATCGTCGAGGACTGGCACATCGAGGACAACCAGGCGCTGCTGGCCCAACTGGGCGTCCACGACTGAGGCCTGCCGACGCACTCGGCCCGGTTCCGGCAATCCCGTGGCCGGAACCGGGCCGAGCTGGAACCATGGTCCAATGCGCATACTGATCATGGGCGGTACCCGCTTCGTCGGCCTCCACTTCGCCCGGGCCGCGCTGGCCGCCGGACACGACGTCACCGTGCTGCACCGGGGCCGCTCCGGCGCCCATCTGCTCCCCGAGGCCACCCACCTGATCGCCGACCGCGACGCCGACCTCACCGCGCTGCGCGGCCTGAGCTGGGACGCCACCGTCGACGTCAGCGCCTACTTCCCGCGCCAGGTACGTCAGTTGGCCGATGCCCTGGACCCCGGCGCGGCCGGGCGCTACCTCCTGGTCTCCTCCATGGCCGTCTACGACACCCCCGCCGCCCCCGGGTTCACCGAGGACTCCCCGCTGCTCCCGGCCGACGGCCCGGAGCCCGAGGAGATCACCCCGGCCACCTACGGCGTGCTCAAGGTCCAGTGCGAGCGGGCGGCCGTCGAGCGGTTCGGCCCGGACTCACTGCTGGTGCGGCCGACGTACGTGATCGGCCCCCAGGACTACACCCACCGCTTCGACCACTGGGTGCAGCGGATCGCCCGCGGTGGCGAGGTGCTGGCCCCGGGTCGGCCCGACGCCCCGCTCCAGGTCGTCGACGCCCGCGACCTCGCGGACTGGATGCTCGACCTGCTGACCAAGGGCGCCACCGGCGCCTACCACGCCGCGACTCCCCCGCCGTTCACGATGGGCGACCTGCTCGACGCCATCGCCTCCGCCGTCGCCCCGGCCGGGACCACGCTCACCTGGGTCGACGACGACTTCCTCCGGACCTCCGGCATCCAGGACCGCGCGCTGCCGCTGTGGAGCGCCGATCCGCTGCGCCGGGCCACCAACACCGCCGACCCGGCCGCCGCCCTCGGCACCGGGCTGCGGCTCCGCCCGGTGGCGGACACCGCCCGTGACATCGAGCCGTTCGAGCCCCTGCCGCAGGCCCTGACCCCGGCCGCCGAGGCCGACCTCCTCGCCGCCTGGCACCGCCGCTGAACCGTACGGCCGTCCGGCACCGGCACTGAACCGACCGGACGGCCACCCGCGCCGACCGGGCTGCCCGCGCCCCGCCCGGGACTCAGTCGAGCTCGGGGACTCAGTCGAGCTCGGCGTCGCTGAGCCCGAGCCGCAGGTGCTCGATGTGGTAGACCGCCTGGTCGAGCAGGGCCGCGACGTGGTTGTCGTAGAGCGCGTAGACCACCGAGCGGCCCTCGCGCCGCCCGACCACCAGGCCGAGGTTGCGCAGCAGGCGGAGCTGGTGGGAGCAGGCGGACTGTTCCAGCCCGACCTCGGCGGCGAGTTCGGTGGCGGCGCAGGGGCCTTCGCGCAGCCGGGAGAGGATCAGCAGCCGGGAGGGCGTGGCCAGGGCCTGCAGGGTGGTGGCCACCCGGGCGGCGCTGGCTGCGTCCAGGCGGGTGTGCGGGACGGCGGTTGCGGGGGCGGCTCCATGACCCATGCGGGCAATAGTACAACTCATACATGAAGGCGCGTTCATATGTTCATGTATGGTGGGTGAGTCACCGGCTCCGCCCTGCCCCGAGCCACCGGTTCCGCCCTGCCCCGAAGGGTCCCGTCCGCATGCCCACCACCCTGATCGAGCGCCCCGCGCCGCCCGCCGCACCGCGCCCCGGCACCGCCCCGCGCCGCCGCACCCGGGTGTTCGCCCTCCCCGAGGCCCGCTGGGCCGCCGCCGCGACCGTGCTCTTCCTGATCGCGCTCCCGCTCCAGCTCACCGGCGCCCCCGCCTGGGCCTGGGCCCCGCTCTACGCCCTCGCGTACGCCACCGGCGGTTGGGAACCCGCCTGGGCCGGGCTCCAGGCCCTGCGCGAGAAGACCCTCGACGTCGACCTGCTGATGATCGTCGCCGCGCTCGGCGCCGCCGCCGTCGGCCAGGTCATGGACGGCGCGCTGCTGATCGTCATCTTCGCCACCTCCGGCGCCCTGGAGGCCCTGGCCACCGCCCGCACCGCCGACTCCGTCCGCGGACTGCTCGACCTCGCCCCACCCACCGCCACCCGGCTGCTGCCCGGCGGCGCCGAGGAGAGCGTGCCGACCGAACGGCTCGCCGTCGGCGACACCGTCCTGGTCCGCCCCGGCGAACGGATCGGCGCCGACGGCCGGGTCCTGGACGGCGCGAGCGAGGTCGACCAGGCCACCATCACCGGCGAGCCGCTGCCCGTCCCCAAGCAGCGCGGTGACGAGGTGTTCGCCGGCACCCTCAACGGCACCGGCGCGCTGCGGATCCGGGTCGAACGGGACGCCGCCGACTCGGTGATCGCCCGGATCGTCCAGCTGGTCGAGGAGGCCTCGGAGACCAAGGCACCGACCCAGCTGTTCATCGAGAAGGTCGAGCAGCGCTACTCGATCGGCATGGTGATCGCCACCCTGGCCGTCTTCGCCGTGCCGCTCGCCCTCGGCGCCGCCTTCACCGGCTCGCTGCTGCGGGCGATGACCTTCATGATCGTCGCCTCGCCGTGCGCCGTTGTCCTCGCCACCATGCCGCCGCTGCTCTCCGCGATCGCCAACGCCGGTCGCCACGGCGTTCTGGTGAAGTCCGCGGTCGTGATGGAACGCCTCGGCCAGGCCGACGCCGTCGCCCTGGACAAGACCGGCACCCTCACCGAGGGCACCCCCCGGGTCACCGACCTCCGCCCGCTGACCGGCTCCGGCCTGTCCGAGGAGGAGCTGCTCGCGCTGGCCGCGGCCGCCGAGCACCCCAGCGAGCACCCGCTCGCCCGCGCCGTCGTCGACGCCGCCCGCACCCGCGGCCTGGCCCTCGCCACGGCCGGGGACTTCACCTCCGCCCCCGGCATCGGGGTCACCGCCACCGTCGACGGCCGCGCCGTCGCGGTCGGCGCCCCCGCCCGGCTGCTGACCGGCGCCGCGGCCGGGGTACGGGCCGAAGCCGCCGCCCTGGCGGGCGAGTTGGAGGAGGGTGGCCGCACCGCCGTGCTGGTCGAGCGGGACGGCGTCCCGGTCGGCCTGCTCGGCATCGCCGACCGGCTGCGCCCCGACGCCGCCGCCACCGTCCGCGCGCTCACCGCCCTGACCGGCACCGCGCCGACACTCCTCACCGGGGACAACCCGCGCGCCGCGGCCCGGCTGGCCGCCGAGGTCGGCATCACCGACGTGCGGGCCGGCCTGCTGCCGCAGGACAAGGTCGCCGCCGTCCGCGAGCGGGAGCGGGCCGGACGGAAGGTCCTGGTGGTCGGCGACGGCGTCAACGACGCGCCCGCGCTGGCCGCCGCCCACACCGGTCTCGCGATGGGCCGGGCCGGCTCCGACCTCGCCCTGGAGACCGCCGACGCCGTCATCGTGCGCGACGAACTCGCCACCGTCCCGGCCGTGGTGGCACTCTCCCGGCGGGCCCGCTCGCTCGTGGTGCAGAACCTGGTGATCGCCTCGGTGTTCATCTCCGTGCTGGCCGTCTGGGACCTGGCCGCCACCCTGCCGCTGCCGCTGGGCGTCCTCGGCCACGAGGGCTCGACCGTCCTGGTCGGCCTCAACGGCCTGCGGCTGCTCCGCGAGTCCGCCTGGACCAGGGCCCGGGCCGGGACCGGCCGCTGAACCACCCGCTGACCGGCCCAGGCCGCCGCCCCCGGCACCGAAGGGGGGCGGCGGCCTTCCGCACACTCGGGGTCAGCTGTGCTTCCAGGTCACCGAGAAGGCGCTGCCGCCGCTCAGCCCGGAGGTGGTGGCCTTGGTGACGCCGCCGGAGGCCATCGTGATGGCGTCCGGGTTGAACCCGCCCAGGCTCTGGCCGTTGACGGTGGCGCCGCTGAACGCCACCGAGTGGAAGTTCGACAGCGGGAGCACCCCGGTGGAGCTGGAGGGGGCTTCGGCGATCACCTCGGCGGAGGCCAGGGCGGCGCTCTTGAGGGACTTGTTGACGGTGCGGCTCCAGCCCGCCGTGGTGTCGGCGAGGGTGAGGGTGAAGGAGCCGCTGCCGTTGGTGGTGACGCTCGCGGTGAAGTGGTCGCCGGGGCGCACGGTGTTGGTGAAGTTGACCGGGTAGGCCGGGTACATCTCGTACCAGGAGGAGTACACCGGCGAGCCGCCGGAGCAGTCGGCCTCGGTGCCGGTCTGCTCGACGCTGTTGCTGCCGTCCCCGTCCAGGCCGACCCAGAAGCTGGACCAGGTGTCGGTGCCGGTGCAGGAGACGGCGGGCTGGACCCAGCTGGCCTTGACGCTGGTGAACCGGCCGCCGGTGGCGGCGTAGCCGGACCAGTTGCCGCTGGTGCTGTGCAGCGTGCCACCGCCGTGGTGGGCGGCGAGCGGGGCCTGGACGAGGGCGGGGGCGGTGGCGGCGACGGCCGGTGCGGCGGCGCCCAGGACAGTCAGCAGGGCGGTGGTCACGGCGAGGGTGCGCCGACGGGCTTCGGGCATGGCTACTCCCTTGTGAGGGGGTGGAGTTGGCCGAGCGTCGACAAAGGTAGACCTGCCGGGTCGACCCCGGAGGTCACGCGGACATAACGAACCGTCACTCCGTCCGAGGGCCGAGGCCACCCCGTCCGCACCACCGCGCGCCGGGGTACCGACTCCCCCGCACAGCCCCCCCCCCGGGGGGGGGACCTACCTCACGCACCGTCCCCGACGGCCGCACCGTCCCCGACGGCGGCGGGCGCGGCGGGCACGTCGGGCGAGTCGGGCGCGTCGGCCGGGGCCCGCGGCGGGACGGACAGGTCGTACTCGGCGAGCATCGCGCGGGTGAAGCCGAAGAAGTAGGTGGCCAGGAAACCGACGAGATAACCGGTCAGCAGGCCACCGCCGTAGACGGCCGCGCTCGCGGCCAGGCCGTGCGGGCCGGCCAGCAGCGGGAACAGGGCCCAGCCGGACGGGCCGACGGCGGTGGAGCCGACCGCGCTGCCGAGCTGGCCGGCCACGCCGACGAAGGCGCCACCGGCGGCGCCGCCCACGCAGGCCGTGACGAACGGGCGGCCGAGCGGCAGGGTCACCCCGTAGACCAGGGGTTCGCCGATGCCGAGCAGCCCGGCCGGGAGGGCGGAGCGGATGGTCGCCCGGATCGAGGCGTTGCGGCGCAGCCGGAGGTAGACGGCCGCGGCGCAGCCGACCTGCCCGGCGCCGGCCATGGCGAGGATCGGCAGCAGCACGGTGGAGCCCTGCTGCTGGATCAGGGTAGTGTGGATCGGGATCAGCGCCTGGTGCAGGCCGAGCATCACCAGCGGCAGGAAGAGGCCCCCGAGCACCAGCCCGGCGAGCAGCCCGCCGTGGGCGAGCAGCCAGGTGGCGGCGTGGCCGATGCCGGTGGAGACCTCCCCGGCGACGTACATCAGGCCGTACAGGGCGGCCAGTCCGCCGAACAGGACGGTGACGGTGGGGGTGACCAGGACGTCCAGGGCGGCGGGCACGATCCGCCGCGTCCAGCGCTCCAGTTGGACGGCCAGCAGCGCGGCGAGCAGCGCCCCGACCACGCCGCCCTGGCCGGGGGTGAGGTGGTGGCCGAAGGCCTCCACCTTGGCGACCCCGCCGTAGACGATCACCCCGGCCACGGCCCCACCGAGTACGGGCGTGCCGCCGAACTCCTTCGCCGTGTTGTAGCCGACGAAGACGGCGAGCAGCGACATGAACCCCGAGGAGACCGCCGTCAGCGCGGCGACCAGGGCCGGCGTCCAGCCCAGGTTGGCCAGCGCCCCGGACAGGGCGGCGACGATGCCGCAGCCGATCAGGGCGGGGATCAGCGGGACGAAGACGTTCGCGATCCGGCGCAGCGCCCGCTTGACCGGGGTCGCGTTGCGCACCCGGGCCTCCGCCCTGATCCGCTCCCCGCGCCCGGCGAGTTCCTCGGCGGTGGGGGCCGACGCGGCGGAGCCGGACGAGGTGGGGGCGTCGGCCGTGGGGGCGTCGGCCGTGGGGGCGTCGGCTGT
Source organism: Kitasatospora sp. NPDC040550 (assembly GCF_055594965.1). NCBI lineage: Bacteria > Bacillati > Actinomycetota > Actinomycetes > Kitasatosporales > Streptomycetaceae > Kitasatospora > Kitasatospora sp. NPDC040550. The sequence goes on along the minus strand of NZ_JBVIWC010000019.1, from coordinate 171,102 downwards.
GGGGGCGTCGGCGGTTCGGGCGGAGGCGGCTCTGTCGGAGGTGGCTAGGTCGGAGCCGGCTCGGTCGGAGGCGGCTCCGCCATCGGCGTCGAGCAGTCGCCGCAGCTGCGCCGTGACCCCCGCCACGGCCCCCGGGCCGAGCACGATCTGGTACGTGTCGTCGTCGACCGTGCCCAGGACCGCCGGCAGCGCCGCGAGTGCCGCGCGGTCGACCAGGGAGCGGTCCGCCAGGCCCAGCCGCAGCCGGGTCATGCAGTGGGCCACCGAGTGGATGTTGGCGGCGCCGCCGACCAGCGGGAGGATCGCCTCGGCCACGGCGCGGTTCTTCTCGTCCGACATGCCAGAGGAGGTACCCGGATCGTCCCGGCGCCCAACCGGGGCCCGGCAGACGGCCCCCGTACGCCCCGCCCGCCCCGTACGCGCCCTACCGCCCGACCCGCCGCCGGGACTACCGTTAGGTGGCGGCAGCTATCGAAATCCCACTCCGATCCGACGCCCGACCGCGTCCCCGGCCGGGCCGGCCCGGGCAGCAGGAGGCAGCGGTGGCGACACGACTCTCCGGCAGCAGCAGCGGCGACCGAACGGGCGGCGGCAGATCCGGCAGCGCTCGCACCGGTCGGACCGCCCGTGGCGGGATCGAACCGGACCATCCCCGGTACAAGTGGGTGGCCCTCTCCAACACCACGCTCGGCACCCTGATCGCCACCGTCAACGCCTCGATCGTGCTGATCTCCCTGCCCGCGATCTTCAACGGCATCGGCCTGGACCCGCTGCAGCCGGGCAACGTCAGCTACCTGCTGTGGATGCTGATGGGCTACATGCTGGTCACCGCCGTGCTGGTGGTGACGCTGGGCCGGCTGGGCGACATCCATGGCCGGGTCCGGATCTACAACGCCGGTTTCCTGATCTTCACCCTCACCTCGGTGGCGCTCTCCCTCGACCCGCTGCACGGCGGCCCGGGCGCGCTGTGGCTGATCGGCTGGCGCGTGGTGCAGGCGGTCGGCGGCTCGATGCTGATGGCCAACTCGGCCGCGATCATCACCGACGCCTTCCCGGCCCACCGGCGCGGCACCGCGCTGGGCGTCAACATCGTCGCGGGAATCGCCGGCTCGTTCATCGGCCTGGTCCTGGGCGGGCTGCTGGCGGAGTGGAACTGGCGGTCGATCTTCTGGGTGAACGTGCCGATCGGCGTGCTCGGCACCGTCTGGGCGTACCGCTCGCTGCGCGACACCGGGGTGCGCCGGCCCGCCCGGATCGACTGGTGGGGCAACGTCACCTTCGCCGTCGGCCTGACCGCGCTGCTCGCCGGGATCACCTACGGCATCCAGCCGTACGGCGGCCACACCATGGGCTGGACCAACCCGTGGGTACTGGCCGGGCTGTGCGGCGGGGTGGCGCTGCTCGCCGTCTTCTGCCTGGTCGAGTCCCGGACCGCCGAGCCGATGTTCCCGCTCTCGCTGTTCCGCGACCCGGTGTTCACCGGCGGGAACGCGGCCACCCTGCTGGGCTCGATCGCCCGCGGCGGGCTCCAGTTCATGCTGATCATCTGGCTCCAGGGCATCTGGCTGCCGCTGCACGGCTACGACTACGCCGACACCCCGCTGTGGGCGGGCATCTACCTCGTCCCGCTGACCGTCGGCTTCCTGGCCGCCGGGCCGATCGCGGGCTACCTGTCGGACCGCGCCGGGGCCCGGCTGTTCGCCGCGGGCGGGCTGGTGGTGATGGCCTTCTCCTTCGCGGGGCTGCTCCTGCTGCCCACCGACTTCGGGTACCCGTGGTTCGCCGTCCTGGTGTTCCTCAACGGCCTGGGCGGCGGCCTGTTCGCGGCCCCCAACACCTCGCTGATCATGTCGAGCGTGCCGCCCGGGGCCCGCGGCGCCGCCTCCGGGATGCGGGCCACCTTTCAGAACGCCGGCATGGTGCTGTCGATCGGGGTGTTCTTCTCCCTGATGGTGGCGGGCCTGGCCGGCTCGCTGCCGCACACCCTCACCGCCGGGCTGACCGCGCAGGGCGTGCCGGCCGCCGACGCCCAGGCGATCGCCGCGCTGCCGCCGGTGGGCACCCTGTTCGCCGCGTTCCTCGGCTACAACCCGGTCCAGCAGCTGCTGGGCCCGCACGTGCTCGGTCAGCTCCCGGCGGGCAACGCCCGGACGCTGACGGGCCGGGAGTTCTTCCCCCAGCTGATCTCGGGGCCGTTCCACGACGGGCTGGTCGTGGTGTTCTGGCTGGCGATCGCGATGTCCCTGGTCGCGGCGGCCGCCTCGCTGGTCCGCGAGCGGCAGCGGCGGCGGCCCGCCGCCGGGTCGGTCCACCCGGAGGAGGGCCGGTGAGCGCGGCGGGCGGCGGACTCCCCGACGAGGCGGTGGTCCGGCTCCGGCTGGCCATCGGCCGGCTCAACCGCCAACTGGTCCGCGCCTCCGGCGACCAGGACCTGACGGCCGCCCAGCTCTCAGCCCTCGTCCGGGTCGAACAGCACGGTCCGCTGCGGCTCGGCGAACTCGCCGCGCTCGAAGGCGTGGCCGTCCCGTCCATGGTCCGTACGGTCGGCCCGCTGGTCGCCGAGGGCCTGATCGCCAAGACCCCCGACCCGCAGGACGGACGCTCCCAACTCCTCGCCCCCACCCGGCTCGGGCGCGACACCCTCGCCCGGATCCGCCGCGAGCGCACCGCGCTGCTGGCCCGCCGCAGCGCCCGTCTGACCGCCGAGCAGTGCCGCGCGCTGGAGGCGGCCCTGCCAATGCTGGAGCTCCTGCTCGACGAACCCGACGCGCCCTGACGCGCCCCGCCCCGCCGCCGCCCATCCCTCAGGGCCGCCGCCGCCCCCGTCCCACCGGCCCGCCCCGCTTTCGCCCCCACCGACCGATGGTGAACCACCCTTCCCCGGTGGGGTGTTGACGAACCGAAGCCGCGCGGCCGCCCGCCGTCCGGGCACCGCCGCGCGGCGCGGGCCCGGCCCGGCCTCGGCCGTTCCGTGTGCGAGGTGAACCACCGCTCAGCGGGGCCGGCGGCGGAGCGGCGCCAGTGGCGGGATCCCGCCCGGTCAAGCCTCGGTCATGGGGTGGACTTCGGCCTTGTTCGCCGCCACCGGGCTTGGCTACCTTCCTACCGCTGACGCCGTGAAGGCTCGGCACCACCTCCTTGGCATGCCCCGATCATCGATCGTCCGGCGGCGCTCCTCCGTCCCCCACGGGCCGACGTGCCGTGCCCCGCCGACCCTCCAGGGCAGCCGTCTGCTCGTGCGCGTCTCCCCCTCACACCCCGGGCCTGCCCGCCGACCGGCCGCCTCACGACGGCCTCCTCGGCGCCCCGGGGTCCGACCCCCCACCTGGGAGGGCTCCGTTGCGCAACTTCCTCCGTTCCCCCCTGCGGCACGGCCGGCTCCGGGCCGGCACCGCGACCTTCGCGGTCGGCGCCGTGGTCGCCGCCGGCCTCGCGCTGGCCGCCCCGGCCGACGCCTCGGCCGCCTGGTCCGGCACGGCCGGCGCCTCCGGCAGCGGCGTCAAGCACGTGTGCGCCAAGCCGACCGGCCCGCACCAGATGGCCTGCGACGCCCTGGTGCGCACCGACGTCGTCCAGCCGCACGCCTTCGCCCTGAACGCCGTCTCGCCGAACGCGACGCCGTCCGGCCTCGGCCCCGGCGACCTGCAGAGCGCGTACGCGCTGCCGGCCAACGGGGGCGCCGGGCAGACCGTCGCCATCATCGACGCGCAGGACGACCCCAACGCCGAGTCCGACCTGGCGACCTACCGCACGCAGTACGGGCTGCCTGCGTGCACCACCGCCAACGGCTGCTTCAAGAAGATCGACCAGAACGGCGGCACCAGCTACCCGACCTCGGACACCGGCTGGTCGGGCGAGATCTCGCTCGACCTCGACATGGTCTCCGCGGTCGCGCCGAACGCCCACATCCTGCTGGTCGAGGCCAACTCGGCGACCATGGCCGACCTCGGCGTCTCGGTCAACCAGGCCGTCGCCCAGGGCGCGAAGTTCGTCTCCAACAGCTACGGCGGCGCCGAGGACTCCAGCGACACCAGCTCGGACAGCCAGTACTTCAACCACCCCGGCGTGGCCATCACCGCCTCCTCCGGCGACTCCGGCTACGGCGCCCAGTACCCGGCCGGCTCCCAGTACGTCACCTCCGTCGGCGGCACCTCGCTGACCCGCGCCTCCAACGCCCGCGGCTGGAGCGAGTCCGTCTGGGGCTCCAGCTCCGGCGGGGAGGGCGCCGGCTCCGGCTGCTCCGCCTACGACCCCAAGCCCAGCTGGCAGACCGACAGCGGCTGCGCCAAGCGCACCATCGCGGACGTCTCCGCCGTCGCCGACCCGGCCACCGGCGTCGCCGTCTACCAGACCTACGGCGGCAGCGGCTGGGCCGTGTACGGCGGCACCAGCGCCTCCGCGCCGATCATCGCCGCCGTCTACGCCGACGCGGGCGCCCCGGGTGCGGGCGACGTCCCGGCCAAGTACGCCTACCAGCACGCCGGTTCGCTGAACGACGTGACCAGCGGCGCCAACGGCAGCTGCTCGCCGAGCTACCTGTGCACCGCCGGCGCCGGCTACGACGGACCGACCGGGCTCGGCACCCCCAACGGCCTGGCCGCCTTCACGGCCGGCGGCAGCAGCGGCGGCAACACCGTCACCGTCACCGGACCCGGCAACCAGAGCGGCACCGTCGGCACCGCCGCGAGCCTGCAGATCCACGCCAGTGACTCGGCCTCCGGCCAGAGCCTGACCTACTCGGCCACCGGCCTGCCCGCCGGACTGTCGATCAACTCCTCGTCCGGCCTGATCTCCGGCACCCCGACCACCGCGGGCAGCAGCAACGTCACGGTCACCGCCAAGGACACCACCGGCGCCACCGGCTCCGCCTCCTTCACCTGGACCATCGCCGGCTCCGGCGGCGGCACCTGCACCGGCGGCGGCCAGCTGCTCGGCAACCCCGGCTTCGAGACCGGCGCCGCCTCCCCGTGGACCGCGTCCAGCGGCGTGATCGACAACTCCAGCAGCGAGCCGAGCCACTCCGGCTCCTGGAAGGCCTGGCTCGACGGCTACGGCACCACCCACACCGACACCCTGAGCCAGACCGTCACCGTCCCGGCCGGCTGCAAGGCGACGCTCAGCTTCTGGCTGCACATCGACACCGCCGAGACCGGCACCACGGCCTACGACAAGCTCACCGTCCAGGCCAACTCCACCACCCTGCACACCTACTCCAACGTCGACGCCGGCACCGGCTACGTGCAGCGGACCTTCGACCTGTCGAGCTTCGCGGGCCAGAGCGTGACCCTCAAGTTCACCGGCACCGAGGACTCCTCCCTGCAGACCAGCTTCGTCATCGACGACGCCGCCATCAACGCCTCCTGACCGACCGACGGTTCCAACCCGGTGGGCCGCGACCTCGTCGCGGCCCACCGGCCTGTTCCACGCCGGCCCTGTCCGCCCGGGCCCTGTCCCGCGCCTGCGCCCGCGCCTGCGCGCCCCTGGGAGGTGAAGAGCACGGGCCGCGCCCTCACCCGGGAGCCCTCGACCGCCCTCACCGCGGCCGTCTCCGGCCCCTGGAACCTCCACGCTGAGGGACCGGATCGTCCACGGACCCGGCCGTACCGGCCCGGGAGTACGGTCCCGGGCCCGGCGCCGACCCGGAGCAGGTTCCCGGGTGCGGTCTCGTCCTCCGCGCGGACGGATTGACGGTCCGTCGGATGGTCCTCTTGGAGGGCGCCGAGAACAGCTCCGGCGCCTTGTCCAGAGGAGCCCTACCGTGAACGCACACGCACCGCAGCAGCACCGTCCGAACCGCCGCCGCGGCGCCCGGGCCGGGGTGGCGGCGACCGTGACCGCCGTGGCCGCCGCCGTGGTGGCCGGTGTCCTGGCACCGGCCACGGCCTCCGCCGCGCCGCGGCCGGACGCCGTCCAGCAGCGCCTCGACGCCCTGGTCCAGAAGGACGGGGCTCCCGCTGCCCTCGCCACCGTCAAGGGCCGCGACGGCCGAACCCGCACCTACACCGCCGGCGTCGGCGACGTGACCACCAAGGCCAAGGTCCCGAGGGACGGGCAGCTCCGGGCCGGCAGCAACACCAAGCCGTTCACCGCCGTCGTCGTCCTGCAACTGGTCGCCGAGGGCAAGGTCAGCCTGGACGCGAGCGTGGACACCTACCTGCCCGGCCTGGTGCGCGGCGACGGCATCGACGGCCGGAACATCACCGTCCGCCAGCTGCTCCAGCACACCACCGGCCTGCCCGAGTACTTCGACCACGACACCGTGCTCAATGACTCCAAGCGCTACTACGAGCCGCGCGAGCTCCTCGGCACCGCGCTGGCCAAGAAGGCCCACTTCGCCCCCGGCGCCCAGTGGGAGTACTGCAACACCAACTACCTGCTGGCGGGCCTGATCATCCAGAAGGTCACCGGACGCCCGCTCGGCGAGGAGGTCAACAAGCGCATCGTCGACCGGATCGGCCTGCGCCACACCTACTTCCCCACCCCCGGGGACACCAAGCTCCGCGAGGCCCACCCCGAGGGCTACTACCGCACCGAGGACGGGTCGCTGCGCAACTACACGGAACTGGACCCCTCCTGGGGCTGGGCCGCCGGCGCGGTGGTCTCGACCAACACCGACCTGACCACATTCTTCGGCGCGCTGCTGGGCGGCCGGCTGCTGCCCGCCGCCCAGCTCGCCGAGATGCGCACCACCGTTCCCGCCGAGGCGTTCGGCCCCGGGGTCCGCTACGGACTCGGGCTGGCGAGCCGCCCGCTCTCCTGCGGCGGCGTCGCCTGGGGGCACGGCGGGACGATCCCGGGCTACTACACCGCCGGCGGGGCCACCGACGACGGCCGCGCCGTCAACTTCGCCGTGACCTTGATCCCTGACGACGACACCGCGAAGCACGTGGGGCAGGCGGTGGACGATGCGCTCTGCCACTGATCCCCGGACGCCTGACGCCCCGCCGCACCGCCCCGCACCCTCGCCACCCAGCAGTGGAGTCCCGATGAACGAACACGCCCCGCAGCGCACGGCGCGCCGCCTCCGCATGGTGCGCTACGCCACCACGGCCACGGCCGCCGCCGGGCTCGCCCTGACCGCCCTCACCCCGACCGCGGCCACCGCCGCACCGCGCCCGGACGTCGTCCAGCAGCGCCTCGACGCCCTGGTGCAGGAGGACGGGATGCCCGCCGCCCTCGCCACCGTCAAGGGCCGCGACGGCCGCACCCGCACCTACACCTCCGGCGTCGGCGACCTGGCCACGGGGGCCAAGGTCCCGGTCGACGGGCAGCTCCGGGCCGGCAGCAACACCAAGGCGTTCACCGCCGTCGTCGTCCTGCAACTGGTCGCCGAGGGCAAGGTCGGCCTCGACACGGACGTCGACACCTACCTGCCGGGCCTCCTGCGCGGCGACGGCATCGACGGGCGGAAGATCACCGTCCGCCAGCTGCTCCAGCACACCAGCGGCCTGCCCGAGTACATGGACGCCCCCGGGCTGACCGACTTCACCACCATCCAGTACCGCTACTTCGAGCCGCGCGAACTCCTCGACGGGGCACTGGCCCAGAAGGCGTTGTTCCCCGCCGGGACGGACTGGGCGTACAGCAACACCAACTACCTGGTGGCCGGCCTGCTGGTCCAGAAGGTCACCGGCCGCCCCTACGGCGAGGAGGTCACCAAGCGCGTCATCGACCGGATCGGCCTGCGCCACACCTACGTCCCGGCCACCGGGGAGACCGCCCTGCGCGAGCCCCACCCGCACGGCTACCTGCCGCGCACCGCTCCGGACGCCCCGCAGGTCGACTACACCGAGATGGACTCCTCGATGGCCTGGGCCGCGGGGGCGGTCGTGTCCACCAACAGCGATCTCAACACCTTCTACGGAGCGCTCCTGGCGGGCCGTCTGCTGCCGGCCGCACAGCTCGCCCAGATGCGCACCACCGTCCCCGCCGAACTGCTGGGCCCCGGCGTCCGCTACGGCCTGGGGATCCAGAGCAGGCCGCTGACCTGCGGCGGCCTCGTCTGGGGACACGGCGGCACCGCCGCGGCCTACCGGAACCGGGGCGGCGTCACGGACGACGGCCGTGCCGTCAGCATCACCGTCACCACCATCCCGGACGCGCCCGCCACCAAGCACCTGACCGACGCGGTCGACGCGGCCCTCTGCCGCTGACCGCTCCGCCCCGGAACGTCAGCGATGATCCTCTGCCGGCCGGGCCCGCTGCCGCACGGTGAACGGGCGGCCGAGGTCCTCCGGTGATGATCGTCCTGTCGGAGTCGCGCGTGGACGCCCTGCCGGCGCCGGCGCTCACCGTGGCCGTGTCCCTCACAGGGCCGTGGCTGCAGCAGAAGCAGTCCCCGCCGGCCTACTCCAGGCCCCGGGCCCGGCGCATCCGGGCCGTCAGGGTGTCGGGGGCGATGATCGGGTCCGGGTACTCGGGGGCGAGCATCCAGGGGCGGTGCACGGCCGGTCCGGGCAGGTGGGCCAGCTCCGGTACCCAGCGCCGTACGTAGGCCCCGTCCGGGTCGTAGCGGTCGGCCTGGCGCAGCGGGTTGAGCACCCGGTTGGGCCGGGTGTCGGTGCCCGTGCCGGCCACCCACTGCCAGTTGAGCTGGTTGTTCGCGACGTCGCCGTCGACCAACAGGGAGAGGAAGTGGGCGGCGCCGATCCGCCAGTCCAGGTAGAGCGACTTGGCGAGGAAGCTCGCCGTCAGCAGCCGGGCCCGGTTGTGCATCCAGCCCTCCTCGGCCAGCTGGCGCATCCCGGCGTCGACGATCGGGTAGCCGGTGCGGCCCTGCCGCCAGGCCTCGGCCTCGTGCTCGTCGTGGTGCCAACGGTCGTCACGGGTGCGGTACTCGCGGTGCGCGGCGTCGGGGCGGGCGGCGAGCACCTGGTGGTGGAAGTCGCGCCAGGCCAGCTGCCGGACGAAGGCCTCCGCCCCGGGGCCGCCGCGCTGGAGGGCGCGGGCGGTCAGTTCGGTGGGCGACAGGCAACCGAAGTGCAGGTACGGGGAGAGCCGGGAGGTGTCGTCGGCCGCCAGGTCGTCGTGGACGTCGGCGTACGCGTCGACGTCCCAGCGCCGCCACCGTTCCCGGGCCGCGGTCTCGCCGCCGCGCGGCAGCGAGGGCGAGAACGGGCCGCTGACCACGAGGTTCTCGCTGCCGATGCCGTCCGGCGTGCGGATCACCCAGGGCGCGCCCAGCACGGTGCGGTGCGGGGCCTGCTGCCAGGCGCGGTGGTAGGGGGTGAAGACGGCGTAGTGGTCGCGGCCGGCCGGGGCGACCCGCCCGGGCGGCACGACCGTCACCGAGGCGTCGTGGACGTGCAGCCGGTCGCCGAACAGGGCGAGCAGCGCGGCCTCGCGCCGCCGGGCGTAGCCGCTGACCCCGGCGGCGACGTGCACCGTCCCGGCCCCGGTCTCGGCGGCGAGCTCGGCCGTCTGCTCGGCGGTCGGGCCCCGGCGGACGATCAGCCGGGAGCCGGTGCGGCGCAGCGAGGCGTCCAGGTCGGCGAGGCAGTCGGCGAGGAAGGCCAGCCGGTTGGGGGCGGCGAAGCCGGCCGCCTCGACGGCCGGGTCGAGGACGAACAGCGGCACCACCTGGTCGGCGGCGGTGCGGGCGGCGTGCAGCACGGGGTTGTCGTGCAGGCGCAGGTCCTGGGTGAACAGGGCGATCGAGACGGTCATCGGCGGGACCTCGGGGCGGGTGCGGTCGGGGTTCTGAGGCGCGGGTG
>NZ_JBVIWC010000019.1:144680-161290 GCF_055594965.1 Kitasatospora sp. NPDC040550 | reverse complement strand
GAGCGGGTCGCCGCGCGGATGGGTGCTGCGCCCGGGATCCGCCCCGGACCGGCGGTCGGCCGGTCACGCGGCATGCCGGGCCCGTTCGGTGATGTGTCGTGCAGGCGCAGGTCCTGGGTGAACAGGGCGATCGAGACGGTCATCGGCGGGACCTCGGGGCGGGTGCGGTCGGGGTTCTGAGGCGCGGGTGCTGAGGGTGGGGGTGCTGGGCGTGGGGCGGCACGGCGGGAGCCGGACCGTACCCGGTCCTTCGGAGCGGGTCGCCGCGCGGATGGGTGCTGCGCCCGGGATCCGCCCCGGACCGGCGGTCGGCCGGTCACGCGGCATGCCGGGCCCGTTCGGTGATGTTGCGCGCCATGGCCTCGAACACCAGGGAGTGGAACGGCGCCACCGACCACCAGTAGGCGTGGCCGGCCAGTCCGTGCGGATGGAACAGGGCGCGCTGGCGGTAGCGGGTGCCGCCGTGCCCGTCCGGGGAGACCCGCAGTTCGAGCCAGGCCAGGCCGGGCAGCCGCATCTCGGCCCGCAGTCGCAGCAGGCGGCCGGGTTCGATCTCCTCGACCCGCCAGAAGTCGAGGGCGTCGCCGACCCGCAGGTGGTCCGGGTCGCGCCGGCCGCGCCGCAGGCCGACCCCGCCGGCCAGCCGGTCGAGGGTGCCGCGCAGCGCCCAGGCGAACGGGAGGGAGTACCAGCCGTTCTCGCCGCCGAGGCCCTCGACGACCCGCCACACGGCGGCCGGGTCGGCGTCCACCCGCCGTTCCCGCAGGTCCTGGTAGAGGCTGCCGCCTGCCCAGTCCGGGTCGGTGGGCAGCGGGTCGCTGGGGGCGCCGGGCAGCGAGGCGGAGGACCACCGGGTGGTGACCCGGGCCTCGCGGATGCGGCGCAGGGCGAGTTCGAGGGCGCGGTCGAGGCCGGTCAGGCCCTGCGGCGGGTCCGGGATCCAGCGGGCGATGTCGTGCTCGTGGCAGACGACTTCGTGCCTCAGTGACTCCACCAGCGGGCGGGCGAGCGGGCCGGGCACGGGGGTGACCAGGCCGACCCAGTGGCTGGACAGCGACGGGGTGAGCACCGGCACCGGCAGGATCAGCCGGGGCGGCAGGCCGGCCGCGCGGGCGTAGCGCTGCATCATCAGCCGGTAGGTCAGCACGTCCGGTCCGCCGATGTCGAAGGCCCGGTCGATCTCGGGCGGCAGCGCGGCGGCGCCGACGAGGTAGTGGAGCACGTCGCGGACGGCGATGGGCTGGATCCGGGTGTTGACCCAGCGCGGGGTGACCATGGCGGGCAGGCGCTCCGTCAGGTAGCGGAGCATCTCGAAGGAGGCGGAGCCGGAGCCGATGATGACGGCGGCCCGCAGTTCGGCGGTCGGCACCCCGGCCTCCCGCAGCACCCGGCCGACCTCGGCGCGCGAGCGCAGGTGCGGGGACAGGTCGGCCTCGGGCACCCCGGCGGGCACCAGCCCGCTGAGGTAGACGATCCGGCCGACCCCGGCGCGGGCGGCCGCGCGGGCGAAGGCGCTGGCGGCGCGGCGGTCGGTGGACTCGAAGTCCGGCCCGGTGCCGAGGGAGTGGACCAGGTAGTAGGCGACCTCGATGCCGTCGAAGGCGCCGTCCAGCGTCTCCGGCCGGGTGACGTCACCGGTGGCCGTCTCCACCTCGGCGCGCCACGGCTGGTCACGCAGCCGGCCCGGGTCGCGGGCCAGGCAGCGGACGCGGTGCCCGGCGGCGAGCAGTTCGGGGACCAGACGGCCGCCGATGTAGCCGGTGGCGCCGGTGACCAGGCAGTGCGTGCCGGTCGGGGTCGGCTCGTCCATGGTCCGTTCCTTCCGTGCGGCGGGGTGTTCCTGAGGAATGTGTGCCGGACTCCGGTCAGCGGAGCAGTCCCTCCAGGTGGTCGAGGGCGGTGGCGAGGTCGCGGGGCCGCAGGGTGCCCGGTGGGCGGCGCGGGCCGGCCCAGCCAGGCCCGGCGACCAGCACCACCGGCTGGGTGCGCGCGCCCTGCGGGCCCCAGGCCGTACGGACCACCCGTTCGACCAGGGCCCGGTCGGCGGTGCGGGTGACCTGCGACCAGAGCAGCACGGCGGGCGGGCCGGTCCGGCGCACCGCTTCGAGCAGCGCCTCGGGCGGCAGCGCGGGCCCGAACATCCGGAACGGCAGGCCGCGTTCGGCCAGCGCCGCGGCGAGCGCCTCCAGCGGGAGGGCGTGCAGTTCGGACGGCATCCCGGCGAGCAGCGCGGCCGGGCCGGGCAGCGGCTCGGTCCGGTCGGCGACCCGGCGCAGGGCGGCCGCCACGTGCCAGGACAGCAGGTGCTCCACCTCGACGTAGCGCTCGCCCTCGGCGACCCACTTGCGCCCGGCCGCCCGCAGCGCCGGGGTCATCACCTCCGTCCAGGCGACGACCGCTCCGAGCTCGTCGACGCTGCGGCGCAGGATGCGGGCCACCTCGGGGGCGTCCAGCCGGACGGCGGCCCGGGCCAGGCCCCGGCACTCGGGGCGCACGGTGCCCACCGGCAGGGTGTTGCCGCCGGAGGCCGTACCGGTGCGGGCCGACGGTTGCTCGGCTCCGGGGCCGGCCCCGGAGCCGGGGGCGGGGGCGGCCCCGGCCGCCAGGGCCGTCCGGGCGGCCTCGGCGGGGTTGACGCCCTGGGCGGTGAGCCGGCACATCTCCTCCAGGACGGCCACGTCCTCCGGCTCCCAGCGGCGGTGCCGCCCGGGGGCGCGGTGGGCCGGGCCGATGCCGTAGCGGCGTTCCCAGGACCGGATGGTGGTGGGCGAGACGCCGAGCCGGCGGGCGAGGGCTCCGGTGGTCAGTCCGGCCGGGGCCGGTACGGTCGGGGCGGTCACGGCCGCGAGCCTACGACGGCACGGCGCGGGCCGGTCTGCCGACGCGCGCGCGGCCGGGGCGGGGGCCCGGCCGCGGCGCCGAGTTCCTCGCGCAGCCGGCCGAGGGCGTCGCGGATGCGGGTCTTGACGGTACCCAGCGGCGCGCCGAGCACGGCGGCGGCCTGGGAGTGGGTGCAGCCGCCGAAGTAGACCAGCAGCAGGCACTCGCGCTGGACCTCGGTCAGCCCGGCCAGCGCGTGCCGGACGAGTTCGCGCTCCAGCTCGCGGTCCAGCGCGCCCTCGACCTGCTCGGCGACCTGGTCGAACTCCGGGGTGTAGCCGCGCAGGGCGGCGGCGCGGTCGCGGTCGGCGGCCGCCCGGGCGGAGCGGACCCGGTCGACGGCGCGGTGGTGGGCCACGGTGAGCATCCACGGCAGCACCTCACCCCGCTCGGGCCGGTAGCGCGGGGCCTCCCGCCAGACCTGCCAGAACGCCTCCTGGACGACCTCCTCGGCCTGGGCTCGGTCGCGCACCACCCGCAGCACCAGGCCCAGCACGGCGCCGGCGGTGGCCGCGTAGAGCTCCTCGAAAGCCCGCTCGTCGCCGCGGGCGGTCCGGGCCATCAGCGCGCGCAGCCGGGCCCGCCCGTCGGCGGTCCGGTCGGGTCCGGCCGGTACGGCGGGTCCGGTGGGCGGCACGGTGGGCGGCCGGTCGGTGATTGCCTGCACGTTCCGACCGTCGCGCACTCACACGCTGCACCGGTAGTCGCACCGTTCTCGCACCGTTTTCCTGGCCCCTGGTCGGCAGGCCCGGCGACGCACCTCGACGCACCTCGACGCACCGGGCCGGGTCAGTGCCCCGTCGCGGCCGTCAGTGCCCGTCGCGCCCGTCGCGCCCGTCGCGCCCGTCGCGCCCGTGGAAGATCCCCCAGCTCAGCCGGCCCTGCCGGCAGGCCTCCACCCAGAGCGGCAGGTTCTCCAGCAGCCCCGCGACGTAGTCCGGTCCGATGAGCCGGCGGAGCTCCGGGGCGCGGCGTTCGGTCTCCGCCACCAGGCGGAGGTAGTGGGTGAGGAGTTGCCCGCCGTCGTCGTCGAAGTCGACCCGGAGCGGGCCGACTTCGGCGAACCGCTTCAAGTAGTAGCCCGGGGTGGCGAGTTCGGCCACCTCCAGCCGCGCGACCACCGCCCGCAGCGTCTCGGGGGCGACCCCCTCGGCGGCCATCACATCGGTGAAGACCACCTCGCCCCCGGGCCGGAGCACCCGGGTCACCTCGGCGAGCAGCCGGTCACGGTCGGGGCTGTGGCAGAAGGCCTCCTGCGACCAGACGACGTCGAAGTGGCCGTCCGGAAAGGGGATGTCCTGGAAGGAGCCGGTGACCACCTCGATCGACCGGTCGAGCCCCTGGGCCGCGTTGACCGCCCGGTGGTGCTCGTTCTGCCGCTCGCTGATGTTGAGCGCGACCACCCGGCACCCGAAGCGCCCGGCCAGGTAGCGGGTCGCGCCGCCGTACCCGGAACCGAGGTCCAGCACCGTGGCCCCGGGGCGTCCGAGCCGCCCGGCGACCTTCCCCGCCGCCCGTTCCACGGTGCGCCGGGACGCCCGCGCGATGGACTCGTCCGGATCGAGGTACGTCCCGGTGTGGATGTCCTCCCCGCCCCACACCGTGGCGTAGAAGCCGTCGACCTCGGCGCTTCCGTAGTAACGGCGCGCCGTCTCCACCGCGCCCGCGGCACCCTGCTCGGCCATGGGGTCCAACCCTTCGCTTCGCTCCGCTGTCGAGCACTGACCCTATGTCATCGAACCGTCCGACCGAAGCCGTCCGCACGGCCCGGAAATGGAGCAACTCCAGAAATCGGGGCGGCTGCGGCTAGGCTTGATCCATGCCCCTCCGCACCGACACCCCCGCCGAGACCACCTCCGGCCTGCGCGAACGCAAGCGGGAGCGGACCCGTCGCAGCATCGGGGACGCCGCGTTCCGGCTGTTCGCCGCGCACGGCTTCGACGAGGTGCGGCTCACCGACATCGCGGCGGCGGCCGAGGTCGCGCCGGCGACGGTGTTCACGCACTTCCGGACGAAGGAAGAGATCTTCTTCAACCGCCGGGACGACGTCGACCAGGGGCTGGCGGCGGCCGTGGCGCAGGCGGGCACCACCCTGGGGCTGATCGCCGCCCTGGAGGCGTACTTCCGTTCGGCCACCCGGATCGCGCTGGACCAGGACGGTCTGCCCAGGTCCCGGGCCTTCGCGGGCGTCCTGCTGGCGAGCCCGGCGCTGGGCGACGCGTACCTGGTGCTGGAGCGGGAGCGGCGGGAGCTGTTGCTGGCGGCGCTGACCGAGCGGGCCGCCGGTCGGACGGCCTCGGCGGACCTGGAGCTGTTCGCCGGCCTGGTGGGCGCGGTGGCCTCCGCCGCGTTCGGCGCCCGGCACCGGCTGCTGGCCCGGGGTGCGCCGGTCGAGGAGGTCGAGGCCGGTGTCGACGAGGTGCTGCGGCGCGGCTTCGGCCGGATCGCCACCGCCTACGCGGGGGACGCGGCCCTGGACGCAGCGCGCGGCTGAGAACGCACGGACGGGAACGCGCGGACGGAACGAGCGGACGGGAACGCGTGGACAAGAAATAGTAGGACTCTATTCTTAGAGTTACTCTTCCCTCATGCCTGAGCCAGCCCCCGCACCGCACGCACGCACCACCCCGCCCACCGACGCAGCCCGCAACGGGACCCCGGACGGGACCCCCGCCCCGGACCGCCGGAGCTCCACCGTCCTCTGGATCGCGTGCGCCGCCCAGTTCATGGTCGTCCTGGACGTGTCCATCGTGAACGTCGCCCTGCCGCAGGTCCGCGACAGCCTCGGTCTCACCCCGGCCGGGCTCCAGTGGATCGTCAACGCCTACACCCTCGGCTTCGCCGGACTGCTGCTGCTCGGCGGCCGCCTCGCCGACCTGATCGGCGCCAAGCGCGCCTTCACCACCGGGCTGGCCGCCTTCACCACCGCCTCGCTGGTCTGCGGCCTGGCCGGCAACGGCCCGCTGCTGATCGCCGCCCGCGCCACCCAGGGCGTCGGCGGCGCACTGCTCGCCCCGGCCACCCTGACCCTGATCATGACCACCTTCACCGAACCCCGGGCCCGCACCCGGGCGATGGGCGCCTGGAGCGCCGTGATGGCCGCGGGCGGCGCGGCCGGAGCGGTGCTGGGCGGTGTGCTCACCCAGTACGCGGGCTGGCGCTGGGTGTTCTTCGTCAACGTGCCGATCGGCGCGGCGCTCGTGGTCGCCGCCGTCCGCTCCGTACCCGCCGGGCAGCGCCCGCGCGCCGGCCGCCGGCTGGACCTGCCCGGGGCGCTCACCGTCACCCTGGGGCTGACCCTGCTCACCTACGGCATCGTCGCCACCGAGACCCACCCGTGGGGCGCGCCCCAGGTGTGGGCGCCCGTCGCGGCGGCCCTCGCGCTGCTCGCCGCGTTCGGCGTCATCGAGGCCCGCACCGCCGAGCCGCTGATGCCGCTCACGGTGCTGCGCCGCCCCGTGCTGGTCCTGGCCAACGCGACCGTGTTCGCCCTGGGGGCGGCCATGTTCGCGATGTGGTTCCTGCTCTCGCTGTACTTCCAGCAGGTCCTCGCATGGGACCCGCTGCGGGCGGGCCTGGCCTTCGTCCCCGGCGCGCTCGCGATCATCGCCGGTGCCCGGATCGCCACCCGGCTGATCGGGCGGACCGGCTCGCGCCCGCTGATGGTCCTCGGCACGGCGGTCAGCACCGCCGGGTTCGGCTGGCTGTCGCAGATCACCGCCGACGGCTCGTACGCCACCGACGTCCTGCCCCCGTTCGTGCTCTGCACCCTGGGCCTGGGCCTGGCCACGATGCCGCTCACCGTCGCGGCCACCGCCGGCTCCCGGCCGGAGGAAGCCGGGCTGGCCTCCGGGCTGGTGAACACCTCACGGCAGGTCGGCGGCGCCCTCGGCCTCGCCGCGCTCGCCTCCGTCGCCTCGCACACCGCCGCCTCCCACGGCGGCACCGCGGCCCAGGCCGCCACCGCCGGCTACGGACGGGCCCTGCTCGCCGCGGCGGCCTTCACCACCGTCGCCGCGCTCCTGGCCCTCGCCCTCCCGGGCCCCCGCGCGGCCCGCGCCTGAATCCCCCGGGGCCCATCACGCCGTCGTCGATCCGGCGGCCTGTTCCTCCAACTCCTCCGCCCAACGGCGGCTCCAGGCGTCCAGCGGGCCGAGGGCCGCGACCAGGTCCTCGCCGAGCGGAGTGAGCCGGTAGAGCTCGCCGTCGCGGACGAGCACCCGCACCTCGCCCAGTCACCACCGACCGAACGATCGGCCCGGAGTGGACGGACCGCCAAGCGGCCCTGCTGCACGCCGTCGACGAACTCCACGACACCGCCGACCTCTCCGACCCCACCTGGACCGCCCTCACCGCCCACTACGACGACGCCCAACTCCTCGAACTCCTCCCCCTGGCCGGCTGGTACCGCACCATCGCCGGCCTCGCCAACGCCCTGCGCCTGCCCGCCGAACCCTGGGCCACCCCGTTCCCACCCAGCTGACCCCCACCCCGCCCCGCCGGGGCGCCCACCGGCCTGCTTGGATCTCCGCATGACGGACTGGTCGCGACTCAGCCACGCCTACGGCCCCGCCGGGGACATCCCGGCCCTGCTGGACCGGATCGCGGCGGAGCCGAACGCCGAGCTCTGGAGCGACCTCTGGTCGGCCCTGTGCCACCAGGGCAGCGTCTACTCGGCCAGCTTCGCGGCGCTGCCCTGGCTGGCGCGCACCGCCGGGAGCGAGGACCGGGAACAGGCCGTCAACGCCCTGGTCCTGGCGGGCGCGATCACGGCGGGCGCCGGCCGGCGGCACGGTGCCGACGGCCCCCGCTCCGAGCACGCGGCGGAGATCGCGGCCCTGTCGGCAGCGGTGCACCGGCACCGTCGCACCGCCTCGGACCGCACCGACTACATCCACCTCGTGGAGGCCATGCTCGCCTTCGAGGGCGTCGTGGGCTGGAGCGAGGAGCTGGCCTGGGGAATCGGCAACGAGGAGTACGAAGTCTCCTGCCCGGACTGCGCGGCGGGCCTGTTCATCGCCCTCGGCGAGCGCGGCTTCTTCTCCACCAGCGAGGACTACGCACTCGCGCACGGCGCCGTCGAGACCAGGCCCCTGCGCCCGGCGCGCCCCACGGACCTGCACGGCCTCGGCCGACGCCTCCACGACCTCGCCCTGCTCGACGGACAGCCCGAGGTCGCCCACGCGCTGACCCACGTCTTCGGCCGGGCGACCTGCCCCGACTGCGAGGCCGACTTCTCCGTCGCCGACCGGATCAGCGCCGACTGGTGAACCGGCCCGGACCCGGGCGGAGTTCGACGGCGTCCGGCCGCCCTGTCAGTGCCACGGCCTACCGTGACGCCGAACAGGCACCACACGAAGCGGAACCACGATGGCACTGACACCGAACGAAGCCGTGACCCAGCTCGACCACCGGCTCTCCCCCAAGCGACGGTCCGCCGCGGCACGGCTGCGACGGCTCGCCGACCCCACGGCGGGCCCGCCGCTCCTGGCGGCGCTCCGGCGCGAGGTGCGCGACACCCGCACCTGGGAGACCCAGTACCAGCTGGTCATGGCACTCGGGACGTGCGGCCACCGCCCGGCCCTCGGGCTGCTCCGGGAACTCGCCCAACGCCCGTTCCGGGCCACCATGGTGTACCTCGCCCTGGGCGACGCCATCGTCCGGCTGAGCGCTCCCGAGAGCACCGGCGACGCCGTGCGACGCTGCCTCGACAGCGGCACGCCGATGCTCGCCGAGGGCGCACTGCGCGCCGTCGCGATGCAGCGACTCCCCCTGGACGACGACACGATCGACTTCGTCCTCGACGCCCTCGACCCGCCGGAGCACCACGACGGCCTCCTCTTCTGGGCCGCTGCCGCCGCGGCGGGCTGGTCCGGCCCCCGGGTCGAGGAGTTCCTCCGACGCTGCGTGACCGGCCCCCGGCCCGGCGTGGCCGAGGCGGCGGCCTCGTCCCTCCGGGGCGAGTACCGGACGTACCCCGTCCTGTGACCTGACCCACGGATCGGCCGTGGGAGGCGGGCGGCAGTCGGCCTGACGTAGGGTCCCGGGGCCCGGTGACCCTCCTTGGCGTTCCGTGCCACGGGCCTGCGGCCGCTCCCCCTGCCCGATCGCGCCGACACCGACGAGCCGGTGCTCCTCCTCGGCGCCGTCGGAGCCGTGGCCATCGCACGCGAGGACGGCCCCGGGTGCGACCGCCCCCTGGGGCTGGCCGTCCAGCTGGAGGAGGGCCCCGACCGCGCCACCGCCATGAACTTCGGCGGTGGCGGCCGTGCCTTCGCCTTCACCTGCGGGCCCTGCGCCCGGGCGGTCCTCCTCTGGCAGTGCTGAACCGCCGGCCCGGACGGCCCGGTGCCCCGGGTTCAGCCCGTCAACTGGGCTTGGAAGATCGCGCTGTTGAAGTACGCCCTGGCCTCCCGGATGAGGCCGGTGTCGTCCAGTTCGTAGACGTTGATGCCGGACCAGTTGACCGGCTTGCCGTCCAGTGCGACGGCGGCGCCGCGCCAGGAGACGGCGACGTGCCGGCCGACGGTGTGGGCCTCCAGCGGCGTGAGGCCGAGGAAGGGCCGGAAGTTGGGCAGTACCGAGGCGATGAACGCGTGGATCGCGGCACGTCCGGTGATCGGCGGGGTGCCGACGGGGTCGTGGAAGACGCCGTCCTCGGCGAAGGCCGCCGCCCAGGTGTCGGCGTCGCCGTCCTGGGAGGCGCGGAAGAACTGGAGGACGGCGGCGGGCATGGCGGGGAACGTCACGGATGGTCCTTTCGGAGGCTGGAGCGGGAAGGTCGGGGCGTGGAGGCCGCGGTGGCGCCCTCGCGGAAGAGCGGCGGCCGTTCACCCGGTCACGGCCGGGGGCGCTGACGGCGTGTCCGTACGGCCGGGTCGACGCAGTCGGGCGGCGAGGGCGACGGCCGCGGCGACCGCGACGAGGGCGCACACCCCCGGCCAGCCGTACCGGGCGTGGACCCGGATGCCCAGCCACGATCCGGCGCTGCCGCCGAGGAAGGAGCAGGTCATGTAGGCGGTGTTCAACCGGCTGCGGGCCGCCGGGTTCAGGGCGAAGATCCGGGCCTGGTTGGCGACCTGGCTGCACTGCACCGCCACGTCGAGCAGCAGGAGCCCGAGGACGAGCCCGGCCAGGCCGATCGCTCCGCCCGCCGCGCCCGCGGTGAGCACGGCGGCCGCGGCGAGGGTGGCCGCGATGCACCAGCCGTTCACCCGGTCCGGGCCGTGCCGGTCGACCCAGCGGCCGGCGGCCGGGGCGCAGAACATGCTGGCGGCGCCGATCAGGGCCAGGAGGCCGACCGCCTGGGTGCCCATCCGGTAGTGGGGGCCGGTGAGCAGCAGGGCGAGCGCCGTCCAGGCGGCGCTGAACCCGGCGAAGAGGGTGGCCTGGTAGAGCGCGGAGCGGCGCAGGGCCGGTTCGGTGCGGAGCATC
Source organism: Kitasatospora sp. NPDC040550 (assembly GCF_055594965.1). Lineage (NCBI taxonomy): Bacteria > Bacillati > Actinomycetota > Actinomycetes > Kitasatosporales > Streptomycetaceae > Kitasatospora > Kitasatospora sp. NPDC040550. Next base: position 150,976 of record NZ_JBVIWC010000019.1, on the reverse strand, counting down.
CGCACGGTGTCGGCGAGCAGGGCCGGGTACCGCTCGCGGGCGGCCGGGGTGGTGCTGGGCAGGGCCAGGGCGAGGACCAGCGCGAGCAGGCCGGTGAGTCCGGCGGCGACCAGGTAGGGGGCGCGCCAGCCGAGGTGGTCGCCGAGCACGCCGCCGAAGGTGCGGGCCAGCAGGATCCCGCCGATCAGGCCGCCCTGGAGGGTGCCGATCACGGCGCCGCGCCGGTCGGGTGCGACCAGGCCCGCCGCCAGGGGCAGCAGCAGTTGTGGGACGACCGTGGCCAGGCCGACCGCGGCACCGGCGGCGAGCAGGAGACCACTGCTCGGGGCGAGCCCGGCGGCCAGCAGGGCGCAGCCCGTCACGGCCAGCAGCACGCTGATCAAGCGGCGGCGGGGCAGCCGGTCGCCGAGCGGGACGAGCAGGAAGATCCCGGCGGCGTAGCCGAGTTGGGTGACGGTGGCCACGCCCGCCGCCGTGCCCGGCGCGATGCCGAACCCGTCGGCGACGAGCGGGGTGAGGGCCTGGGGGAAGTAGACGTTGGCCACGCTGACGCCGCAGGCCAGCGCCATCACCAGCGGCAGCCGCCGGCCCAGCTCGGCGCGCAGGGCCGGGGCCGGCGCCGGGGTCGGGGCCAGGGGCGGGGTCGCAGCGGGCGGCACGGCCGGTGACGGAACCGGCGCGGGCGAGGCGGGCGCGGGCGGATCGGTCCTGGGCATCACCACTCCATTCGAACGAACTAGTTGGTTCGGAAGCTCGATGAGAGCGTGGCACGCCGCCGCGGGATCGTCAAACGAACCGGTTCGTTACCATCGCTCCATGGCCTACGACTCGACGGCAACCAAAGAGCGGATCCTCACGGCGGCGGCCGCCGAATTCGCCGCCCACGGCGTCGCCGGCGCCCGGGTGGACCGCATCGCCGCCCAGGCCCGGGCCAACAAGCGGGCGATCTACGACTACTTCGGCGACAAGGACACCCTCTTCGCCGCCGTCCTCGAACGCCTGCTGGCCGAGCTCGCCGAGGCCGTCCCACCCGGTGACGACGACCTGCCCGCCTACGCCGAGCGCCTCTTCGACTACCACCGCACCCACCCCGAGGCGCTGCGGCTGCTCATGTGGGAGGCCCTCGAACTCGGCGACGGGCCCGTCCCCGGCGAGGAGGCCCGCACCCGCCACTACCAGGACAAGCTCCAGGCCGCCCAGGACGGCGGCGACCCCCGCACCCGCCTCTTCTTCGCTCTCGGCCTGGTCGGCTGGAGCCTGGCCATGCCCCAGCTCCGCCGCATGATCCTCGGCCCCGACCACAGCCTCGACGAGCTCCGCGCCGACATCGCCGGGGCCGTCCGGACGTACCCGGGCCCTACGCCCGCCGGGTGACCTTCGCGCCGGACGGCGAGGCGACGACCGAGGTCCGGACCGAGGACGGCGGGGCGCCGCAGCGGTGCGGGGCGCGTGGCGCCGGGACGAGCTGCCAACACCCTCTGAGGCGGTCGGAGTTGTGCGCTCCGATCGCCCGGTGGAACCCGAAGCCGGCCGCCGCGAGCAGCAGCACGGCGGTGACGGTCAGCAGGATACGGGCGCGCACGGACAGCCCGGCGGTCGGCACGGACAAGGCCACTCCCGGTCTCGATCTCACAGGAATGGTCTCAACCAATCACCGAACTCCGCAGCGATTCGGGCACGTTGCCTGTCAGGTCCGGCTCAGAGCAGGAGGGGAAGGGGCCCGCCCGGGCTTCCCCGGGCGGGCCCCTACGGCCTCCGGTCCGTCGTCAGCCGACGGTGACGGTGAACGGACCGGCCAGCACCGAGTAGCCGTCGTTGGCCAGGAGGTACGCGTCGTACCGGCCCGCGCCGCCGAGCTTGCCGCTGGCGAAGGTGAGGGCGCCGCTCTGGTTCGGGGCGTAGGACCAGGTGAGCGAGGAACGGGAGCCCGGGGTGACGCCCGCCGGGTAGAAGCCGATCCAGTTCTTGGCACCGGCCTGGGCCGCGGTCGGCAGGGTGTAGCGCAGGGTGAGGTTGCCCCCGGCGGCGACCGCGTCGAGGTCGCCGGTCAGGGTCGGGCCGGTCGCGGTGGACGGCGCGAACGCGGCGTTCAGCGGCGTCGCGTAGGTGTCGTTGGCGGTCAGGCCGGGCAGTCCGAGGGCCGACTCGAAGGTCCGGCCGATGCCGTAGTGGTCGTAGTGCAGCGGGCTGCTGGTCCCGGCCGGGACGGTGCCCTGCGAGCCGACGACGACGGTGGCCAGGTGGTTGTAGCCCTCGTTCTGGCTCTCGTCCCAGGTCAGCACGAGCAGTGAGCGCTGCTGGGTCCAAGCCGGGGAGGACAGCACCGGGGCGAGGGTCTGCTGCAGCCAGCCGTCCTGGGTCTTGAGGCTGGTGGCGCTGCCGTTGCCGGAGGCCTCGCCGTCGTAGTAGTCGTCGGCGGCGATCCAGGAGAAGTTCGGCGTGGTGGCCGCCGACTTGAGGTCGGTGGTCAGCTGCGAGGTGTCGAACAGGTGGGCCGCGCAGCGGGCCGGGTTGCCGCTGATGTCGGTGTAGTTGATGAACGGCGCGTCGTCGGGCATGTAGGAGCTGTCGTAGGCCTTGGTGGTGTTGCAGGGCGTGCCCATGCCCTGCTCGTAGGCCTTCCAGGTCTTGCCGGCGTCCTCGATGGTGTCGCCGAGGTTGCGCTGCGGGGAGTTGATGTTGGGCCAGTAGGTGGCGCCCTTGGTGTAGGTGTCGCCGCCCGCGATCGCCAGGTAGTTCTCGTCGCTGGGGTGGTAGACGCCGTGCGAGTCGGTGAGGGTGGCGCCCCGGGACATCAGGCTGTGGATGAACGGGGTGTCCGCCGGGTCGTTCATGATCTGGGCGTAGTCGGTGTTCTCCATCATGACGGTGAACACGTGGTCGTAGCCCGGCACTCGGGACGTCGGCGGGGCGATCGGCGCGGGAGCGGCGACCGGGGTGTCGAGGGTGAGCGAGAGGTTGTCCAGGTAGCCGGTCTCGTTCGTGGTGGAGAGGAACTGCACCTCGACCTGGATCGAGCGGGTCCCGGCCGGGACGGCGCCGGTGGCGCTGCGGGAGAGGAACTTGGTGCCCAGGCCGCGGTCGGTCGCGGAGACGGTCGGCAGCTTGGCGGTGGCGCCGAGCGGGTTGCCGCCGGCGTCCTGGAAGTGCAGGCTGACCGCGGCGTAGCCGCCGTACGTGGTCCAACCGCCCAGCCAGCCCGCCAGGTTGTAGTGCACGCCGCCGCCGTCGATCGCGCCCGCCGCCGAGGTGACGTCGACGGTCTGGCTCATCGAGCCGTCCCCGAAGTTGCCGGGGGCGAAGAAGGCCTTGCCGGCGGTCTGCCCGTCGCTCGGCAGGCCGAAGGAGCCGACCGAGGAGCACATCACGTCGATGCCGCCGGCCTGGACGGTCCAGCCCGGGACGGTGGTGGCGGCGCTCCAGTCGTTGGTGCAGTAGCCGCCGGCCTCGGCGTCGCCGTTGACGATCAGGTTGCCGCTGCCGCTCGCCGCCCGGGCGCCGGCGGGGGCGCCGACGACCAGCGCGCCGACGAGCGGGAGGGTGGCAAGCAGTCCGCCGAAGGGGCTCCAGCGCAGTCGCATGGGGGTACCTCGTCCCGTTTGGTTGCGTGAGGGTGGGTGCCGGTGGCGGTGCACCACGGGCGGGACACAGAAGTACCGGTTCCGCGCCGCCCGGGGAAGGGCGCGCGGGCGAACACGGGCCGAACTTGGTCAGACAACTTCGCGCACCGGGCCCCGCACACGGGGCGTCAGGCGGGAACGGGCCTCAGGAACGGGCCTCAGGAGCGGGCCTCACGACCGGGTGAAGGTCCCGAGGCCGTCCACGTCCAGTTGCTCGACCACCAGCTTCGCGGCCCGCCCGTCGCCGCCGACCGTGAAGGTCACCCCGGACAGGCCGACCGCGTTCTCGCCCGTGCTGGCGAAGCTGAACACGTCGCCGTCGAAGTGCGTCAGCGGGTACCGCAGCCCGGCGGGCCCCACCGTCATCACCAGCCCGCCGTCCTGCTCGCTGACGGCCAGCGGCCCGTAGTAGCCGCTGCCGTACGTCCCGGTGTAGGCGGAGCTCGGCTTCGCCGGGGCGGCGCCGGACGGGGGCTTGGTGTAGTCGGTCTTCGAGACCGGGCTCGCCGCGGCGGCGGGGACCACCTTGCCGAGGAAGGACAGCCAGTCGACCGTCTCGTGTCCGTTCTGGGCCAGGTCGAAGAACTCCTCGGCGATCGCCTCCGGGACGCCGGTCGGCTGGCCGTTGGTCAGCACCACGATCCCCAGCTGCTCGGAGGGCAGCAGGGTCACGGTGGTCGCCGCGCCCAGCTCGAAGCCGCCGGAGTGGTTCAGCCGCAGCCGTCCTTCGGCGTCGGTGTTCACGTTCCAGCCCAGGCCGTAGAAGCCCGCGGGGGCGGCCGGTGCCCTCGGCGGGCTGTTGACGTAGTGCGGGGTGCGGGTCTCGTTCAGCGCGGCGGGGTCGATCACCGCCCGGCCCTCGAACTTCCCGTCCGCGAGCTGCAACCGCATCCACCGGGCGAGGTCCTGCACGGTGGAGCTCACCCCGCCGGCCGGGGACTGCGAGTCGGCGTTCTCGGTGGTGCTGACCTGCCAGCCCCCGTCCGTCTTCACGTGCGGCGTCGCCTTGTTCGCCGCGGCGTCGTAGTCGGAGCGCCGCGAGCTGGTGGAGTTCATCCCCAGCGGCTTGTAGAGCACGTCCGCCGCGAGGTCCTCCCAGGCCACCCCCTTGGCCTTGGCGACGGACACCGCCGCCTCGGTCAGGCCGTAGTTGGTGTAGGCGTAGCTCGCCCGGAACGGGCCGAGCGGCTGGTCGCGCAGGTGCTGGACGATGTAGTCGCGCTGGTAGCCGAGGTCCTCCAGGAGGTCACCGGCGTGGTCCGGCAGGCCGCTGCGGTGCGAGAACAGGTCGGCGACCGTCACGTGGTCCGTCACGTACGGGTCGGCCAGCGCGAAGGCCGGGTCGTGGGCGGTGACCGGGTCGTCCCAGGTGGCGATCTTCTGGCCGACCGCCCCGGCGACCACCGTCGAGGAGATCGGCTTGGAGACCGAGGCCAGCTGGAACACGGTGTCCGGGTCCACCTGGTCGGGCTTGCCGAGCTGCCGGACGCCGAAGCCCTTCGCGTGGATCACCTTGTCCTGGTACACCACGGCGACCGCCACCCCGGGGACGCCGGTCTTCGCCATGGCGTCCTGCACGTAGCCGTCGATCCGGCCGACGGCGGCGTTCACCTGCTGGTCCGTCAGCTGCGGCGCCGGTTGCGCGGGCGGCGCGGTGGCCGGGGCGGAGGAGGGGGCGGAGGAGGCGGACTGGGTGGGCGCGGCCTCCGGGTCGGTGGCGGCCGCCGTGGTGCACCCGGCGAGCAGCGGGCCGCTCAGCAGCAGGGCCGCCAGTGCCGGTGCGCCCACCGCCCGGCCGGGGCCGTGGGCGGTGCGGCCGGCTGCGCGGCGGGCTGCGCCGTGACGATCCATCGGGGGTCCTCCCTCGTCCGGGCGGCGCGGCACCAGGCCCGTCGGTGCCGCCGTCCGCCGTACGGCGGGAGTGTGGACGGTGGCACCCGCCCCCGGCCGCCGCCGCGCGCTGTCCCCCGCGCAATCCACCCGTCCGGCGGCAGTCCGTGGCGCAGTGCGGGGAGCAGTGCGGGGAGCAGCGGGCCGCCGGCGCTCTGGTCACGCGTGCCGGGGCCTGCCAAGCTCTCAGGCGCCAACTGCCCCGAACGATCAGGAGGACGACGGATGCGACTGTTCGGACCGAGACGGTTCCTGCCCCGCTGGCTCACGGTGGCGGCGCTGCTCCTGGGCGCCCTGACCCTCGCGGGCGCCCCGGCCGCACAGGCGGCCCAGCCCGCCCGTGCCGTGCCGGCCGTCCGAGCCGCGCCGCAGGCCGACGGCACGACGACGATCTGCGGCTACACCCCGGTGCCCACCGGCTGGGTGATCGTCAGCGAGCAGTGGTCCGGGTGCGGCGGCTACGGGTTGTTCACCATCGCCGACGCCTCGGCCCTGACCTCCGTCCAGGCCTGCTCGAACGGGCCGGTGCCCAGCGGCTGGGTGATCACCGCGATGCAGAGCGGCGCCGGTACCTGCGGGAGCTACCCGCTCTACTCGCTGCTCAAGGTCACCACCCAGACCGTCCTCCAGGACTGCGGGCAGTCCCCGATCCCGCCGGGCTGGGTGATCACCGCCATCCAGACCGTCTCCCCGGCCTGCGGCACCTACAGCACGTACACCCTCGTCCCGCTGGGCGACCGGACCAGCGTCCAGGCGTGCGGGAACTGGCCCGTTCCCACGGGGTGG
>NZ_JBVIWC010000019.1:137874-144583 GCF_055594965.1 Kitasatospora sp. NPDC040550 | reverse complement strand
TGGGTGATCACCGCGATGCAGAACGGCGCCGGGTGCGGCAACTACCCGCTGTACTCGCTGCTCAAGGTCACCACCCAGACCACCCTCCAGGACTGCGGACAGTCCGCCCTCCCCAGCGGCTGGGTGATCACCGCCATCCAGACCACCTCCGCGGCCTGCGGCACCTACGGGACGTACACCATCGTCCAGTTGTCGGACCGGACCGGCATCCAGGCCTGCGGCAACTCGCCCGTTCCCGCCGGGTGGGTGATCACCGCGATGCAGAACGGCGCCGGGTGCGGCAACTACCCGCTGTACTCGCTGCTCAAGGTCACCACCCAGACCACCCTCCAGGACTGCGCGCAGTCCGCCGTCCCGGCGGGCTGGGTGATCACCGCGATCCAGAGCAACTCCTCGCTCTGCGGCACCTACGGGACGTACACCATCGTCAAGGTCACCGACCAGACCAGCATGCAGGTCTGCGGGCCGTCCACGATCCCGGCCGGCTGGGTCGTCAGCAGGCAGGGCTCCGGCGCCCAGTGCGGCGTCTACGTCGTCTACACCATCACCAAGTCGGCCTGATCCGGCCGTAGTTCGGCCTCCCGGCCGCCCCCGGCCGCGCCCGGCCCGCGCCCGACCGTCCCCGACCGTCCCCGGCCGGACGGGGGCGTTCGGGGACGGTCGGGGGCGGTCACCAGAGCGCGGCCACCCGGTCCTCCGTGCCGAAGGTGCGGCGGTAGGAGGCGGGTGAGATGCCGAAGGCCGCCCGCATGTGGGCGCGCAGGGAGTTCGCGGTGCCGAAGCCCGCCCGGTGGGCGACCAGGTCGATGGACAGGTCCGTGGTCTCCAGGAGCTGCTTGGCCAGTTCGAGCCGCTGGGCGGTGAGCCACTGGACCGGGGTCATGCCGACCTCGTCGCGGAAGCGCCGGGTGAAGGAGCGCAGGCTCATCCGGGCGTGCTCGGCGAGCTTGGTGAGGGGCAGCGGCTCGTCGAGGTGGGCGAGCGCCCAGGCCCGGGTGGCGGTGGTGCCCGCGATGGTGGGGTCGGGGACGGGCCGGTCAATGTACTGGGCCTGCCCGCCGTCCCGCCACGGCGGCACGACGCACATCCGGGCGACCCGGTTGGCGGTGGCCGCGCCGTGGTCGCGGCGGATCAGGTGCAGGCAGAGGTCGACGCCCGCGGCCACCCCGGCGGAGGTGAGCACGTCGCCGTCATCGACGAAGAGCACCTCCTCGTCGACCTTGACCGCGGGGTAGGCCCGGCGGAACTCGGGGGCGAGGTTCCAGTGGGTGGTGGCCGGCCGGCCGTCGAGCAGTCCGGCCGCGGCGAGCACGTAGGAGCCGGAGCAGATCGACACCAGCCGGGTGCCCGGGCGGATGCGGGCGACGGCCGCAGTGACCTCGGGCGGCAGCGGGCCGCCGACGGCCAGCTCGGGCATCGCATGGGTGGGCGGGATGACCACGGTGTCCGCCGCGGCCAGGGCCTCGGGCCCGGCGGCGGGCTGCACGGTGAAACCCGCGTCACTGAGGACGGCGGCCCCGTCGGCGGTGCAGACCGTGACCTCGTAGAGCCGACGGCCCTCGGCGTCCTCCGCGCTGCCGAACACCCGGGAGGGGATGCCCAGCTCGAACGGCGGAACCCCGGGCAGGGCCAGCACCGCGACCCGGTGCGGATCGGGCGCCATCGGCGCCGGGTTCGAGCAGTTCCGCGGTGTCTCCGGCCAGATCCTTGCCATGGCCAGATCCTGTCACATAGTGGCCGGACGGCCAACCCCGTGCGGGCGCCGGACGCGGAATGGTTGACCTCGTTGCGCCGGGCAGACCCGGCGGTGGAACGGATCGACCGGATCCGACGAGAGCAAGGCGTACGGACATGCGTGCAGTCGTGGTGGAGCAGTGGGGCGGCCCGGAGCAGCTGGTGGAGCGGGAGCTGGCGCGGCCCGAGCCCGGGATGAACGAGGTCCTGGTGAAGGTGCACGCGGCCGGGGTGAACCCGGTGGACTGGAAGACCAGGGCCAGCGGGGCGCTGATCGAGTGGGGCGAGGTGCCGGTGGTCGGCTGGGACGTCTCCGGCACGGTGGAGGCCGTCGGCCCCGGGGTGAGCAACCACCGCCCTGGCGACGAGGTCTACGGGATGCCGCTGTTCCCGCGCCAGGCGGGCGGGTACGCCGAGTACGTCGTCGCCCCGGCCCGGCACCTCGCCCCGAAGCCGGCCGGCCTGACGCACGTGGAGGCGGCGGCGCTTCCGCTGGCCGGACTGACCGCCTGGCAGGCCCTGGTCGACGCCGCGGGCGTGCGCCCCGGCGAGCGGGTGCTGGTGCACGCGGCCGCCGGTGGCGTCGGCCACCTGGCGGTCCAGATCGCGAAGGCGCGCGGCGCGTACGTCATCGGCACGGCCAGCGCGGGCAAGCACGAGCTGCTGCGCGAACTGGGTGCGGACGAGGTGGTCGACTACCGCGAGGTCCGCTTCGAGGAGGCCGTGTCCGAGGTGGACGTGGTGCTCGACGGGCTCGGCGGCGAGACCGCCGAGCGTTCGATGCGGGTGCTGCGTCCCGGCGGCCGGCTGATCACCCTGCCCGGCCCGGGCGACATCCCCGCGGCGCGGGACGGCGTCAGCGCGAGCTGGGTCCTGGTCGAGCCCGACCACCTGGGCCTGCGCGAGCTCACCGCCCTGGCCGAGCGGGGCGCGCTGCGGCCCGTGGTCGAGGCCGTCCTCCCGCTCGGCCAGGCGGCGAAGGCCCATGAGCTCGGCGAGCAGGGCCGCACCACCGGCAAGATCGTCCTGACCGTCGTCTGACGGCCCTCGCCGTCGGCGGCTTCGTGACGAGCGGCCTCCGCGAACGCCGGGAGTTCTGCCTCGGCGGGGAGTTCGACGGGGGCCGCGCCGTCCGACTCCAGGCCGGCCGCGCGCTACGCCTCCGGCCCGTAGGCGCCGAGGCCCTGGCAGACCAGGCCGTCGCGGAAGGTGAGCACCTCTGCGACGGCCCGGCCGCGCTCGTTGCGGTAGTTGATGACGAGGGTGTCCACGGAGGCCCGGACGTCCTCGACGGTGAAGTGCAGGTCGGGCAGGTGCTGGAGGCCCTTGGACCAGTAGACGCGCAGGGCCTCCTTGCCGCGCACCTCGCCGGACGGGTCGCCGATCAGCTCGACGATCCGGGGCGAGGCGAAGACGACGTCCTCGGTGAAGTGGGCGAGGATGCGCTCCAGGTCGTGGGAGTTCCAGGCGGCGGCCCAGTCCTGGGCGAAGCGGGTGGCGAAGTCGTGGTCCATGGCCCGGAGGGTACGACAACCGGCCCTGCCCCGCCCGCCGTTCCGGGACCCGGTCACGCCCGCTGCGCCAGCAGCGGCACCCGTACCTGGTTGAACCCGTAGTAGACGGCCAGCAGTCCGTGGACGGCGAGGGCCGCCGGGGCGGAGAGGAAGGCCAGCGCGACCGTCAACGGGTAGACCACCAGCCCCAGTTCGAACCGCCACCGGGCGGCCCGGGCCGCCGGCACGTCCACCTGCTCGTCGAAGCACCGGCCGGTGCGCGTGACGTGGTTCCAGAAGGCGGAGAACAGCACCGACTGGCCGACCATCACCGCGCCGTACACGGCTGCCGCGACGTTCGCCGCCGAGCCGTTGCGCAGGTTCTGCGCGACCACGGCGGTCGGGAACGGCAGCACGGAGATCAGCATGAGCAGCAGCAGGTTGAGGAACATCAGCGTGCGGTCGACCCGGGCGAGGTGGGCGAACAGGGTGTGGTGGTTCACCCAGACCACGCCGATCACCAGGAAGCTCACCACGTACGCGAAGTACGACGGCCACTGCGCCCCGAGCGCCCGCCACAGCTCCGCCGCCCCGTGCGCCTGCGGGATCCTGATCTCCAGCACCAGCAGGGTGATCGCGATCGCGAACACCCCGTCGCTGAACGCCTCGATCCGGCCCGTGTCCCTGGTCTCCACCGGCAGAGCATCTCAGCCGGGCGGCCGCACCCCGCCGCGCAACGCGCCGGGACCACCGGCGCCCCGGTCAGGGGTCACCCGGCCGCCGGGGCGGAGGTGAAGAACTCGACCGTCCGCTCCAGCCCGTCCTCGCCGAACATCGACTCCAGGCTGGCGGCTGAATCGGCGGCGGACGCCTCGGCGCGCGGGAACAGGGCCGTCTCGTAGGCGGCCAGCGCGGCGGCGGTGTCGCCGGGGTGGGCGACCAGGGCGGCGGCGAGTTCGGCGCCGTCGAGCATGGCCAGGTTGGCGCCCTCGCCGGCGAACGGCGACATCAGGTGGGCGGCGTCGCCGAGGAGCGTCACGCCCGGGGTCGGCTCCCAGCGGTGGCCGACCGGCAGGGCGTGGATGCGGCGCGGGGTGAGGGTGTCCGCGTCGGCGACCAGGGCGCGCAGGTCGTCGTGCCAGCCGTCGAAGCGGGCGAGGACGCCGGCCCGGGCGGCGTCGAGGTCGGTGAAGTCGAGGGTGTCGAGCCAGCCCTCGTCGGCCCTCGCGGCGGCGTACACGTGCAGGCTGCCGTCGGTCTCCCGGTGCGCGAGGAGGCCGCAGCCGCCGCCCAGGCCGAGGAAGAAGCCCCCGCCGATCAGGGCGGCGCTGCGCGGGTGGCGGAGGTCGGCGTCGTGCAGGTCGGCCTCGGCGAAGGAAATGCCGGTGTAGGCGGGTACGGCGGCGGAGAGCAGCGGCCGGACCCGGGACCAGGCGCCGTCGGCGCCGATCAGCAGGTCGGTGGTGACGGTGGACCCGTCGGCGAAGGCCACCTCGTGGCGGCCGTCGCCGAGCGGCCGGACGCCGGTGGCCTTGCTCCCCCAGCGGACGGTGCCCTCGGGCAGCGAGGCCAGCAGCAGGTCGCGCAGGTCGCCCCGGTCGACCTCGGGGCGGCCGCCGGTGCCGTCGTCCTCCTCCGCGACCCGGACCACCGCGTCCGGGCCGACCAGGCGCATCTCCTGGCCGCCCGCGTGGACGAGGCCCAGGAAGTCCTCGTACAGACCGGCGGCCCGCAGCGCCCGCTGACCGCTCTCCTGATGGATGTCGAGCATGCCGCCCTGGGCCCGGGCGGCGGCGGACGCCTCCCGTTCGAAGACGGCGGCCGGGACGCCGTGGACGTGCAGCACGCGGGCGGCGGTGAGACCGCCGAGACCGCCGCCGATGATCGCGATGGGGTGGTGGGTGCTCATGGGTGCCTCCTGACGACTGACCGGACTCCTCCACCGTAACGAACGTGTTCGTTCCGAACAAGTTCGTCCATGGCCGCGGCGACGTCGGCGCCCCGGACGACCGGGGCGCCGCCGGGGCGGATTCAGCCCTGCGGGCCCGGGACCGGCGTCCCGGTGATGCCGTTGACCAGCACGTCGAAGCCCCAGCGCAGGCGCTGCTCGGCCGAGCCGCCGAGCAGGACGGGCAGGTGCGCCCGGATCGCCGGGTGGGTGGACTCGTCCACCGTGCGCAGGGCCCGGATGGTGGCGCTCCAGGCCTCCTCGGACGCCGGGTCCTGCGCCTGCGTCGAGTGCTCGGCGGCCGTGGCCGTGGCGTCCTGGAGCAGCTTGTCCACGCCCCAGGCGACCTGCTCCCGGGGCGCCCCGCTGCGGGACAGCAGGTCGAGGAGGCGCTCCACCAGCCGCAGGTAGTTCTCGCCGCTGGGCCGCGCCACGACGGCCGACCGGGCGAGCTGGGGGTGCGCGAAGAGCACGGCGGTGTAGGAGGCGAGGACGGCACGGAGCCGCTCGCGCCAGTCGCCCTCAGCAGCGGCAGCGGCAGCGGCAGCGGCAGCGGCAGCCTCGGCCTCGGCCTCGGTCTCGGAAACGTCGGGGCGCCCGCCGGTCAGGTCGACCTCCCCCAGCAGGGCGTCCAGCACGGCGGCGTGCAGCTCGGCGGTGTTGGCCACGTAGACGTACAGCGAGGCCGGGCCGGTGTCCAGCTCCGCGGCCAGGCGGCGCATGGTGACCTTCTCCAGCCCCTCCGCCCGCATGACCCGCACGGCGGTGTCGACGATCCACCGACGGGACAGGGCGGGCTTCGCCGGGCGCTCCCGGCGGCTGATCGGCTCTCTTCTGGCGGTCATCCCACGATCGTAACGAACGTGTTCGAGGCGGCCCGGGCCCGTCCGGACACCGATCCCTCCTGGGCGCATGGAAGGTCGATTACGGGGCAAACGCAGACGAACAGGCGGCGGGAACACGCCGCCGACGGACGACGGACCGAGGGAGGACCGGATGAGCAGCCTGTCGAACAAGGCGCAGGAACTGGCCGGCAAGGCCAAGGAGAAGGCCGGGGACGTGACCGGCGACCAGAAGCTCAAGGGCGAGGGCCAAGCCGATCAGGTCGAGTCGAAGGTCAAGCAGGCCGCGGACGACGTCAAGGACGCCGCGCACGGCGCCGCCGACCGGGTCAAGGGAGCCCTCGAGCGCGACCGCTGACGGCGGCGCCCGACGGCGGGCACGAGCCCATCGGCGGGCACGAGGACGAGGCGACGAAGGGGAAGGGGAACGACATGGCACTGCTCCTGTTCATCCTGCTCATCGCGGTGGTGTTCGGCTTCGTGGGTGTCCTGGTGAAGGGGCTGCTGTGGCTGCTCCTGATCGGGATCGTCCTCTTCGTGGGCGCCCTGGTGTTCGGCGGCCTGCGACTCGGCAGCCGCCGGGCCGGGAGGTAGCCCGGGCCAACCGGGACGGGGGGGGGGGGGGGGGGGGGGGTCCCCCCCCCCCCCCCCCCCCCCCCCCCCCCCCCCCCCCCCCCCCCCCCCCCCCCCCC